>NZ_JAGSYD010000002.1:626690-940035 GCF_025685575.1 Granulicella cerasi
GAGTGTTACAGCCGTGCGGAACGGACTGTCCATCGATACCTCTATGGGTTTGACGCCAACCGGAGGAGTTCCCATGGGAACCCGCACCGGCGATCTCGATCCCGGCGTTCTGCTGTACCTGATGAGGAGCGAAGGTCTGGGCGTCGATGCTCTCGAAGCCCTGGTCGATCGGGAGAGCGGACTATTCGGTCTGTCCAAGGGCGAGAGCGACATGCATCAGCTGCTGCAACGTGTGGCGGCCCGGGATGCCGCGGCCGTGCTTGCCCTGGAGGGATTCTGTATAGCCGTACGGAAATTCATTGCCAGCTACGCTGCCCTCATGGGAGGCCTGGACCTTCTCGTTTTCACCGGCGGAATCGGAGAACACAGCGCCGAAGTAAGAGAGAAAATCTGCGCTGGTCTATCATTCCTTGGTCTCGATCTCGGAGACCGCGACGGAAAGCTTATGGTGATGCGTGCAGAGGAGGAACTTCAGATGGCTCGGCACTGCCGAAGACTACTCGGCACTCTCTCGGCTTCAGGTGCTGGCGTCGAGGAGGAATAGCTCACTCAGAAGTGCGCCGCGCCATGAAGGACAGATCAGGCCACTGCCTTTTCTCGCTCTTAATTCCCAACAGAGCAATTGACCGAGGCTGCAGAAGATACTCTGCTCCTACGATCTGTTTGTCCGCGTCTTCGAGGCTGCACTCTGGAGTCGTTTCGAAGGTATCCAACACTCTGAACCAATGGAGGGTGGCATCGGGTACAGGAGGTATCGCAAACTGCAGGGGCTGCCAGAAGGCATTCAGCATCATGTGAAGTGCCAGTCCATCTTCTGCATATACGGTAGCGGCCAGTGTATTAGAGTCATCCGAAAAGTCAGGACAATACAGCTTCGCTCCATGCCATTCGATGTGGGAGTGCTCCAACATTTCGCGCAGCGAAAGTCCGTGGCCGCGAAACGTCGAGCCAAAGCGTCTTCTCATCCTGGTCAGCATCGACACAAAGCGGCGCAAGTCAGCATTCTTCGAACAGAGGCTCCAGTCGAACGTAAGCGTCCGGTGAAGGCACCTGGACGAGGTGTGCTGCCGAGTTGACGATGTCAGTATGGCAGGCATGGAGATGGGCCAGTTCGTAGCTGTGCGGTCACCGCGGCGGCGGTGGAGTGTTGAGGAGCGGCGAAGGATCGTAGAAGAGACGCTGGAGCCTGGCGCATCGGTTGCGCGTGTGGCGCAGCGATATGGAGTGAACGCGAACCAGGTCTTCGGGTGGCGCAGGCTGTACGAGGGCGGCGGCTTACAAGCGCTGCCGCAGGCCTCCGTTAAGCTGCTGCCGGTCAGCATCGACGACGTGCCCGAAGCAGCCCAGGCGCAGGTGAGCCCCAGTGCTTCGTCTCGCGGCACGATCCACATCGAACTGCCCGGGCGAGCGATGATCAGCGTTGAAGGCGCCGTGGATGCGGCGCTTTGGGACCGATTCGACAGAAGGCGGCTCCGCATCTCCAAGAAAACTCCCTTCGAATGGCGATTTTGAATGAGCTTTATAAACGTCCCGAAACAACACAGAAGTTTCTTGCTGAAGCTCTGACGTGGGCGAAGAAGCACGAGAACGTCTTCGACAACCGACTGGAGTTCGATGTCACCGGGGATTTTCTGACAATGGCGGAAGCAGTCGTATCTACTGCAACGCTCGTGGCGCGTAGTGGTTCGATGGAGCTTCTGGAGGAAGAAGGCTCCTGGGTGCGGTCCATATTTGAACGAGTGTATGAAGGTGAGGCTGACCCGGTCTATTTGCATCGGGACGGTTTGCGTTTCAATCCACCAGCCATTGCCTTTGCGGGACAGGTTTTACTAATGCGTCGTTCCCGTCGTGCCGGAGATGAAGACCAACTCCTTCGGTTCGCCTGCGCTGTTGGGTATGGCGCTGCTCACGGCTATGGGGCGACCTTACCTCTGATTCAGCAAACCCAGCCCAATCTCACTGCTTCGCTGATGCGCTGTGCTTTTGAAGGAGCGATCAGGCCTGACAACGCATGGAATATCTCAGAGGAAGAAAAGGCTCAACGGAGCAAACTCCTAGAAGACCGGCTCTCGGAACGTATCCGACATGAACTGAGCTGGCTCAACGGTGGCGCAAGCGAACCGGCGTGGCCGGCGTTCCCGATCAAGCGCGCAAAGCCTAAACCACCACGGAAGCAAACGCCTTCTCCTGAAACACCTGAAGCTGCCCCAAAAGAGTTGAGACATGTGCGTGTTGACTATCATCGCGCAGCTTTGTGGCTCAGACATAGCCGTTCACTGCTTGGAAAGACTCCCGCGCCATGGCTGACGGAGATGATTGAGGCCTACCTGATCTGGACGCAGCAAGCAAACGGATATGGAGGAGATAAACAGGAGCGTTTTGAACGTGGCCCCTCTGAGTGGAATTCCGTCTACTTTGAAGCTGCAGCCAGATGTATGAAGCACATGGAAGAGGAAGCGTTTGACCAGCGACTCCGCGACTTCTTTGCGGAGCTTCCAGAGGAGCCCTTGATGGATACCGTGACGCCGTTTCTACGCAGTGCCGATGTTGGTTATCTTGATTTCCAAACTCTCTCCGTCTCGCAAATGACTAGGGTTCGTGCTTTCGTTATGGCGCAACTGCAAAGTACACGCATGTTTACCTGGAACAAGGATCGGGACGAAACAACTGTGACATCAGATATCGCCACTGCGTTTGCAGCGGTTTGCTTCAATATCTATTACGGTGGCTTTGCTCCTGCAAAATGTTTTGTTCCTCCGAACCTCATTCGAGACACAGACTCGTTTCTGCCTCTTCTTGAAGAGTTCATCGACGTTTGCCGTTCTCCGTTTTTGACCTTTCTTTATTTGAACTACTTCGAGGTTGCTCCGCATGAAGTTCAGGTGCCATGCGTATTAGGCTGCGCTGAAAAATGGCTCGAACGGTTTCCCGAGAGCAATCAGTTTTGGGTCGAGTGGAGCGTCGGTCGTCGCATCTGTGCTGTTCTTGTAAAGATTTTGAACGAATCACCACAGGCATTCGATGTTGACGCTGTGCGGACACGGCTGGACAGGTTCCTGAGCCATCTAGTGGGCCTCGGTGTCACGGAAGCTCACGAAATGGAACGTCTACTGTATAGAGTCGGTGCCTAAATATGGTTCCTCGTGCATCTATCCGAGGATTCTTAGGTGTACTGCTCAAAGACACCGGATCGCTTATGTCCGGCTCTCTCTCAGTGATAGCCGCACTCTTTGCGCACTTCTATGACGCAAGCCATGCCCGGATGGGATTCGGGATATGTGCTGCGATCTGCGCGCTCATTGCTACTTACCGCATCTGGGCAACAGAAAGACAGCAACGTATCGCAGCAGAGGAATACCTCGCCGCTCCAGACCTCAAAATTGACGACGCTGGAACAGTTCAGCAACATGATTGCGCTCAACAACACCGCACTGACGGCCTTATCCAAAGCAGCACTTATGCTCTTCCAAAAGAAGAACACCGGAAGCATCGTCAATATCGGCTCAGGAGTTGGTTTTGCCCCGTTGCCCATGGTTCCTGTCTATGGTCCCACCAAGGCATACGTGATGCAGTTCACACAGATTCTTCAGCCGCAGGTAGCCGGAACGGGAATTCGCGTTCAGCTTGTTACCCCTGGCGCAGTGCTGTCGGAAGGATGGGATGTTGCTGGGGCGCTGATCTTGACCCCTTGAACCCTTCCGTCATCATGACGACAGAAGATTGCGTGGACGCAGCACTTATGGGACTGGATCGCGGCGAGCAGATCACGGCTCCCTTGCTGGAAGATGAGGCCCTGTTGAGCAACTACGAAGCTGTCTCTGGAGCTCTGCTGCAAGGGATGTTTCGTGGCACGCCCGCGACCCGTTACAGATCGCGAGAATAAAACAGTTCATGAGTAAGTTGCCTAGCCAAACAGCCTGGAGCTTATTTTGAAAGCGCCTCCTTCGGAGGACCTGCTAATCCGGGAAGCTGAACCCAATGGGCCTATGGTCCTGTCTCTTTGTCATTCTGAATCGGTGAATTTCGGTAAGCGCTAAATCACAATCGCACTCAGTACGAGAGGGCGGCTTGGCGGAAGTTGAGGGGTGCCTTTAGGGCTCTCACTGCGAAAGAGCCAGCCCTAACCCGTTCACCTGCTTCGAGAGTTGGGGCTGCGTTGTGGCTATTGACGGCACCTGAGCAGCGTGCTTCCCAAAGTCCAAAGCAGAGGTTTTCGACATATCCGCGCTGAGGCGTTCTGCGAGGTTAGAGGCGTCGTTTGTGAAGACTTGCGCGTCGTGAGACGCACGGGAAACCGAGACGTAGGCGAATCTTGCGTTGATGAGGTCGGAATGGACGTCGGTGTCCATGTTCACGAGAACGCGCTGCGATGTTAGTCCTTGAGAACTGTGCGACGTGACGGCGTAGCCGTGGTCAAAATGACGCATCTCCTTCGGATCGAAGGAGACATCCTTATCCTCCGTCAGGAAGCGCTGCTCAGCGTGGCTATATCCGGAGACCGTAATCAGCTCCCGGACGCGGCGGCGGCCCTTGTGATCGCGCTCGCAATGGAGAACGAAGTCGACCGCTCTTCCGGTCTGTGACCGAACGAATGTCTGGTCCAGATTGGTCCTGGCGCTCAGCGCCATGTCTGCGAGCCTATCGAGGGCATCCACGGCCGAATCCGCATGGAGAGTCGCCATCGTCCCGCCGTGGCCGGTGTTCATGGCCTGGAGCAAGTCATAGCCCGATTCATCCCGAATCTCGCCCATGATGATGCGGTCGGGACGATGGCGTAGAGCAGCGGCCACGAGCTGGCTCGGAGTAACGGCAACCTGTCCCGGAATCGCGGCGACAGCCTCCCACCGAACGGCGTTCGGATGAGCGATCTTCAGCTCTGCCGGTTGCTCGATGACGACGAGGCGTTCGTCCATCGGAACGTGATCGAGGAGCGCCTTCATCAGGGTCGACTTACCCGAGCCCGTACCGCCGCTGATGATGCCGTTCTTCCGCTTGCGAATTAGCTCCACCACATCATCGCGAACCGACTGGGGAAAACTGCCAGCTTCGACCAGCTGATCACTCGTATACCAGCGGTTGAATTTGCGGACAGTCAGGGTCGGCCCGTTGATGGACGATGGCGCTCCGACGACAGCCACGCGCGAGCCGTCAGGCAAGCGTGTGTTGAGGATCGGATTCTGGCCGGTGAGGTCCTGGCCAAGAATGCGGGCGACACGCTCGATTGCAGCCTGAAGGCGGTCGTTGGCATACGGTGCGGAGAGTGCGATGTGTCCCACGACTCCGCCGCGATCCGCGAAGACACCCGTAGTCCCGTTAATCATGAGATCGGAGATCGAGTCGTCCTGGAGGAGTGCGCGAAGCTCCTCCGGGAAGAACGGCAATATGAGTTCGAAGCTCATCGTCCTGCCCCCGGAGTGGGCTGGGCGATGGCGTTCGTATTCGCTTCGGTTGTGCCGGGCGTCTGTACGTCCACAGAAACACGGTTCTCATGGAACTCTGTCAACGTAAGCCCGAGCGGATTGATGAACTCATACTGAGGGAAGATCTTCGCCTGATCGCTGACCTGCTTCGGATTCAGATAGTACGTTGCGGACAGCAGCCAATGCTCCGTACGCGGCTGATGAGAGGTGTGTTCTGAGTAGAGCTTGTCCAGCGTGATGAGCGCCGTTCCTCGGGCCACACGGACGCCTTGGACGGTCTCCTCGGACATGGAGGTGATGGTCACGTTGCGCACCTGAACATCACCCGACTCGACCTGTCCTCCCGTGACCTGAGAGACAAGATGGCTATCGTTGTCAGTAGCCATGAGCTGCGCAGCCAGCGGCTGCGCGAGGAAGTAGTAGTTCAACGGATATTTCTTTGCGATGACCTCCCGATTGATGGTGAAACGATAGTTCACCCAATCCGTGAGATAGGTACGCACTTCCCCTTCGCGTGGGCTGTAGTTCAGATCACTGTATTGAATTGCCTGAGCGCGCCCCATCTCGTCGATTCGGATGTATCGACTGGCGATCGGGCGATGAGCCAACGAGAAGTTGAGCCACATGGATCCGCAGAGAAGCATAGCGCCGCAACCAATCACAAAGCGGTAGGCTTGGCGCTCTGAGTAGTGCGACGAGTAGACCTCGTTGCCGATCTTGTCCGTGAGCAAGGCTTGCTCCGATGTAAGCGCCGATCCAACGTGAACTGTGTGTGCTGACATAAGGACTGATTCCCCTTTCCAAAATGCTTTCCGGGAGTGTGACTAAGCAATCTGCCGTGGCAAAGACAGCGATGTAGCGTAATGGGAGAGATAGCTTAGCTCACACCCGCGAGCACCATGCGGGTAAAAAGCGGCGATCGATCAAGCGGCTCCCGCGCCCGCCATGGCGGCGCTTGAAGCCACTTTGCCGATCGCATTTCCCACGCTTCCAGCCATACCAGCGGCACCGCCGAAGATCGCCTGAGTCATGCTCGGGATGAAAAGCATGTTGATGACGAAGGCAACGAAGACCATCAGGCATGGGATGAGATTCGCGATCCACATTTCCATCGAGTAGTTCCCATTGAACGTTTGCTGAAGGAACCCGTTCATGAATCCAGCCCAGACATAAATGAACGCGGCGGCAACGGCGCGGATCATGGCGAAGCTGATGAGCACGTCAAGAAACTGGAAGAACTTCGCACGATAGCTCTGCATCATCAGAAGAGGAATGAAGACCGGACCGAAGAGAGCAGTCACTCCGTACAGGATGAAGGCGCTTACATTGATGACGAAGAGGATCGCCGAGGCGAGGCCGAGCATGATCTGGACGAGCACATAGCAGAGGATCTCAACGGGCGCAGTGAAGGACGGCATTGCCGTCCCGTCCCCGGCGGTCTTCAGAAGCTGTAAGAGTTGATCGAGCGAATTCTGATCAAATGCCGCCACCATCGCTTGGGCGATGTACGAGAAGAAGTGATTGATGCCAAAGCTCGCTCCGGGAAACGGGTTGACCCAGTAGTTGAGCATCAAGCTGCAGATGATGAGCTTCATCAGGAAGTTGGTGAGATCGCCAGCGCGGACAGGATGATGATGAAGCCGCAAGGTCATCCCACTCGTGTTCCAGTTCACGACCATACTCACAAGAGTGAAGAGCGCGATGCAGCTCAGCTCGATTGCACCGAGTTGAGTCAGCGCACCACCGTTCTGCGTGGTGAGATTCGTGAGGTTGTTCGTGAACTGGTAGAGCCAGTCCATACCCGAGCTTGCGGAAGGTAACGCTTGTGCGAGAAGTGCGATGCTCATGACGAATCTCCAATGCCTCTAAGGGATGTAGCTCTTCCACGTCTTGCCTTCACTGCCTGCTGCGGAGTTCTGCTTGCGCTTGTTCTCTTCGACCGTCTTGCGGATGGTTATCTCTTCCTTCTTGCGGTGCTCGGCTTCGTGGCGTTGGTAAAGGACGGCGCTGGCGAGTAGGGTCAGCGCCGCAAGAATCGCAATCAACAACTTGGTGTTGAGCAGCTTCAGCATGTCGTCTCTCTACGGCAGATAGGTCTGCCAGGTATTGCTCTCTGTGGCGGCGCTCATGTCGTGCGTTGAACGCTGAGTCTGCACGAAAGCAGCATCGTTGAGGTCGGTGGCGGCTGCATTGCGCCGCTCCATATTGGCCACGGCCATCTGAGAAGCAACGCAAGCCTGAAGAGCGCCCTGGTTCTGAATCTCGGACATCTTCTGTGCCTCCGCTGCATTAAGTAGGTTCAGCTGCTGCACTTCGCTGTTGGTCGTGCTCGACCCATCAAGCTGGTTGGCTGTCAGGGTGCTGTTAGCCGTTGCGTTCTGCGTGCGGCCTGCACGGTACGCTCCGACCGCCGTGATGCAGTCGGGCGAGATGGCGTCAGACATCTCGACCATCGCAAGCTGCGACATCTGCGGAGTGCCAACCGTCTGGCCTTGGAAGTAACTACTCACGTTCGAACTGACGGGAGTAGTCGCCGAATTCCAAGCGGTGGCTGACGCCGAGGTTGAACCGCCGTTGAGCGCGACCGTCATGCCGGCAGTTTCGCCGAATGTATTTGCAACATTCACGCTCTTCAACGCAGTCATCGCCGTCTGCCATTGCTGCTTCAGGCTGAAGTGCTCGACGTTGTTCTTGAGCATCGTGTACTGTGACTCGAGCGTCGTGAGCTGCGAGACGAGGCTTGCATAACTGGTCGGGTCGAAGACGATGTCGCCGATCCCGAACAGAGCAAAGCTAGGTGTGGCGGTCAGTAGGAGGACTCCTCCTCCAATGAGCCATCTACGCGGGTGTTTGAGCTGGATCTTCATCATGAGCTCCAAAGGGAAATGTTTAGAAGTAGCAGGGACACGTCGGATTGAAGCCTTCATAGAAGCAGGCCTTATCAAGGCCGCCGATGAGAGAACCGACGAACTCAAGAGAATCCTCACCCGGACGCGCTATGCGGAAGGTGTTCCCCATCAAGGCGAGCAGCGCGCCTGCGAGGCACACTTCAACTCCAACGCAGAGGAACGGACGTACGCGGGGAAGGATCACAACGAGCCTCCTTTCGTTACAGAGTTGGGTCGACGCGATGCTCCGCGTACGAAGGAATAAGGATGTCGCGACCGATGTAGATGCGCGCGCGTGAGCCTTCCTTGAGCGTGATAACCGGCAGACGATTGAGGAAATGATTCAGTACCTGCTCGCCCTCAGAGGAAGTCTGCTCCGAGATGCCGTTACGAATCTGCGTTGATGGCGTGAAGACACTGCCGTTGTTGCCGATCTGCGCCAGGCCGCCGAGGCCACCGATAGCAGCGGCAGCGCCGAACGCCATCAGGTATCCGTGATCGATCTTCGTGGCCAGGCCTGTCGTCCCAATCTGATCGAGACCGACATACTTGTCGAAGTCGAGCGAAAACCCGTCCGGGCACACAGCGCGATGGAAGGTGACGAACATCTTTCGCTGCTGTGCGTTGCCTACGTTCTGCACCGTGCCGATCAAGCGAG
This sequence comes from Granulicella cerasi, assembly GCF_025685575.1. Taxonomy (NCBI): domain Bacteria; kingdom Pseudomonadati; phylum Acidobacteriota; class Terriglobia; order Terriglobales; family Acidobacteriaceae; genus Granulicella; species Granulicella cerasi. Next base: position 635,657 of record NZ_JAGSYD010000002.1, read on the forward strand.
TACCCTGCGGCATGAGCAGTTGCTGATGATCGTGCGAGTAGTAATCGGTGGTCAGCATCACAAGGATGGGGCCGGACAGGCCGCCGTCGATGTGGTTGGTAACGACACCTTCTAGCACCGTTCCCTCGAAGACCCGGTAGAGCTGCCCCTGATAGTTGTCGAAGTTATAGGACGACATCGGATCGGTCTTTGCGGTCTGAGCCACGGTCTGCTCTTTGGACCCCGTATGGCCTGACAAATCCTCTTCGGAACCCTTGTCGCTGGCCTCCGACTTCGCCGCAAGCACTGCGGTGGGCGCAGCTCCCACTCCCTGATGGGAGAAATCAATGGCCACGGTGTCGCTGTTCCGCGCGTCCTGTCGCTGCTTCTCGATAGCCAGCCTCTTCTGTTTCGCCTCAGCCTGAGCTTCAGAGACATTCGAGGTGTGTTGCGGCGCATTTGCGCTGTCGCCATAAATCTGTGATTTCTGCGCAGCCGTCATCGGTGGTGTACCTGCCGACTCCGGACTGGGCACCGCTTGCTCTTGCTGCAACTCCTGCATGGCATCGGCTAGCGCCTTCTTTCGCTGCAACTCTTCTGCGTCATGGCGAGCCTGATTCTGTTGCTGGGCCTGGAAGCTCGATACTTGCTGGGCATTGGGCGTCATTGGGCTTGTGGTCAGCGCACTCTGAGGAGCGGCTTTCTTGCTGCCGCTGACCAGGCTGGAGAGATTCGCTATCCCAATGAGGGCAACGATCACCACAAGGGCAATGACGACGGGCATGGTCTTCCGCAGAGGAGGCTTCGCCTCCGGCTGCTCGGGGACGCTTGCTGAGGGTGTGTTGATCTCTTCCGGCATTACTGCCTCCCTTCAGGTGAGCGGTGAAAGTCAACCTTCTGCTTGCCAATTTCGAGATAACCGCCGTCGATCTGCTTCGGCACGATGTACAGGCCATTCGAGAAATCGAAGTTGATGAGCGAGGGCTTCTTGTCCTTCACCTCATAGAGAGCGGGCGTCTCCTGAAACTGGCCGCGCAGATAGGTGAACTTGTCATCCCGCCAAATCTGCTGAAGTCCAAGCTCCTTACCTTTCTTCTCGTCCCAGGTGAAATCGAAGTGGAGCGAGCCGGGATACTGACTGCGGTACTGTTCTGCTTTCGCCGCTTCTGCCTTCAGTTCGGCGGCCTGAGCCGCTTTGGCTGTAGCAGCTTCCTGCTTTGCTTTATCGAGGTCTGCAGCAGGTACGAAGACGGGAAGCTGGGCGAGGCGATCCTTGGCAGCTTTATCGCCGGGGTCGATGCGGATCTTCGAGTCAAAGTGCGCGTCCGCGTCGTTCGACACTTCCTGAAGCTGAAGGGTGTACTCGTTGCCGTGGTCGGAGACGATATGGATGTCCGTCGATCCGTTCACCACCTTTGGCTTCACGCTCACGAAGCGCGATGCGACATGCCCGCCGTCGAATACCCAGTCCACCGTGTCGCCTGCAAAGACATTCGCAACCTTCTCCTCGGCGGGCAGCACGATCAGTGTGCACTGGAGCAGGCCAGCCCGGATAATGGGCGGCGTCTGGGACTCCGAGACGGACACAGTGCGCGGAGCGGACGGCTGGAGAGGATGGTTCAGCTCAAGCGCCCGCAGCGGCAGCGATGGGAGCATGATTCCGGCGGCAACAAAGAGAGGGATGAGTGGTTTCACGGCTTCAGTCCTTTCGAGTGCTGGGTTATGCGGTCTCACCTTCGGCAAAGCGGGCGATGCCTTCGGCGAGACCGTACTTGGCGATGAGTTGAGACCGGCGAACGCGGTCCTTTGGCTTAGTGGAGAAGGTGGCGTAACTACGCTTGTCGAGATTGAGGCGGATGACCTTGGTCAATCCATCGCGCCTCATGTAGAGACCTTCGCGATCCTGCAAGCTCTCGAAGAGAGTGAGTTGTTGTTCGTTCATCTTGAACAGCTCGGCATACCTCTTCCGGTTGAAGGTGGCATCCTTCAGGAAGAGGAACGAAGTGCAAGAGTTCACGATGGAATCGGCATTTGCTCCGAGGTCTTCGGCTGATTGGCCGATCATCGTGACGCCACCAAGGTTCTTGCGGACGGTCTTGATGGAGGCCAATGCCGCGTCAAGCAGTTGCTTGTTCTTCATCGAAGAGAAGATCTCTTCGATCAGGATGTGTTTCGGCACCCCGAGATTGGCGGGGTTGTAGAGCACATCATTGATGCGTCGCAACAACCAGACCATCAGCGGCTCGATCAGGTCAGCATATTGCTGGTTGTTCACGCCCTGGAAGTCGAAGCACTGGATACGCGAGAGCGAAAGGCTGTCGTCGATGTTGTCGAAGATCGCGCTGTAGACGCCCTTGCCAACCCACTTGGACAGGTAGCGGTCGAGCTTCTTTGGCAGAAATAGATTCGAGAGACGACGATTGCTGGCATCGAGCAGATATATATCCTGCACGGCCTTATGGATCACGTCGTCGTCTTCCGGCTCAAGTTCCGCACCGCTATTCGAGAGGAGCAGCTTGATGAAGCTGTAGAGGAACTGGATGTTGCTCTCGGTCGGCTCCAGGCAAAACGGATTGACGCGCGGACCATCTTTCCCAATGCGATCAACCCTGCCGCCGTACAGCTCGACGACGCTTTCGTAGCTTCCACCAATGTCGAAGATGTAGGTGAAGCCCGCATACTTCTGCTCATGTGCGATGGCCATATTGCCATGTACCGATTTGCCACTGCCCGTAGGCCCGAGGATCAGTTGCACACGGACGCCATCAACATACGCATCCTGAAAGAACGGCGTCCCTGTGCGTGTCTCGAAGATGTTGAGGTACTCGTTGTCGAGGTCTTCGGAATACGGATGACCAAGATGAGGAGCAAAAACGGAGGCCAGCCGCGCGTTGTGATCTTCCGCGAGCCACAGAGGAAAGACGTTGAACTTCCCATTGCCGGGGAACATCGCATAGAAGGCGGAGAGATTGCCAAGCGTCTCTTCCATTACCTGAGCACGCGATTCCACGAAGACGCGGTGAACCATAGGAGCGATGCCGACCAGTTCCATCCGGCTGCGAGATGCGATCAGTAGCCGGAGCGAAAACTCGCCCTGTGCCTTCTTATCGAGCGAGCGAATGACATCGCCAAGGTCATCGACCTGATTATTCGCGGCTCGTGCGCCCGCGCCTTTATCAAGTGAGGCAGTGTCGCGCCCGCTCATGACGCGGGTCAGCACGCCGACTTTGAAGAACTCGATGAACTTTTCCTGCCGGTCGATCTCTCCACGCGCTGCTGTCGTGGATTTCGGCCTCCATGTCGTACAGAGGATACTGTCGCAATCGAGCTTAGCGAGATCAGAGAAGAGGCATGGGCGCGATGCTTCCGGCGTCATCTTCAAAGAGAACATCTGCACGAATCGCTTGCCGACGCGAAGATGGTCGCTCTCCCAATGAACGGGGCTTTTCACGATCTGGCGATCTACGCCGTCATTAGAGCGGAGACGATCCTGCTCGGCCCAGTCTTCAAGGTTGAACAGATAGCTGAAGAACTTAAACGCTTCTTCTTTGCCGAGAACCTTCAAGCCAAGCAGGCTGCCGAGGTTCCCGGCGAGCAATGTAGCTGTCTTCTCCAAGTCAGCCAACATGCGCGATGTGGCGAACTCATTCTCGTGTGGATGCTTCTTGAAGGCCTCTGCCTTCTCCGGCTCGACGGTCAGGCACCAGTGAATGTCCATTCGTCGAAAGGCAGCTTCCTTTTCAAGGAAGCGCACACGTTCACTCACGATGACATCCGTCATCAGGTGGGGATAAAGATCGCGCTTTGGCAGGGCGAAGCCCGACCGAATGCGCGAATACTGATACAGGCAAGCGCCTTCCGGCAGACCTCGCAGAGCACCTTCGATCATGCGGAGATGTGAATTGAGTTCCTGATCGGTCAGGCACTCTTCATCCAGGCCGGAGAGACTGAACAAGCACCCGTAGCCTCCGCTCTTGAGAGCAAAGAGGCGATCGCTCACGAAGCGAGCAATCGGCACGATGCTGCAGGCGGCCCCAGCCTTCGCGAACCACGGCACGGATTGGGTCTGCTCACTGTTTGCGCGGGTCATAGTAGCTCTTCTGGTTGAGGCCCAGGCCCCATAGCTGGAACATCTTTGGGTGTTTGCGCACGATGAACCATGCGCCGATTGCGAGTGCTGGAAACGCGAGCATCGCGAGAAAACGAAACCCGACGAGGAAAACCGTCACGCAGACGAATACGATCGCCATCCATGCTGAGAGGTCCAATCCGAGCTTGGCTCGGGGCCGGTTCAGCGCTTGATTGATTGGTGACGGCTCTCCTCGACGAGTCATAGTCGATGTACCTCCTACATCGACTGCCCGGTCAGCGAGCCAATCCAACCAGCTCCCCAACCGAGAACTCCGGCACCAAACAGCGCACCGAAGAGTCCGGGAATCGCATCTTGAAAGCGACCGCTCATCATGCGGATGCCCGCGAAGATCAGGCCGCCAAGACAGATGACCGCACCGGCGTACATCGCGAAGGTTTTGAACGTTCCCATGAGCGTTTGTGCTCCGGAAAAATCCATCGTTCCTTGCGCATGGGCGGCCGAGACGAGACCGAGTGTAAGAAGAATGGGAATCAGCTTGCGAATCACTTCGATCCGAGGCTGAATGCGATGACCTCTCTTGCGAGAAACCAATATTGAATTAGCGGTACTAGAGCTGGACCACATCGGCACCTCCTGACGACTGCAGTCAGTCGCGGTATGCCGTCATCATTGGCGAGGTGCAGGTTAGCCGTCTAATACTTCTTATTTATCGGGTGCATATCGTGCGATAGGTGCGGACTATCGGGATGCATGCAGGAAGAGTTCAACCGCACCTCAGTCGCAATCTGAATTTGCTCATCGAATCAATCGAAGCTGAATCGGGACTTTCGGCTTGGGACTTGAAGTTTCTTCTCTTGCATGGAGGAAGTTAGCAAGTCGCTTTTGCTCTGTAGGACTTGCATTACGCAAGATGCTCTTCTGCAAACGCCGGATAATGATCGGAAGCGTCTTCGGATACTTTTCACGACGGCAAATGATCGCGCTATCGATTGTCCATTCGACATCAATAAGCCTTCTTGTCGTCAGTTCTGGCTCGTGCACTCCGCCCTCACGAACGAGTGCTAAACCATAGTCTTCGAGGACAAGCATCTGCATTTCTATTGGATGTGATCCGCTGGAATACTCTTCAATGCAAACGCCCGACTGCGCAAGGAGTTCGAGCAGTCGGGCATGTGCTTGCGGGTGCCGATCGGGTTCGTAGAAGACACCCAATTTGCCCTGCAAGTCTTTGACCTGAAGGGCAGCATGTTCCGCGAGTGGATTGTCCTTTCGCATGCAGACAACAAGTTTGTCTTTCCGAAGGCGATCGAGACGTAACTCCGGATGCGTGAAAGGAAGAGTGATCAACGCCGCGTCCAGCTTGCCCTCCAAAACTTGTGCGGCAAGGTACACCGTGTCTCCGTGTGCCGAGCGGATTGTACAGTTCGGCAGTAGCTCTTTGTGTAGGGAACATAGCGTTCTGAAAAGCTCTTGATCGACGAGCGGACTGCACCCAAATCGAATGGTCTCGAGTTCTCCTCTATCGATCGCGATCAGAGCCTCAATCGCTTCGTCGCGAGCTTCCAGAACATGTTTCGCAAGCGTTATGAAAGCGAGCCCTGATTCGGTTGGATGAATTCTTCCATCCTTCGCCTTCCTATACAACGTGACGGAAGCATTTTCCTGGAACTGTCTAGCCTGCACGGTGAGGTTTGGCTGCGACGTATGCAGCATCTCCGCAGCGGAGCGAAAGCCTCCGCGCTCAAGAATCTTTAGCAAATACAAGAAGTGACGAAACTCAGCCCAATCGTGCATAGCTCAGCTCACCGTATAGCCAAAGGTGAAGACCGCATATCCCATGCGGCTTCTCATACAGCGTTTGGTTCTATGAATCGCAAGCTGCCCACGGAGTTGTGCTGTGGCCAAATTTACTCCCGAGAGCGGAAAGGGTTGGCAGAAGTGATCGATACCAGGCGCTGCAGTTGTCGCTCAGTGAATCCGTCAGAGATTGGAACGACCTCATCAGCGGTCGCGATAGGTCACACCTATCGGGCCATAAATGGGAAGTATTGGACGGCTCGTTGATCTCGCTCGAAGCTGACTGTGTAGTAGACGAAGAAGATGGATAGCGAAGACAGTGGAAGCAACGATCACTCCTAACAGGTCAGTCTCGACCGCGTCGTACGCGAGATGTGTCGAGATTTATGTCTTGCAGGAAGAAAATCGGAGAGGGACATGAGAACAATGTTGATGGTAGAGACGGAATCAAGGACGCAGAACGAAGAGATCATCTTCCTGCGCCTTCCTCAGGTCAAAGCGGCTACAGGACTGTCGAAGACGAGCATCTACGAAAAAATCAAATGCAATGCCTTTCCGTTGCCCATTCCAATTGGAAAGCGAGCTGTGGGATGGATCGCCTCAGAGATCAAGCAGTGGGCTGCAAATCAAGTACTGGCTGCAAGAGAGGAACGTCGGCACATAGAACTCCGGCAACTACGGCGAGGCCCCGCGAACTCCCGCATCGCCCTCCGCCGCACTGCATGACTCAATGATTTAGCGTTGCGGCGTTTCCTTTTTCCAACTGGGTGTCCAGGTAGTCGGCCCACCATTGCATCATTGCGGTTCGCTGCTTCAAATATTTTGCATGGTTGTATGCCGCCGAGACCTTGTTGCGCTTCATATGCGCCAACTGGAGGTCTACATGCTCTTCGTCAAAGTCATTCTCATTGAGAATCGTTGACGCCAGCCCACGGAAGCCGTGGCCGGTCATGCGCCCTTTGTAGCCGAGTCTGTAGAGCGCGTAGAGCAACGTGTTGTTGCTCATCGGAATCGTCTTGTCATTCGCGCCCGGAAACACGAGGCGGCTTCTGCCGGCGAGGAGTTTCAAAGCCTTGAGGACATCAACAGCCTGGCGCGAGAGCGGAATGATATGAGGTGTCTTCATCTTCATGCGTTCGCGTGGGATCTCCCAACGCGCACGCACGAGATCGATCTCCGTCCAAGGAGTTTCGATGAGTTCGCTCGTTCGCGGGAAGCAATACGCCATTAGCTTCAACCCAAGTCTAGTGAGTGCATCGCCTTCATAGTTGTCCATTTTTACGAGCAACTCAGGAAGGTCAGTCTCATCGACACGAGCGAAGTTCTCTGACTCGACTGCGGCCAAGACATCTCTGGGCTTGAAGTCGCCAGCAGGGTTTCGGGTGGCCAAGTCACGAGCGATGGCAAAGCGGAAGATTTGACCAATAGTTTGGTGTGCTCGCTTTGCAACGTCGCTAGCGCCGCGAGCCTCAATCGCAGTGATGATGTTGCGAACCTGCCCTGGCTGGATATCATCGGCAGATAGATGGCCGATTGCCGGAAAGACATCCGCTTCCAAACGATTCATCACAGTTTCTGCATGTCGCGGAGACTTTCCGATCGCCCACCAATCCCACCAACAACGCGCGATCTTTTCAAAGCTCTTCTCCGACTCGCGCTGCTCATCACGAATCGCCTTCTGTTTGTCCTGAGCTTCAGCCTTTCGCTTCGCCATAGGATCGGAGCCAGAAATAAGAATTCTCCTGGCTTCGAAATGGAGTTCTCGCACGTCTTTCAGCCCGAGTGCGGGATACTCTCCGAAGGCCATCATCTTCTCCTTGCCGTCGAAACAGTAGCGCCAGCGCCAGAGCTTCGCGCCGGTCACGGACACAAGGAGACATAAGCCTCCACCATCGGAGAGCTTGTAAGGCTTTGTCTTCGGTGATGCGTTTTCGATTTGTTTGAGGGTGAGCGGCATGGGGCCTCCAAGCGGGAAAGACGATACCCGTATGACTGCCTTACGATACCCGTATCCGTACCCATAAAAAAGTCCGGCTCTCGCCGGACTCTATCGAACCTTTTCGAACCATCTTTACCGCTAAGTGGTTCATTTATCGCAACCTACGCTAATTCCAAGAGGTTCGGCGAAGTTCGCCAAAGTGCGTAGTTGGTTGCCCCCCAGGGATTCGAACCCCGATCGAGCGAGTCAGAGTCGCTAGTCCTACCATTGAACGAGAGGGCAACACAGGTTGTGACCGGCAGGTTGCAGACTCTTGCGAGCCACGATCAACTGCCTGAAGCAAGTATACAACGCTTCTACTCTTCTCGCAAAACCTCCAGCGGCTTTTGGCCGAGGATGCGAAAACTCGCGGCCCAGCCTGCAATTACTGCAAGTGCAGCCGTCGCGATCCACATCAGCAGCGTAGCTGTGATGTGGAAACTGTAGGCGAAATGCATGGCGTGCACTAGCAGGAGTCGCGCCAGGATATTTGCGAAGACCAGCCCTACGAATCCAGACACCAGCCCGAGCACCGCGAACTCCCACGAGAAAATGCTGGCGATGCGTGCGCGTGTACCGCCGAGCGTTTTCAGCACGACGACCTCCCTCATGCGGCGATAGCGCTTGCCCGCTATGGCGCTCGCAAGAATGATCACGCCGGCGAGGATTGAGAACGCAGCGAGAAACTGGATGACATATGTCACTTGCAGGATGACCTGGCGCACGGTCTCCACGGTCGCCGCGACATCGATGACCGTGACCGTCGGATAGTGCTCGTAGAGCACGCGACGAAGCATCGCAGTTTGTGACGGCTCGCAATGCACGCCGCCGTACCAGATAACGGGCAGGCCGGTGAGCGAGGCCTTTGGCATGATGAAACTGGCGCGCGAGTACGCGTGTCGGCTGTCGGCATCGAAGAAGGCCGCGACTGTTGCTGTGAGTTGATCGTCCTGCGCGGCGAGCGTCAGATGCTGACCGATACTCAGGTGCATTCGCCTGGCCTGTTCGCGCTCTACTGCGATGACAGGATGTCGCGCGGCATCGTTGGCCTGCGCAAGTGTCCACCACTCGCCAGCGGTGATGGTGTCGCCCGGCGGCGGCGCGTCGTCCTGCGGCGCCCAGGTGAGATTCAACGACTGCATCGCACGCTTCGGCATGTGCTCGAAGTGAAGTTGCGCAACGGGCGTGCCATCCACTGCGATGAGCCGCGAGCCGACGACAGGAAGAATCTCAGGCTCGCCTTTGATCGACGGTTGTGACGAGAGCAGCGTGCGTAGACCATCGACTTCGCGTGGGCTGATGTCGAGCAGGAAGAGGTTCGGCAAACGTGCCGAGGTGGAAATCTGCATCTCCTCCACCACCGCGCGTTGTACGAAGTAAACCGCGCCCATCTGCATCACGCCGAGGCCAAGCGCGGCGAGGAGCGCAGCGCTCGGGTTACCGGGGCGATAGAGGTTCGCGAGCCCGTGGCGCAGGCTCGATGGCAAGGACATGCCCGTGCTGCGAAGGAATATGCGCAGCAGCTTGAGCGTCAGCGCCGACATCGCCAGCAGCACCAGCAACACCAGTGCGAGGCCTGCAGCGAAGAAGCCGCCGACCGCCCGAGAATCTGAAACAGCAGCCGCAAGCGCAGCGAGTCCCGCAATGAGCGCCAGGCTTGCGATGATCTGCGCGCCCGAGGAGCGAAGTTTGCTGGTGAGGCGCGCGACGAACGGATCGTCAGAGCCTTCCACGTTGCGGCGAAGGATGAGGATCGGCCGCACACCGCGAATGTCGAGCAGCGGCGGAACGGTGAAGAGCAACGTGGTCAGCAGACCCGCTGCAATGCCCAGCGCGACCGAGCCAGCGTTGATCGTGAAGTGCGGCGTGATGTGCAGCAGCCTGGCAAGGAAGAGGGGAAAAACCGCCTGTACGCCAAGGCCTAAAAGCGCGCCTGCGATGCCACCCGCAAGCCCGAGCAGTAGCGTCTGCACGACGTAGATCTTCATCACCTGCGTGCTGGTCGCGCCCATGGACTTCATGATGGCGATGGACTCCATGCGCTGCTGCAGATGCGCACGCATCGACATCGCGACACCCACCGCACCAAGCACCAGCGCGACGAGACTCATCAACGACAGCAAGCCTGTCGCGCCGTCGAGCGTCTTTGTTACCGCAGGGCTGGCCTCGCGATAATCCTGCACCTGCGCTTCGGGCAACGCCTGCTCAAGCTGCGCGCGCAGCTGTGCGACCTCACTATCACTCGCGACCTTGCCCTGCGTGGGCTTCATGCGGAACAGGTAACGACGCGTTGCGTGAGACTCCGGCGCAAGCAAGCCACTTTGCGCGAGTGCCTGTTGCGAAAGAAGAACGCGTGGCCCTGCGGCGAACATGCCGCTAAGGCGATCGGGCTCCTGCTGCACGGTCGCAGCGATGCGGTAGTTGTGGTTGCCGAGGCGAATGCTGTCGCCGACGTGCAGATGGAGGCGGATCAACAGGTCGTCCGCAACGGCCACGGTGTCTTGCGTGAGCGCGGAGGAAAGTGAAAGGTTCGGCGACAGCTCCACACGACCGTAGAACGGATACTTCGCAGGGTCGACCGCTTTCAATGCAACGAGCAGCGGATCAAACGAAGCGGTGCTCGAGGCCATCGAGAGTAGCTCGGTCACGTCCGTCTGCTCGACGCCGTTGCTCTTCCCTATTGCAGCGAGTGATGCGGACTCGTCCTTCGTCAGCGGCTGTGTGCTGCGCACGGAGATGTCCGCCGCCATGATGGAGCGAGCCTGCAACAGCAACTCGCGGCGAAAGCTGGCCGAGAAGCCGCGCACGCCGGTGAGCGCGCCGACGCCAATGGCGACACTGAGGATGACGAACGCAAACTTCACGCGCGAAGAGCGAATTTCACGCAGAGCGATGCGAGTAGCGGTGGAGAAACGAAGCGCGGCCATCGGTTTACTGCGCCTCTTCGAGGCGATCGTCAGAGACGATGGCGCCATCGCGCAGCACGATCCGTCGCGACGCATGAGACGCCAGGCCGGGGTCATGCGTGACAAGCACGAGCGTCGTACCTTCGGCGCGGTTGAGATCCAGCAAAAGTTGCAACACATGCTGGCCGTTCACGGAGTCAAGGTTGCCGGTCGGTTCGTCAGCGAGCACGATGGGCGGCCGCAGCATGAAGGCTCGTGCCAGCGCGACACGCTGCTGCTCACCGCCGGAAAGCTGGATCGGATAATGCTCCATGCGCGAGGTGAGCCCCACAGAGCCGAGCAACGACTTTGCGCGCTCCACGCCCTCGCGCAACGAGCCGGCATCGTTGTTGAGCTCGTACGGCAGCAGCACGTTCTCCAGCGCGGTTAGCGTGGGGATCAGCTGATAGCTCTGAAAGACAAAGCCGAGGAGCTTGCCGCGCAGTTGCGCGAGGTTGTCTTCGGGCAGGTTCGAGATCGTCGTGCCGTGCAGCGCGACGCTGCCCGAGGTCGGATGATCGAGGCCCGCGAGCAAGCCGAGCAGCGTGGATTTGCCCGAACCGGACGCGCCCATGATCGCGACGAACTCGCCGCGCTCCACGGTGAAGCTGACACCCTTGAGGATTTCAAGCGAGGTGACGCCGCTGCGAAGGCTTTTGCGGAGGTCTTGTACGGCAATCATGGTTTCCTGAGGCAAGTAAATCTCCTTCACCCTGCAATACGGCGCAGCGCGTACATAAGTTCTATTGAGACGGATGTGACGACAAATTATTGCAAACCGCTAGACTGATATCTATGCGACGCACGCTCACGGCCATCTTATCCGCCTTTACCCTGCTCACCTTTGGATGCAAAGCCGACGGCGGCAAGGTCGATCCCGGCCTGAGTTCAGGCGCCACGCAGACCACGTACGAGCCGACGCGTGCTGCGCGCGTCGCCGATGGCCGGCCCGTGCTCGTCTGCTTCGGCGACTCGATTACCGCAGGCTATGGTATCGACAACGGACAGACATACCCACAGTATCTGCAGTCGTTGCTGGATCGCGACGGCTATCCCTACCGCGTGGTAAACGCGGGTGTGTCCGGCAACACGACGAAGGACGCTCTCGATCGCGTCGCCGATGTATTGGCGAAGTCGCCCGCAATCGTCGTCGTGGAGTTTGGCGGCAACGACGCGCTGCGAGGCCTGCCGCTCGAACAGACAAAGGCGAACCTTGCGAGCGTCGTCGAGCAGCTACAGGCAGCGAACGTGCGCGTAGCACTGGCAGGTATCACGATCCCGCCGGACTACGGGCAGCAGTACGTCAGCCGATTCAACGCGATCTATCCCGCAGTGGCGGCGAAGTACCGCGTGCCCTATCTGCCCTTCGTGCTGAAGGGCGCCTACGGCGTGGCAGGATCGATGCAGGCAGATGGCATCCACCCGACGACGCAGGGCGCGGCGCAGGTGGCACTCAACATTGAAACGCTTGTGAAGCCACTGCTGAAGCACTAACCCATCACGACGATCGGCTGCATCAGCGTACCGGCGATGCGCTTTGCGATGCAAAGCAACTCGCGTGGGCCGGTGAAGACCTTGATCAGCGGCGCATTTGAAAACTCCGGCAGATTCGTCTGCATCCCATTGCGAAGACGGCCCGCAGTGGTTTCGTTCACCGTGACCGAAGGCATCTCCGGCAGCAACGTACGCGGATGCGGCAGGCGCGCTTCGATGCCTTCAGGTGTGAGCGAGCGCAGGTCTTCGACGGTGATACTCTGCGACAGGTCGAAAGCTCCCGCCTGCGTACGACGCAGCGACGAAAGATGCGCGCCACAACCGGCCGATTCGCCGAGTTCATGCGCAACAGAGCGTACATAACCACCCGAGGAAACCGTCATTTCAAAGGTGGCCGTATCGCCTTCGAGACCTGTCAGCGCGAAGCGATGAATCACGATGCGCGCCGGCTTCACGTCGACTTCTTTGCCCGCGCGAGCGAGCTTGTGAGCTGCCACGCCATTGATCTTTTTCGCGGAGAAGATGGGCGGCATCTGGTCCATCGGGCCATCGAACTTCTTTGCGAGTTCGCGGAGTTCCTCGAGGGACTGCGTTAGCGGCTTCGGCTCTGTCGTAGGAGAACCGTCCGCATCGAAGCTGTCGGTCGCGAAACCGAAGCGGATGTGGCCGGTGTAGCTCTTCTCCGCCTGGCCGAAGAACTGCGCAAGGCGTGTGTGCTTCCCGAGCAAAAGCGGCAAAACGCCCGTGGCCATGGGGTCCAGCGTTCCAAGGTGTCCGACAGACCGCTCCCCTGTCGCGCGACGCACGATGGAGACCACGTCATGCGAGGTGACTCCGGCTGGCTTGTCCAGCACGATCAAGCCGTTCAACGCTGCGGCCTCACGAGGGAGAGGAATTCGTTGCGCGTCTGCACCTGCTCCTTGAACACACCCAGCATGGAGCTGGTGACGGTCGAGGAGTTCTGCTTCTCAACGCCACGCATCATCATGCAAAGGTGCGACGCTTCCAAAACGACACCAACGCCCTGCGGATTTACGGCTGCTTGTACCGCTTCGGCAACCTGCTGCGTCAGGCGCTCCTGCACCTGAAGGCGACGCGCGAAGACGTCGACGATTCGCGGCAGTTTGCTGAGACCGAGCACCTTGCCGTTCGGCACGTAAGCGATGTGCGCCTTGCCGAAGAACGGCAGAAGGTGATGCTCGCAAAGCGAGTAGAACTCGATGTCTTTGACGATCACCATCTCGTCGTAATCGACGTCGAAGAGTGCTTCATGCAGCACTTCTTCCACGGTCTGGTTGTAGCCGCGCGTCAGGAACGCCATGGACTTCTCCATGCGTTCAGGCGTGCGCAACAAGCCGTCACGCGAAGGATCTTCGCCAACGCGCATCAGCATCTCGGCGTATAGCTGTTGCATGGTGGCGTCACCAAGTGCAACGCTGCGGCTCTCTTGCGCGATCTGCGCAGGAACTTTACCGGGCCGCGAGGGCGTCGGATTTTCTACGGGCTCTTTGGTGCTCATGACACTTCCTTCTCACCTTCACCAAAGTAGTCGAAGGCGTTGTTGCCGGTCTCTTCCACGTGAATGCGCGTCAGCTTTGCGTGAGGATAAGCGCTGAAGATGCGCCAGACCTCGACCGCGAGGTTTTCCGTCGTGGGCACAAGCGTGAGAAACGGCTTGATGGTGTTGAGGTTCTGATGATCGTACCGTTCCAGCAGCTCAGCCTTCGCAAACGCATCGAGGTCCGCGAGATTCGTCACCATCCCGGTCGCTTCATCGACAGGGCCGGAGAAGGTCGCCTGCACGATGTAGTTGTGGCCGTGGCCATACGGGTTATTGCACTTGCCGAAGATCTCGCGGTTCTGCTCCGCGGGCAGCGAATCCACGTGCAACCGATGCGCTGCGACAAAGCTCCAGCGACGCGATAGATGGGCGATGGGGCGCGCGCTCACAGGCCTTCTCCGTAGAAGTCTGCGAAGAGCTCGGGCATTTCGTAGACGCGAATGCGGTGGAGCTTCGCATTGGGAATCTTGCCGTCGAGTCGTCGCCAGATTGCGATGGCCATGTTCTCGGTGGTCGGTTGCATCGTGGCGAACTCAGGCACTTCGTGGTTGAGATGGCGATGGTCGTAAACGTCCACGACCTCGCGCTCGATGATGTCCTTGAGCAGCTTCAGGTCCACGACGAAGCCGGTCAATGGATCGATCTCACCCGCGACTGTGACCTCGAGCGTGTAGTTATGGCCGTGGCTGTTGCGATTGGAGCACTTGCCGAAAACGCGCGCGTTTTCCGCCTCGCTCCAGGCAGGGTTCCAGTAAAAATGCGCGGCGGAAAAATCGGCTTTTCGGGTCAGTAAGATCATCGGCAACCAGCTTCTCAGTGTATCGGATGCAGGAGGGTGTGCCGAGGTCGCGTTAGCTCATGCAGGCTTCGGCGAGCGCGCGCACGGTGGCTTCCCGTGCTTCGGCATGTGCGGGATAGCCTGCCTCAGCGAGCGTCGCCGACGTCACCGGACCGATGGAGACGCGGCGCACGTTCTCGGGAAGTGCGATGCCTGCAGCCTCGAACAGCGCGAGCAGGTGGCTCACCGCAGAAGAGCTCGTGAAGGTGATAGCGTCGGGCGGTGCGGTCGCAAAGAGTGCGCGCAGGGCATCGGCCGACTCATGTGGGATGACGTTGCGATACGCCGGGGCGATGACAACATCGCGGCCGGCGGCGGTAAGCGCATCGGGCAAAACCTCGCGGGCCTCTGCAGCGCGTATAAGCAGGAAGCGCTGCCCTGCTTGCGAGTTTGCGAGCAAGACTTCTGCGAAAGACTCAGCGACCGCCTTCTCCGGAAGCAGCTCCACACTGAGCCCAGCGGCGACCAGTTGCCTGGCTGTGGCGTTACCGATGGCCGCAACGCGCGGCCGACGGCGCGCGGTGCTCCAGCGTTCGTAGAGGCCACGTCCGAGGGCGGCTTCGACGGCGTTTGCGCTGGTGAAGAGCAACCAGTCGAACATCGAGATCGCCATGAAGGCGTTATCGAGCGCAGCGAAAGACTCCGGCGCGACGATCTCAATCGATGGAATGACGACCGGCTCTGCGCCGAGTGCGCGCAACTCCGCTTCCAACGCAGAGGCCTGGTGTAGCGCGCGAGTGACAAGGATGCGAGGCGATGTTGGCATAGCGGTCCCTCCTTACGTTAGCAGCGATGCGACCTGCCTGGCTGCTACATTGAGGGCAGGTTTGTCGCCATCCCCTCCCCAAGGAGCTACTCTCTTGCGCGCTTTCGCATTGCCGCTTTCGCTGCTGCTATTCACTTCGTCGCCCTTCGCCGTTGCCCAAGCGAAGCGCTTCTCTGCCGATGATCTTCCGCGCATCGTGCGCGTGGGCTCGCCGCAGCTTTCGCCTGATGGCAAAACGATCTCGATCACCGTCGGTCGCGCGAATCTGAAGGAAGACCGCATCGATAGCGAGCTCGTCTTCGTCGATGTAGCCAGCAAAACGCAGCGCGTGATGACGCATGATCGCAGCGGCCTGGGCAACGTGAAGTGGTCGCCCAACGGCGATCGCATCGCGTTCCTCGCACAGGACAAGGACAGGAAGGCGCAGATCTTCGTGATGCCCGTCAACGGCGGCGATGCCGAGCAGGTAACGCACTCGAAGACGAGCATTCAGGCCTTCACGTGGCGACCGGACGGCAAGGCCTTTGCCTTCACCGCAGCCGATGAAGTTCCGGAGAAGAAGGACGAAGCGAAGTTCGAAGATGCGTTTGAAGTCGGCAACAACAGCTATCTCGAACGCACGGCGGCGGTGCCGGTGCATCTGTGGACGATCGAGCTCGGCGCACAGGCAAAGCGCCTTACAAACGGCGCGTGGTCGGTACCGCAACACATGGCTCCCAGCGGGCCGCCGGCTGCGCTGGAGTACACGCCCGACGGCAAGAGCCTCGTCTTCGAGAAGGCCGATTCGCCGATCACCGGTGAGTCGGACTCGGCACGCGTGGTCGTGATGGATGTCGCCAGCGGAGCGATGCATACGCTGACGAACGCCAAGGTGGCAGAGGGTTCGGCGAGCGTGTCCCCGGATGGCTCCATGGTGGCGTACGAGTACCCTCGCGAAGGACACCAGCGTTTTGAGGAGACGGTGTATGTCGCTCCGCTTACTGCGAAGCCTGGTGATGGACATGATGTGGCCTACGCGCTGGACCATGCTGTGGGCGATGCGCAGTGGTTTGCCGACGGGAAAGCGTTGCTCCTCAAAGGCGCGGATGGCACGAAATCGCGGCTCTGGGTGCAGCCGCTTGAAGGCAAGGCGAAGGCAGTGGAGCTGGGTGCGTTGACTCCGGGCGCAAGCGATCTCGGCAAGGATGGCGCGCTCGCGTTTACGGCGACCGATGGAATGCATCCTGCTGAGTTGTTCTACGTGGCACACCTCGGAGATGCGCCAGTGCAGATGACGCACCTGCAGACCGTGACCGAGGGCATGACGCTCGGCAAGCAGGAGACGGTGACGTGGAAGAGCGATAACTTTACGGTCGATGGCGTGCTGACGTATCCGCCGGATTACACGCCGGGCAAGAAGCTGCCGCTCGTGCTCTACATTCACGGCGGCCCCACGGCGACTTCGCTCGAGACGTTCACCACAGCTTCGCAGATTCTCGCAGCGCAGGGATGGCTTGTGCTCGAGCCGAATTATCGCGGCAGCAACAACGAAGGCAATGCGTTTGAGTCGTCGATCATCAACCACGCGAGCGCAGCTCCGGGGCGCGACATCATGGCCGGTGTGAAGGCGATCGAAGCGCGCGGCATCGTTGACTCATCGCGCATCGCAGTCAGCGGTTGGAGCTACGGCGGACAGATGACCGCGTGGATGATCGGTGCGTATCCGACCATGTGGAAGGCCGCCGTTGCAGGCGCGCCCGTGACCGACCTCGTCGATCAGTACACGCTGAGCGACAACAACGTGGAACGCGCGGCAGGCTACGGCCCTTCGCCGTTTGTCGGCAAGGATGCGATGAAGCTCTACGCAGAGGAGTCGCCGATTACTCATGCGTGGGCGGCGAAAACGCCGACCCTCATCATGAGCGATGTGGGTGATTGGCGCGTGACAACGACGCAGGCCTACAAGCTCTACCACGCGCTGAAGGACAACAACGTGCCGGTGAAGTTCGTGGCGTATCCGGTCCCCGGCCACTCCCCTGCGGACCCCATTCGCTCGCGCGATGTGTGGCGCCGCTGGACGGCGTGGCTGCATCAGTACCTCGATGAACCGGCAACGAAGTAGCAGTAAGAAAGAGGCCACCGATGCATCGGTGGCCTCTTGATTTTTGGATCACGAATGAAGCCTGCGTGCTACTTTTTCGGATACGCCGCTTCGACGGTGAGGATCTCATACGGCTTGATCGGCACCGTGATCGTGTCCTTCGCCAGCGGCAACGCGCCCTGCGGTGACTCCATCAGATTCACCTCACGCGCGCCGCTTGCTCCTTGCGGAATATGCAGCGTGACCGTCGTCGCCTTGCCTTCCGCTTCATACATGCGGAAGACGAGGGCGTCGGCGTCCTCGGCCTTCTTCACAGCGGTCAGGATGACGTTCGGCTGGTCGACGCTGACAAAGCTCATCTCAGCAGGGAGATTGCCAGTGTGCGCGAAGGTTTGCGTTGCGATGAGCGGCTGGTTCAACTCATACGCGCGACGGATGGTGTCAGACTTATGCCACTCGCCGGTATGCGGGTAGATGGCGTAGCGGAAGTGCTGGATGCCCTGATCGGCATCGGCATCCGGCCACGTAGGCGACCGCAGCAACGTGAGACGAAGTACGTTGCCGACCGCGTCGTAGCCGTACTTCGAGTCGTTCAGGATCGACACACCCTGCTTCGCGTCGCCGAGATCAGCCCACTGCAGCGCAGGGACTTCGAACTGCGCCTTCTGGTAGCTGTTGTCGCGCGTAGTCGGACGCTGGATGCTGCCGTAGGGGATTTCGTAAGTGGCCTTCGGTGCCGTTGCAGCGAGCGGGAACGCAGCCTTCAGCAGGACGTGCTTCTCGTGCCAGTCGATAGTGGTGTCAATGACAACGGTGTCAGCGTAGTTCGTCATCGAGATGTCTTGAGTGATATGGCTCTTGTTGTATGTGTACTGGACTCGAACAACAAAACCCAACCCGTCAGCATGCACGACGCGAACAGAATCAGCCTTCGCTATGATTTCGGGAGCTTTATCTAGAGTGCCCGGATCGATGTTCCATGCGTCGTAGTTCTTTGGATTGTCTGCGAAGGCTTGGAGCTGATTGGAGCAGCCCTGAGCCAGCATCTCCCGTTTCCCACCATCGATTCGCAAGTGAGTTATACAGCCGTTCTTCTTGTCGATAGAAAGTTCAGAGCTGCTGTTGGATACCGTGATCTCGTCAGCAGATTCATTTACGGGGAGAAAGTTCCTGGTGAGGGCGGTGCAGCTAAGCTTACCGCACCCTTTCTGCGGATGGATGACCGTGTAGCCCAAAGCCGGGACTCGAACCTCCACCAATGCTCCACCATCTACAACACGCGAAGGCACTATGCCGCCGCTAGTTGGAGAGTAGTCACCGAACTGATCGCCTGTTGATCCTTCAGGAAGTACATCAACGCGAACAATATCCTTACGTTCCCATGGCAGTGGATTGAATACGACGATCGGGCCGCCGACCGGCACCTGCGTATTCACCTGAGCGGCAATTTGCTTGATAGCGCCTTCGTTGATCAAGGCATCCTGATTCAACACCTCTTTGTAATCCTTCGCGGCATCGCGATAGATCGTCGCCACGCCGGAACCTGCGGCAAGGTCGTGAAACTGGTTGAAGGTGATCTTCTTCCAATTCTCCGTCAGTTCCTCCGCCGGATACTTCTGCCCAAAGAGCCACGCGAAGCTCGCAAGCTTTTCTGCATCGAGCGTCTCGGCCTCGGTGCGGCGCATGAAGGCCTTGTGCTTGGCCTGCGTCGTGTAGATGCCGCGGTGGTATTCAAAGTAAAGCTCGTCATTCCACGTCGGAATCGATAGATTTCCGTTCGCGTCAGGGGCTGCGGGCTTGTAGCTCAAAACGTTGTCATAGTTCAGCACCGGTGAGTTCGCAGAGAGTTTCGTCTGCACATTGTCGAAGTACTGTTGCGCGGTGGTGAAACGGAAATTTGGCAGCGCGGTGAGCTGCTTGCTCAGCGCCATCCAGTGCTCGGCAGAGTCGAGCATATCGCGCGTGGGGCCGCCGCCGTGGTCACCTACGCCGTAGAGGTCGAGGTGCTCAGCGGTGCCGGGGTTGCGCTGCGACGACTCTGCGTAATCCGCCGAGAGGCGCGTGGGGTTGACGTTCGTCCAAGCGTAGTCCGTCGGGAAGTATGTGAGGACCTTGGAGCCGTCGGGCGACTGCCACCAGAAGAGGCGCAGTGGAAGCTGGTTCGTGTCGTTCCAGTGCATCTTCTGCGTGACGAAGTAGTCGAGCCCCGAGCGCTTATAGATCTGCGGCAGCTGCCAGTTGTAGCCAAACGAATCCGGGTTCCAGCCGATGCGCGCCGTCACGTCGTAGAGGTTCTTGAAGACGCGCTGCCCCACTAGCAACTGCCGCACGAGCGACTCGCCACCGGGCAGGTTCAGGTCCGGCTCAATCCACATGCCGCCGACGATCTCCCAGCGACCCTCCTTCACGCGCTGCTTGATCTGCGCATCGATATCCGGATACTTGTCCGCCATCCACGCCGAATACTGCGAGGCCGACTGCGAAAACTTGTAGTCCGGATACTCATTCATCAGCTGCAGCGCGGTGGAGAAGGTGCGCTTCACCACGTCCACCGTCTCGCTCGCAGGCCACAGCCACGCGGCGTCGATGTGCGAGTTGCCCACAAGGTCCACCGTTGCCGTATGCGTCGCCGGAGCGAGGGTAGCGAGCACCGCCTGCGCCTTCACCAGCGACACGTCGAAGGCCTTCTGGTTAGCGTGTTCGAGCGCTTTGAAATCGATCGCGGCGATGGCCTTATGCACCTCGGGCAGAAGGTCCGGACGCGGCTTCGGCAACGCCGGCAGCAGGTTCGCAGCGGCGATGATCTGCGTACGGATGTCGTTAGGGCTGGGACGCGTGGAGTCCGCCGGCGGCTCAATGCGCAGGCTCACGCCGCGGAAGCGCTTCTCGTCCACCGTGCGCAACAACTTCACGGCGACGAGGATTTTATCGCCCGGCTTCGCACTTTCGGTCAGCACGATCGGCTCGAGGTCCTCGCCGATGGCGACGCGGCGGCCGTTGAAGTAGATGATCTCCGGCATAGGGCCGTTCGCGTCAGCCTGGAACTGAAACCAGATGCGGGAACCCGTGATGTCGTAACCGCCGACGGTCTTCGGGATCTCGATCACGCGGCGATACCAGACCGCATCCATCGGCGCGAGGATGGGCTTACGCGGCGCAGGCATGTCGACCGACGGCCAGCCCGCATCCTCGAGCGTGGGCGCTTCGCCATGCGGTAGGTCGCCCGCGTGGAAGCGCCATGCACCGCCAGGCAGCACCGAAAGCTCTTCAAGCGAATGCAGTCGGGCCACGTCTTCCTGGCTAAGGTTCTTCAACTCACGCACCGGCGTGAACGACTGGGCGGAAGCAAGTGAGGCCACTAGAGCGAGCGGAGCAAGCAAACGGAATCGCATGAGCAGAAGGGTATCGCAAGCGAGCTAAGAGGTATAAACTGATCCGCGAGACGTACTACAGTGGCCTGCCGTTGCTCGGCGGGCCGAATTGTTTTGATTGGGAAGAAGGGTCCAGATGACCACAAAGACAGAGACCACCGCCTCGGGCGCACACACTCCAACCGCCGAGCTTCCAGTGACGCTGCACGGGCGCGAACTGACGCCGAACAAGCAGATTCCGCTGAACCTCGACTGGGTGGAAGAGATTCAGGTAAACACCTCAGCGGTCGAACGGCGCGCCGCGACGATCGGCTCACGCCGCTCGGTGAAGAAGGAGTGGCAGGTCGCGTGGCTGTTGCGCGCCATCGCCTGCATGGACCTCACGACACTCGCGGGCGACGACTCGGCCGAGCGCGTAAAGCGCCTCTGCGCCAAGGCGCGTCGACCGCTCGAAGAGAAGATCGTCAACGCGCTGGGCATCGAGAGCCTGAGGCTCACGACCGGCGCCGTCTGCGTGTATCACACGTTTGTGGAGACGGCCGTGAAGGCGCTCGAAGGCTCGGGCGTGCCAGTGGCCGCTGTGTCGACGGGCTTCCCTGCTGGTCTCGCCCCGCTGGAGACGCGCGTCGAAGAAATTCGCCGTTCGGTAGAAGCAGGCGCAAGCGAGATCGACATCGTCATCACGCGCTCGCATGTCTTCAACGGCGAGTGGAACGCGCTGTACGACGAAGTCGCAGCCTTCAAGGAGGCTTGCGGTCCGGCGCACATGAAGACGATTCTCGGCACGGGCGACCTGCTGACGCTGCGCAACGTGGCCCGCGCATCGTGGGTTTCCATGATGGCGGGTTCGGACTTCATCAAGACCTCGACGGGCAAGGAAGCCGTGAACGCGACGCTGCCGGTCTCGCTGGTGATGGTGCGCGCGATCCGCGACTACGCCGAGCGCACAGGCATGTCGGTCGGCTACAAGCCCGCAGGCGGCATCAAGACGGCTAAGCAGTCGCTGGACTGGCTCTCGCTGATGAAGGATGAGCTGGGTCGTCCGTGGCTCGAGCCGTCACTCTTCCGCTTTGGTGCAAGCTCGATGCTCGGCGATATCGAGCGCCAGCTTGAGCACTACGTGACCGGGCGGTATTCAGCAACGTATCGGCATCCGTTGGCGTAGGCATGTCCGTCCACATGCCAAATGACGCACCAATGGACTCCCCAAAATCCAAGCAATTGCTTGGATTCCTGTTCCGTGCGCAAAAATGGGGATTCAATAGATGTTTAGCGCCAGGAGACGAGTGCAAGTCGCATGCGATAAATTCTCACTCAATCCAAAACGCGAAGGTTCTTGACCTTCTTAGCCGAAATGGTCATGTAAAGATGATCAAATATGAAATGAAGAAAGACGATTTCATCATCGCCTTTCAGGATATCGGCAGGAATCAAGCATCAACATTTGGCGGGTTCTGCTCAGATCATGACACGGAAATTTTTAAGCCCATAGATTTGCAGCAAATAGATGAAGCAAACACCGAGCAACTATTTCTGCTGGCATATAGATCAGTGGCGAAAGAGGTCCACTCGTCAATGCAAGCGGCATCTATTTCTCAATCTGCCTATCAAAAACGCGTTACGCTTGGTATCGACAACGGCAACGAACCCGAACCAGCAGGAATGATGGCGATTGAACGAATGATGGCGGCCTATAACGCTCATCAATACAAGCTCCTGCTAGATGAAGCCATCGGGCAGGCAGACTATTCAAGACTCGAGCACATCAGCTTCTGGATAGATCATGCACAACCTAGTTGTGCTGTGAGCGCGTTATTCGATATCGACAAGCAAGCGGTAGACACGGAAGCTCCTTGGGTTGCGATGAATCTGTTTCCTGTCTCAAATTCTAAGAGTTTTGTGCTCTTCAGTTTTCTGCCCGAAGAAGCTCCAAGAGCGAGAGACTACCTAAGAGAAGTCGTCTCGGCATCAGGCGACTACCAGAAATATCTCTTGAGCAGATTAGTTATCAAGCATTGCGAGAATTTCGTTGTTGCACCCGCCATTTTCGACACTTGGAGTCAAGACAAGGCAAAAGATATATGCGAATTCTTTCGCGACACTCTTCGCTTCGATAAAGCAGTCGACAATTCTAATCTTTACCTTTTTTAAGACCTGTGTATTGCGAGACAAATCATATGAGCAACAGCATCGTGGAGAAGTACCACAGCATGGAATACGGTCCGGCACCGGAAGACGCAAGCGAAGTGATCAAGTGGCTCGACGCGCACAAGCGCAGCTTCGGGCACTATATCGACGGCGAGTGGACCAAGCCCGGCAAGGCGACCTTCGCCACCAAGAACCCCGCGACCGGCGAGACGCTCGCGACCATCGCCAGTGCCGATGCTACGGAAGTTGACCGTGCCGTGAAGGCTGCTCGTGCGGCTCTGCCTGCGTGGCAGGCGCTCACCGGGCACCAGCGTGCGCGCTACCTCTATGCGCTGGCACGGCAGGTGCAGAAGCACTCGCGCAAGCTCGCCGTGCTGGAGACGTTGGACAACGGCAAGTCCATTCGCGAGTCACGCGATATCGATATTCCGCTGGTAGCGCGTCACTTCTACCACCACGCCGGTTGGGCGCAGTTGATCGACGAAGAGTTCCCCGGCTATGAGCCGTGCGGCGTCGTCGGCCAGATCATTCCGTGGAACTTCCCGCTACTGATGTTTGCGTGGAAGGTCGCTCCGGCGCTGGCTGCGGGCAATACTGTCGTGATCAAGCCCGCCGAGTACACGCCGCTCACCGCCATCGCGCTCGGCGAGATCGCCGACGAAATCGGCCTGCCTAAGGGCGTGCTGAACATCGTGCAGGGCGACGGCAAGACCGGCGCCGCGATCGCCGAACACCCCGGCATCGACAAGGTCGCCTTCACCGGTTCGACCGAAGTGGGCCGCATCATTCGCAAGGCGACCGCTGCGTCGTCGAAGAAGCTCTCGCTCGAGCTCGGCGGCAAGTCGCCGTTCATCGTCTTTGACGATGCCGACCTCGACTCCGCGGTCGAAGGCCTCGTGGATGGCATCTGGTTCAACCAGGGCCAGGTCTGCTGCGCAGGTTCGCGCCTGCTCGTGCAGGAGCGAGTGGCCGAAAAGCTCTACGACAAGATCCGCGCGCGCATGGCGACGCTGCGTGTCGGCTCCCCGCTGGACAAGGCGGTCGACATCGGCGCCATCGTCGATCAGGTGCAGTACGACCGCATCCAGTCGCTGATCAAGAAGGGCTGCGACGAGGGCGCGACCTGCTGGCAGCCGGAGATTTCGCTGCCCGAGAAGGGCCTCTTCCTCAAGCCGACGCTGCTCACCGGCGTCTCCCCTGCCTCCACCGTGGCGCAGGAAGAGATCTTCGGGCCGGTGCTCTCGGCGATGACCTTCCGCACGCCCGCCGAGGCGATTGAGCTTGCGAACAACACCGTTTACGGCCTCGCCGCGAGCATCTGGAGCGAGAACATCAACGTCGCGCTCGACGTTGCCGCGCAGGTGAAGGCGGGTGTCGTCTGGATCAACGCGACGAACGTCTTCGACGCGGCCGCAGGCTTTGGCGGCTATCGCGAATCCGGCTACGGGCGCGAGGGCGGCAAGGAAGGGATGTACGAGTACCTCGTACCGAAGTGGTTCCACGACGAGGTGAAGGCGAAGCCCGTGCAAGCGCTGCCCGAGCCCGAGGTCGAAACTACCGACGAGCCCGCCGACGCCTTCGGCATCGACCGCACCGTGAAGCTCTACATCGGCGGCAAGCAGGCGCGTCCGGACTCGGGCTACAGCTACCCGGTCTATGGTCGCGACGGCAAGCAGGTCGGCGAGGCTCCGCTGGGCAGCCGCAAGGACATTCGTAACGCCGTGGAGGCCGCTCGCGCCGCCACCAAGTGGGGCAAGAACACCGCTCACGGCCGCGCACAGGTGCTCTACTTCCTCGCTGAAAACCTTGTGCAGCGCCGCGAAGAGATCGTCGCGAAGCTTGCGCAGTTCGTCGGACCGGAGCAGGCGGCGATTGAGCTCGACTACACCGTCGAGCGCACCTTCGCCTACGCGGGCTGGTGCGATAAGTACGAGGGCTCGGTCCACAACCCGCCGATGCGCATGGTGACTCTGGCGATGAAGGAAGCCATCGGCACCATCGGCATCCTCGCGCCGGACGACGCTCCTCTGCTCGGCCTGATGTCGCTGGTGCTGCCGGCGGTCGCGATGGGTAACACCGTCATCGCCGTCCCGAGCGAACGCACGGCGACGCTGATGGGCGAGCTCTACCAAGTCTTCGACACCAGCGACCTGCCCGGCGGCGTCGTGAACTTCGTCTCCGGCAAGGCCAGCGAACTCGGTAAGACGCTCGCCGAGCACGATGACATCGACGCGGTCTGGAGCTTCCGCGATGAGGCCGCTTCCACCCAGGCCAAGGCGCTCTCCATCGGCAACCTGAAGCAGATTTGGACCAACGAAGGCCGTCAGATTGACTGGTTTAACCCCGCCGAGGCCGAGGGCCGCTGGTTCCTCCGCCACGCCACACAAGTCAAGAATGTGTGGGTTCCGTACGGAGAGTAACCACTGCGCGGTTACCTCCGGAAATGAAGCAGGCGCCTCACTTGAGGCGCCTGTACCCTTTTTTGACGCCATGAAACATAGAGTCCAAGGTAACCGCAGGTAACCCGAAAGTAGTAATGTCATGCGCCCCCCGTGCAATGGGGGAAAACAGGGGTAGCCGCTGTAATGAAGGTACTCTCTGGAACGGGTTGTCGACGTTCCGTGAGTACGGGTACCCCATCTATGTCGATCGTTTTTACTGTGCAGCACCTCGGTCTCTTCGATTCCTCCATGGCAGCTCTCGCGCTCCAGCGCGTAGCGGCGTTCCCGCTTTCTGTGGCGACGGTTATTCCGGTTTCGGCAGCTGCTCTTCTGGCCTTCACGCTCGGCTCCTCGCTGCGTAAGCGCCGCGTGCCTGCAACGCCGGAAGTAGACGCACCTGCACGCATCTCCAAGACGGTAGCGAACCAGCCCGAGTTCCGTTCGACGCTTCAGAGCGCACCCTTTCCCATGATCCTGACGGATGCCGCGGGAACGATCCTCGAGATCAACGCCCCCGCGCAGCACCTGACGCTTTACACCGCTCCGGAGTTGATGGGGCGTCGCAACATCACCCATCTGCACAAGCTTGAGGAGTTGCGCTCACGCGCTCAGACGCTCCAGTCCTCGAAGCGCTCCGCGCGCTCGGATTTCGAAGTGCTCTGCCAGGCGTCCGAGTGCCCCGAGCAGGACGGTCGCCGCGAGTGGACCTACGTACGCAAAGACGGCACCGAGATCCCGGTACAGGTGGCTGTTTCACCGCTCCGCGACAAGTCCGCCGAGATCACCGGCTACATCGTTCTCCCCTTCGACGCGACGGAGCGCAAATCTCTCACCGAGTCGGTAGAGTTCATGTCGAAGCATGATGCGCTGACGCGTCTGCCGAACCGCGCCTATCTGAACTCGCTCCTCGCTGGCGCGCTGGAAGACGCAAAGCGCGACGAAACGCCGCTCACGCTCTTCCTGATCAACCTCGACCACTTCAAGCGCATCAACGACTCGCTCGGCCACTCCGAAGGCGATCAGCTTCTGATCACCGTCGCGAACCGTCTGCGTGAATCCGTACGCGCATCGGACTTCGTAGCGCGCACCGCCAGCGATGAGTTTGTAGTTGTCGCGCGCAATCTGGGTGAGCCGTCTGCTGTGGCGCACTCTGCGAGCCGCTTGCATGCCGCACTCTCGCAGCCGTTGACGATGGCTGGCCACGAGATCAACATCACGGCGAGCATCGGTTCATGCACTTTCCCCGACTGCTCCTTCGATACGTCATCGATCGTCCGTCACGCGGATCTCGCCATGCACGCAGCCAAGCGCCGCGGCGAAGGCAACTTCCACGCCTTCAACGAGCAGATGCGTGAAGACCGCGCCGACCGCCTCGCGCTGGAGGCTGAACTCCGCTACGCGATCGACCGCGACGAGATGGAGATCTACTACCAGCCGCAGGTGAACACGCGCACGCGCACCATCACCGGCATGGAAGCCCTGCTGCGCTGGAAGCATCCGAAGCGCGGCATGGTGCCGCCGCTGACCTTCATCCGTGCTGCCGAAGAAAGCGGCCTCATCGTTTCCATCGGCGAGTGGGTGCTAGAGAACGCTTGCCGCGAAGCGCGCGCGATGCAGATCCAAACCGGTCGCCGACTGACGCTCGCCGTCAACCTTTCGCCCCGCCAGGTCTTGAGCGATGGCCTCTTCGACACCGTGCAACGCGCGCTGCTGAAGAGCGGCCTGAACCCGCGCGACCTCGAGCTCGAGATCACAGAGAACACCTTGATGATCAGCTCGGCGGAAACGCTTTCAACGCTGGCTCGCCTGCGCGAGCTCGGTGTGCGCCTTGCTGTCGATGACTTCGGCACCGGCTTCTCGAGCTTCCAGTACATCCTCGAGTACCGCGTGGACCGCCTGAAGATCGATCGCAGCTTCATCACAAACTGCGCTACGGACGTGAACGCTGCGGCCATCGTTCGGGCTGTCGTCGCAATGGCACACGGCCTCGATATGACCGTAGTCGCTGAAGGCGTGGAGACCGAAGAGCAGCTTGCGTTCCTGCTGCGTCGTCGCTGCGAAGAAGCGCAGGGCTTCCTCTTCGGCAAGCCGCAGCCGATCCACATCCTCTACGAGCAGATGGCGCAGCTGACACAGGAATCGGAAGAGCTGCAGATCGTACCGATCACGGAGAGCTCCGACGAAATCCCGATCGCGAAGCCGAACTAAGCATCATCACAAAACAGAAAGGCCTCCACAAAGGTGGAGGCCTTTCTGCTGCGCGTCGGAGCTTAGGCGCGGCTGGAGAATTCGCGCGAGTCTGTGTTGACGATGATCTTCTCGCCTTCCTTCACAAAGAGCGGCACGCGGATCTCGGCACCCGTCTCGAGGCGAGCAACCTTCGTCACCGATCCCGACGATGTATCGCCACGCACGGCAGGCTCGGTGTACTCCACCGTCAGGGTGACCTGAATCGGCAGATCGAGACCGATGGGGTTACCGTTGAACTTGTTCACCTGCACGATCATGCCTTCGAGCAGCATCTCGAGCGCATCGCCCATCATCTCCTGCGAGAGCGTCAACGTTTCGAAGGTCGTCTGATCGAGGAAATACGAACCGTCGCCGTCGCTGTAGAGATACGACGCGTCGACGCTCTCGAGATCAGGCTCTTTGAACTTGTCTTCCGCCTTGAAGGTCTTGTCCATCACCGCGCCGGTGAGCATGTTGCGCATCTTCACGCGCACGAGCGTCTGTCCGCCACGAGCGGTGGGGGTGGAGATGTCCTTATCGAGGCAGCGGTACGGCACGCCCTCGAATTCAAAAAAGTTCTTGCGCTTCAGTTCGATGGCATCGAGCAATGCAGCCATAGTGAGTCGTTCCCTTCCGCCAGGTTTGGCGCCTCTCTGAGTGTAGCGGAGAGTGAGCTACTCTTGCGCTGCGCACCACTTTGCCCACGCTTTCCGGAGTGCTGCCGCGAGCGCGTTCGCGACGACTTCCGGCTGACCAAGCGGAGACGCGAGGAAACGTTCTCGCATCGTCGGGCGTAACTCTGCTAGTCTCCGCGCGTCGAAAGCATGTTGCACCGCACTACATACGAACTCCTCCTCGGAACTCGCGATGAACTCCTCCAGCCCGGTATGCAGGTTGAGCGTCGTACCCATGCGGCCGGGGATCGTATCCCCCGTCAACGTGAGCGTTGGCACTCCCATCCACAGCGAGTGGCTGCTGCTGGTCGAGCCGTTGTAGGGCACGGTGTCGAGCACCAAATCGATTTCGCGGTGAAGTTCGAGGATGCGCATGACGCTGTGCATGTGGACAAAGTGCAGACGCTCTGCCCCGATGCCTTCAGCAGCGAACCACGCCAGCAGAGGCTTTGGAGGTTCGCCGTCGGCCATCGTCGCAAGCATCAGACGAGCGTGCGGCGCAGCCAGCAAAATGCGCGACCACAACGCCACAGCACGCGGGCTTATCTTGTTCATGCGAGCGAGACACGCAAATGTGAACACGCCGCTAGCCAACGCGGGCTGCGGTGCGACATCGGGTGCGTCGGTGCAGGGCTGAAAGGCCGTTGTCGCAGGGAGCATCATCAGCTCTTCGGTGAACTGCGCACGCGGCTCTTCCGGCACCAGCACCGGATCAGCGATGAAGTAATCCATCGACTTCATGCCGGTGGTGCCAACATATCCCATCCAACTTACTTGCACCGGCGCAGGCTTACGCGCGAAGCTCAGCAAACGATGGCTGCCGCTATGGCCGTTGAGATCGATGAGGATATCGATGCGATCAAGCCGTACCTTGTGCGCGAACGCCTCTGCGCTCAAGTGTGCGACATCGTTCCACTCTTGAAAGAGCCCCTGGTACAACTCAGTTTCTGCGTCGCGCGAGGTGTAGTTGTAATAAGCGATCAGGCAAAGCTCAGGATGCTGACGCTGAAGATGCTCCAACACCCACGGCAGATAACGCACCACAGGATGATTACGAAGGTCCGCCGACACGAAGCCTACGCGCAGCGGGCGATCCGGGTCCGGCACGTTCGCATGGGGCAGTTGTGAAGCCAGCAACGGATGCTCGAAGCGCGCAGCAAACGCGAGGTGTTCCGCAAACATCTGCTCGCGCGTGATGCCATCGACATGCCCCAACGTGAAGAGCAGATTGCTGAACGATTCCACATGCTGCGGATCGGTAGAAAGCGCTTCGCGCAACAGCATCATCGACTCGTGCATGAACCCATGCAGCGCCATGAACTCCGAGAAGTTCGACAGCGCGGCAACGTAATGCGGATCGATCTCCAGCGCGCGCCGGTAATGCTTCTCGGCCTCGGCGTAACGGTTCTGACGACGCAGACACAGCGCAAGATTATTCTGTAACTTCACGTTGTCTTCCATGCCATGCAGCGCCGCACGATAGTGCAGCTCCGCTGCAGCGTGGCGCCCCTGCATGTTGTACACGTTGCCAAGATTCAGGTTGCCCATCGGATGCATCGCATCGACGTTCAGCGCAGCGAGAATGGTGAGTTCGGCGTTCTTCAAATCTCCGAGCTGTATGTACGCCAGGCCGAGGTTGTAGTGCGGATCGAGCGTCTTCGCAGGTACCAGAACGCAGGCGCGTCTGTAGTACTTCACGCTCTCCGCAACATAGCCCGACATCTTCAATGCGTTCGCGTAGTTGTTCAGGAACTGCCAATCACCCTCGCATGCGGAGAACGCACGCCGATACACCTCCAGCGCTTCAGTCCACCGCTCTTGCCCAGCGATCGCTGCAGCCAACAACTTCAGGCCGAAGACGTGGCGCGGATATTTCTGCAATAAACGGTGCGCTTCTTTCTCTGCCTGCGAATATTGCTCGCTGGCGATCCATTCGATCGCAGCGTCCTGCTCATCGAGCGAAGGCTGAATACGAAGGCTCGCCAAGCGGCGCTGATGGTTCCGTGTAGTGATGTTCAGTGACGATGGCTTCTCAATGGACACGCTCGTTCTCCGCGCGAGCAAGCTGCACGTGGGTCGCCAATTTCTTGTGGAGGACGTTGGCTCGCTCTAAGAGATAGATCGGCTCGCGCAGCCAGACCATTAGCGGCTGCTAACGAAAAAACCAGCCCGCAGGCTGGTTTTTACGCAAGTGCGATCGCTACGCATCCTGCCGCGAATCACCGCGCAGCAGCTCCAGCGCGCCACGCTGTTTCAACAGCTCTGCGCCGCGCTCGCCTAGCTCCTTCGCCGACATCGCCAGCGGCACGGAGAGCTTCACATGCGCGACCTGCTCACCATCGAGCGACGCGACCTGTGCATGCAAATGCCACTGCTCGTCTACGCGATGGACATAGGCACCCAACGGAAGCTGGCAGCCTCCACCGAGAGCGTGCAGCACGTGACGTTCCGCCTGCGTTGCATACTCGGTGTCCGCACAGTTCAACGCGCGCACAGCCGCGATCGTCTCCGCATCATCAGCACGCGTCTCCAGCCCAAGAGCACCTTGGCCGGGCGCTGGCGTAAGTTCGTCCACCGCGAAACGCTGATGCACATTCTCCGCACGACCGATGCGATCGAGCCCAGCGGACGCGAGGATGAGTGCGTCCGCAACGCCTTCCTGCCACTTACGCAGACGCGTATCGATGTTGCCGCGGAACTCGACGAAGGTCACGTCAGGACGCAGAGCGAGGATCATCGCCTTGCGTCGCGGCGAGGTCGTGCCGATGCGCGAACCGCCAGGCAGCATGTGCAAACCCCAGTAGTCTTCGCACACGAAAGCATCACGCGCGTCAGCACGCTGCGGAATGGCCGCCAACGCGAAGCGCGCGTCGAGCTGCGTGGGCAGGTCCTTCAGCGAGTGCACGGCGAGGTCCACGCGCCCGGCCAGCAACGCGTCTTCGATCTCTTTGATGAAGATGCCTTTCGCGTCGAGCGGCGTGCCATCTTCAAAGGTCGCAGGGGCCTTGAAGTTGGGGTCCTGCATACGATCGCCGACGGTGCGAATCACTTCGACCTCGGCGTTCACACCCTGCTCGCGAAGGCGATCAGCGATGTGGTGGGCCTGCCAGAGCGCGAGCTGCGAGCCGCGCGAACCGATGCGAATAGTCTTCTGAATCATCTGGATAAGAATACGCCGAACTAAGAATTCCGCCGAACCGGGCGCTAGTCGCGCGTTTGCGAGCCTTCACGCAGCGCAGTGATCTGGCTGTGGAGCAGCTTGTTCGTAAGCTGGCGCGTCATCTGCTCGATCGCCTCGCGTTGTAGGTCGCTGATCGGCTGCGGCATCTTCGCCAACGCCTTCGCAAGCTCGGTCTCACGCACCAGCTCGGCCTGCGCAAGCAGTTCGCGGATCGCACCCGCCTGCTCGTTTTGCGCAAGACGCTGGTTGTAGCGCTCGACCTCATTGCGAACGATCGTCTCGGCGGCTTCGGCTTCCTTCGTGCGCGTCGCCTGGTTCTGCTGTGCGGCCTGCTGGAGATCGTCAACGTCGTAGACGAAGCAGCCTTCGATCTCGTTGACCTCTGGCGCAACGTCGCGCGGCACAGCGATGTCGATGAAGAACATCGGGCTATTCTTGCGGCGTTGCAGCAGGGCCTTCGCGTGTTCGCGCTGGAAGATCTGCCCTGCTCCCGTGGAGGTGATGATGATGTCCGCGCGATGGGCGCGCTCATGCAGTTCGACGAAGGGGATGACGCCGGTGGTGATGTTCGGCGTGCGCAACTCCGCAGCCATACGCTCGGCGCGAGCCTCTGTGCGGTTCGACACGAGCAGCGTCGTCGCGCCCTGCTGAATAAGATGACGCGCGGCGAGATCCGACATTTTGCCCGCGCCGACAAGCAGCACCGTCTTGCCGGCGAGTGAGCCGAAGATCTTGCGCGCGAGTTCAGCAGCCACCGACGCCACGGAAACCTGTGAGGCACCGATCTGAGTCTCTGTGCGAACACGCTTGGCGACCGAGAAAGCGCGCTGCAGCAGCGGATCGAGCATGTTACTCACCGCGCCAACCTCGCGCGCCACGCTCCACGACTGCTTCACCTGGCCAAGAATCTGCGGCTCGCCAACGACCATCGAGTCCAGCGACGAAGCCACGCGGAAGAGATGGCGCACCGCCTCGTTCTCGCGGTACTCGTAAAGATGCGGCTGCAAATCCGTATCGCGAAGGTTCAGATACTCGCGCAGGAATGACAGCGTGCGCGCAGTCTCAGCCTCGGACTCGTGCACCGTGATGAGCTCCACACGATTGCACGTCGAGAGGATGAGGGCCTCGCGTACGCCGGGCTGATGCGCCAACGCGCGCGTCGCTTCGCCGAGACGCGAGGCCTCAATCGCCAGCCGTTCACGCACGGCCAGAGGCGCGGTCGTGTGGTTCACGCCGACCAGCAGCAGCGACGATTTGTTCTGGGTCGTCTCACTCATGGCGCGCGGAACCTGTGGACGTTCGAAAGCGCGTTCGCGGCCCACACCGCGAGCACGAAGATGAAGGCAAAGCTCGAGAGATACACCGCGCGACGACCGCGCATTCCCGAGTGCTGACGGATCCAGATCATCAGCATGTACGCCAGCCACATCGCCAGCGAAAGCAGCACCTTGGGGTCTGCAAAAAACGCCGGGCCGATGCTCTCGAGCGCTACGACAGAGCCGATGAGCAAGCCTGCGGTCATGCAGGGCAAGCCGAAGAGCAGGCTCTTCACGGCGATCTGGTCGGTGACCGCGAGCGGCGGCAGCCACGAGCGCGTCTGCGGCGCGCGCTTCTGCTTCAGGCGGCGCTCCTGCACGATGTAGAGCACACTGGCCACGAGCGACAGCAGCAGCGCAGCGTAGGCCGCCAGCAGGAACGCTACATGCAGCAACAGCCAGCCCGTGCGGATGAACGGATAGTGGATGACCTCAGCGCCAGGATGGACGGCGGGCACCATCGTCAGCAGCACGCAGAGCGGCAGCAGAAAGATACCGAAGGAGACCGTGCGATATATCTGCGTGAGGACGAGGAACGCGATGCCCAGCAGAAGGCCGAACATCGAAAGCGTCTCATGCGAACCGACCGGCAGCGCGCGATGCGCGGCGACCAGCGTTTCGACCAGCGCTACAAAATGAAAGAGAACCGCAAGCCCCGCAGCCGGCATAGCGACATGGCGCCAGCGCGGGCGGTTGTACAACGCTGCTGGCAGCACCGCGAACGCCGCAACGGCGTAGAAGGTGACCGCGAATCGTAACCAGAGCAGAGACATGCGTTCAGGTGCGCAGAGTGCGACACCTCAGTATATCGTCCGCGCTCCGCGCCATTACGAAGAACGCACATGATGGCCGATCTTCGCGCAGCTAGCTTTGCGGCTGGTCCGGCGAGGCGGTAATCCCCATGCTGCTGAAGTAGTGCGCCAGACGCTCCTCGATCATGTTCACCGGCATGAAAAACGGGCGCTCGACGACCTCGATCACCAGCTTTTCACCGTTGAACTCGTAGCGCGCCTTGATGCCCTCTTTGGTGATCTCGCCGGAGCGACCTTCGATAGGAACACCAAAGGCAGTGAGCTTCTTGGCAGCTTCGTCAAACATCGTCTCGGACATCGGAATCTCGATCATGGGGCGAGTGTATAGGGTCGCGTCGTTCCTTGCCCATACGCTTCTTCCACAGGCGCACTTGCACGATCCCCCGAGTCGCGATATTCTAACCAAGTTGCAAATGCAATGTGCGGCCGTAGCTCAGT
Organism: Granulicella cerasi; assembly: GCF_025685575.1. NCBI lineage: Bacteria > Pseudomonadati > Acidobacteriota > Terriglobia > Terriglobales > Acidobacteriaceae > Granulicella > Granulicella cerasi. Next base: position 669,798 of record NZ_JAGSYD010000002.1, read on the forward strand.
GGATAGAGCAACTGGCTACGAACCAGTAGGTCGGAGGTTCGACTCCTTCCGGCCGCACCACTTCCCCCTCAAAACTCAACGTTAGCCTTCAGCGGGAACCCTTGTGTTCTGGCTGCGATTTGCTATGTGCGCGGCATCTCCGCTAATTTCGCGGCGCTTTCGGCAGCAATCGCGGCAATTGACGCTCTGTCAGGTATGACAGCACGATCAGCAGTACAACGCCCGCGCAGAAGCCCGCTGCAGAATGCGCCCCGTGCCACTTGATCAGCAGCGGGAAATGCAGGATGTACAGGCCATATGAGATCGAGGCGATGGCCACCGCGGGTCGCTGCACGCGCAGCGAGACCCCGCCCAGCGCCCTGCCCAAGGGGCTGAAGAAAATCACCAGCATCAATGCAGCCACAGCAAAGTGGCGCGCCGGAAGTGCCGGATAGTATCCGACCGAGCGGATGCCCAGGTGAACGGCAACTGCCACCGCGATAGCGGTGAGAACCAGCAACCACCCTAGCGTCGGCAGCATGGAGAAGACGCTGTCGCCGCCCTGGAGATAAGCCTCTGCGGCCATCGCTCCCGCCCACCAGACCAGGAAGTATGCGCCCACCAGCAGGAAGTGGTTCGGATGCAGCACGAACGCTACATAGAGCAGACAGCAGAGGAGGCCCACGCCGTGATTCGTAATGGCCTCACGCCGTGTCCACGCCCGCAGCACCAGGGGGAAGATGATGTAGAACGCGATCTCGTAGGAAAGCGACCAGAGAGGATCGTTGCCGAGGTAAGGGTCGGTGATGACGCCCGGCTTCAGCGCAGAGACGTCCTGCACTGAGAGCAGCGTCCCCCAGAAACTGCGCTGCGTGAACTGCGTCGCCAGATCATGGTTTGCGAGCGCCACCGCCGTGGAGACCAACATCGCCACCAGGAGCGGCGGATAGATGCGCCGGAGGCGCCGGAGGAAGTATCCGCGAGGGCGAAGCGCACGCTGCTTCTCATTTGCGAAGATCACAAACCCGCTCAGCAGAAAGAACACCAGCACCGCTTCCTGACCGAAGCGCAGCGAATAGCCAAATCGGTCCAGCGCACTGTAGGACGTGCGCAGATGGTGCAACACCACGTAGATCGCCGAAACGGCGCGAGCTGCGTCGAGCGAGGCGACAACTCTTGGAGACAGGCCTCTTCGGGGACCGGGCATATGTCCCATCGTATAACGCACGGTTCGTGCGAAAGGCGAACGCCCCGAACGATCTTCCTGCAAGGGCCGCACACTTTCGTCTATCATCAAAGAGGACTGAAGCGGTCGCACTTAGGCCTCCGCGAGTTCGGGTCCGAGATTGGGTGTGCGCGATGGTGTTGTTGAGCGAAGTTCAGGTCGGGCAGTCAGGCGTCTTGCAGCGCGTCGACCTGAGCGAGGACATCTCCGACCACCTGGCGCATCTCGGTTTTCTGCCCGGAGCAGAAGTGCAAGTGCTGCGCCGTGCCCCCGCCGGCGACCCCACGGTCTATCGCATCGACGGCGTCGAAGTAGGACTGCGCTCGGAAACCGCGCGTCACATCGAGATTGAGCTGAACCACGAGCGCTCTTCCGTCGCCGAGGTTCGCTAGCCGATGAGCTGTCACGTCACCGCCGCACCTGAGATCCCCATCGAGCCCATCGAAGAAGGCAAGCAGCGCCGCATTCGTACGGTGGCGCTGGTGGGGCCGCCGAACTGCGGCAAGTCCACACTCTTCAATCGCCTGACCGGCCTGCGCCAGAAGACCGCGAATTACCCCGGCGTCACCGTCGATCATCACTCCGGCAAGATGAAGGGCATCGGTCGCGCCGACCTCACGCTGATCGATCTGCCGGGCATCTATTCGCTGGCAACATACTCTGAAGACGCGCGTGTCGCCGTCGATGTGCTCACCGGACGCATGCCCGGCGTGCCGGCTCCTGACGTTGTCCTGCTCGTGCTCGACGCTGTGCACATGAACCGCCAGCTCATGCTCGCGCAGACGGTCTTTTCGCTCGGCCTCCCGACGATGGTGCTGCTGAACATGAGCGATCTGCTCGAAGAGCGCGGCGGCAAGGTCGATCCTCTCGCACTGAGCGCAGAGCTCGGCCATCCTGTCGCGTTGATCTCCAGCGCAAAAGGACGCGGCCTCGATCTCATCTCTGCGTTCATCCACCAGACGACCGCCGAGACCGTAGAGCATCGTCAATCGCTGCGTCTGCCCGTGCTTCAGCCCGCGGCGACGAGCCGCAAATGGGCCGCGCAGGTTTCGCAGCGCACACAATATCGCGCCCCCGAAGCTCCGCAATGGACACGCCGTCTCGACGCAATTCTGCTGCACCGCATCTGGGGTCCGATCATCTTCCTGATGGTCGTGATCGCCGTCTTCCAGGTGGTCTTCTCGCTTGGTCAGCCGCTTAGCGACGCTTTCGGCGATGTGCTGACAAAGCTCGGCGCGCACGTGGCCAATGCACTGCCCGATAACTGGCTCCGTCCGCTGCTGCGCGACGGCTTGTGGAACGGCGTGCAGAGCGTGCTCGTTTTCCTGCCGCAGATTCTGCTGCTCTTCCTGTTCATCGGCATCCTCGAAGATTCGGGCTATCTGGCGCGCGCGGCACTCATCGCGGATCGCGTCATGCGTGTCTTCGGCCTCAATGGCAAGGCGTTCATCCCGCTGCTCAGCGCTTATGCGTGCGCGGTGCCCGCGATCATGGCCACGCGCACCATCGAGAACAAGCGCGAGCGCATCGCCACGATCCTCGTTGCACCGTTCATGACCTGCTCAGCACGCCTGCCGATCTACACGTTGATCATCGCGGCCTTCGTGCCCGACAAGCGCTTCCTCGGCTCGATCTTCGGCCTGCGCGCTGCGGTCATGCTCGGGCTCTACGCGCTGGGATTCTTCGCCGCGCTCTTCACCGCTCGCATGTTGAAGTCCAGCGTGCTCAGGGCGCAGCCCACTCCCTTCGTGCTGGAGCTGCCACAGTACCGCTGGCCCACGCTGCGCGGTCTCGCCTTGCGTCTGTATGACCGCGCGGGCCTCTTTCTCAAGAAGGCAGGCACGATCATCCTCGGTGCCACGTTTGTGGTGTGGCTGCTCAGCGTACTGCCGGTCCATGGCGGCCAGTTCTCGGAGATCTCGTCCTCGATCATCGGCCACATCGGCCACTTCATCGAGCCGATCATTCACCCGCTGGGCTTCAACTGGAAGATCGGTATCGGCTTGTTGAGCTCCATCGTGGCGCGTGAGGTCATCGTCGGTACGCTGGGCACGCTCTACGGCGTGGACCCTGCAACCCACGCACAGAACCTGCAGCTCGCCCTGCACCATGACATGACCGTCGCCGGCGCGATCGCGCTCGTCGTCTTCTTCGCATTCGCGATGCAGTGCACCTCAACGCTCGCCATCGTGAAGCGCGAAACAAACAGCATCAAGTTCCCGCTGCTGCAGTTCTGCTATATGACCGGCGTGGCATATATCGCCGCACTGCTCACGAACCAACTGCTGATGCGCATCCTCTAAGCTCTACGCAACACAAAGGCCGCGAGTCGATGGACTCGCGGCCTTTGTGTTGCGCTGCAGATTACAGCGTCGGGTAATCGATGTAGCCTTCCGGGCCGTGCAGGTAGAACGTCGCAGGCACGGGCTCGTTCAAAGCAGCATCCTGCTTGAAACGCTCCACAAGATCGGGGTTCGCAATGTACTTCACACCGAAGCTCACGGCGTCTGCATCGCCACGCTGAATCGCAGCCTCTGCACTCTCGCGCGTGAAGCGTTCGTTGGCCACATAGACTCCACCAAACTGCTGCTTCAACTGCGGGCCAAGCCAGTCCGGAGCTTCGTACTCACGCGCCATGATGAATGCGATCTTGCGCTTGCCAAGCTCCGTCGCCACATAGCCGAAGGTCTCCGCGCGGTTCGCATCGCCGGGGCACTGACCGTCGGCGCGCGGCGAGAGATGCATGCCCACGCGACCAGCACCGAAGACTTCGCTCACGGCGTCAGTAGCCTCGAGCATCAAGCGCGCGCGATTTTCAATCGAGCCACCGTAGGCATCGGTGCGATGGTTGCTGTTCGACTCGAGGAACTGGTCAAGCAGATAGCCGTTCGCGCCATGCAACTCCACACCGTCAAAGCCCGCGTCCTTGGCGTGTTGTGCACCGCTCTTGTACGAAGCGATGATGCCCGGAATCTCATCAAGGTCCAGCGCACGCGGAGCGTCATACTGCTTCATCGGGCGAATCAGGCTGACGTGTCCATGCTGTGCGATCGCGCTCGGCCCTACAGGCAGTTTTCCATTGAGATACACCGGGTCGCTCACGCGGCCCACGTGCCAGATCTGCGCAAAGATGCGCCCACCCGCCGAGTGCACAGCCTCGGTGATCGGCTTCCAAAGCTCGGCGTGACGCTCGCTCCAGAGCCCCGGCACCTGCGGATACCCCACGCCCATCGGATCGATCGGCGTGCCTTCGGTGATGATCAGGCCAGCGCTGGCACGCTGCTTGTAGTAGTCGATCATGATCGGCGTCGGGAAGTGATCGCCGGTGCCACGCAGACGCGTGAGCGGAGCCATCAGGATGCGGTTCGGCAATTCAAGATCGCCCACCTTCAAGGGGTCAAACAAACCAGGCACAGTTCTCTCCTAAAGCGCGAACGCGCTCACCTTGTAGGATGAGCGCGCTTGCGGGAAAGATTCGACGAGCATCGAAATTTCAAAACAAACCCAGCACGAATGGGTGCCCCACATCTCGATTTTTGAGATGTGGGTTTGCAGGATGCGCGTGAGGCTAAATCTTCGCTCTCCCATATCTGCATAAAGCGCAGATGTGGGGCACCCGACGTTCACGGCTAACCTGCCGCGACAATCTCCGCGAAGTCCGCAATCGCAGCAACACTCGCGACGATCTTCGCGAGCAGTGTCAGACGGCGCTCACGCACGGCTGCGTCAGGATCGTTGACCATCACGCCTTCGAAGAATGCGTCCACTTCCTTGCGTAGCGTTGCAATCGAAGCCAATGCCGCAGCGTAGTCTTGCGAGGCTGCAGCCTTCGTCACAACAGCTTCAACCTCATTGAACTTGGCGATCAGCGCATCTTCAACAGCGACGCCCGCGGGCGCAAGCTTCGCATCTGCAGCAAGCGCAAAGTTCGCCTGCGTCAGAATGTTCTTCATGCGTTTGAAGGCCGCAGAGACAGCAATGAAGTCATCACCGCCGCGAGCCGCGCTCACCGCCGCAGCACGAGCCACAGCATCACGCACGTCGTAGAAGCCCGCAGCGAGCACCGCAGCGACGACGTCATACGACGTGCCGTTCACTTCGCGCATGTAGAACTCAACGCGATCGCGGAAGAAATTCAGCATCTTCGTCGCGGTCGCTTCATCCTTCGCAGCGTGTTCGACGATCTGCTGCAACGTCAGCGCGAGCTCACCTTCTACGAGGATCTTCACAATGCTGTTCGCCGCGCGGCGCAGAGCAAACGGGTCCTTCGACCCTGTCGGCTCCAGGCCAAGCCCGAACATACCCGCGATCGTGTCTGCGCGGTCCGCAACGCCAAGCAGCGCGCCTTCAAGCGAACGCGGCACACCGTCTTCCATGCTCGCCGGCGTGTACTGGTCGTAGATCGCATCCGCAGCCACAGCAGACACGCCCTGCGACTTCGCGTACAAGCCGCCGATCACGCCCTGCAGCTCAGTGAACTCCTTCACGAGCTCCGTCGTAAGGTCGGCCTTCGCCAGACGGGCAGCCTCTGCAAGCGCAGCTGTATCGACGCCGTCAATGCCCTGCGCGAGCTTCGCAGCCAACGCGCCGATGCGCTCAGACTTCAGTGCATACGTGCCGAGGTCCTTCTGGAACGTGACATTCTCGAGCAGCTTCACACGCTCTTCGAGCGGCGTGCGCTGGTCGAACTCCCAGAAGAAGCGAGCATCGTTGAAACGCGCACGCAGCACGCGCTCGTTGTTGCCCTTGATGATCGGCGCGTTCGCTTCCGTCAGCGAGATGTTGGTCACGGCGAGGAAGTAGGGCAGCAGCTTGCCATCTGCACCTTCGAGCGCGAAGTAATTCTGGTGATCACGCATCACGGTCACGAGCACCTCTTCCGGCAACGCGAGATACTCGGGCTCGAAGGAGCCGAGCAACACATCGGGCCACTCGACGAGGTGCGTCATCTTTTCGACGAGCGCTTCGTCCTCACGCCAACGCGCGCCGGGCACGGTGCGGCAAACATGATCAAGTGTCTTGCGAATCTTGTGGCGGCGCGCTTCAACGTCAGCAAGCACATATTCGCCTTCGAGTTGCGCGAGATAGCTTGCAGGCGTCTGCACTTCAAATGCTTCGCCGCTCGAAAGCACGCGATGACCGAAGCTCACACGCTCTGCCGTCTTGCCTGCGAACTCGACGGGAACGACAGCGTCGCCGAGCAGGCAAACCATCCACTGCACCGGGCGCACAAAGGTCTGCGTCGATCCGGGGATCCAGCGCATGTTCTTCGCCCAGTAGATCGCGGCGAGTTCCTTCGGCAGTTCGCTTGCAATGACCTCTGCAGCGCTGCGGCCCTTCTTCACGGTCGAGGCAGCGATGTACTCGCCCTTCGGCGTCGTGATCGTCTTGAGCTCGCTGACGGCGATGCCGTTCTTCTTCGCGAAGGCTTCCGCAGCAGGCGTAGGCACGCCGTCCTTGAACGCGATCTTCACCGCAGGGCCAGTCGCCTCTTCGGTGATGTCCGGCTGCACCGCGAGCACGTCGCTGATGTACACCGCAAGACGACGCGGCGACGAGTAGCTCTTCGCATCACTCAACGCCTCAAAGCCCTCAGGCAGCAGATGCTCTTTGCCCAGCAACGCAACGACGCGACGCAGCAACTCCGCCTCTGCGCCGGGAATCATGCGCGCGGGGACTTCTTCCAGACCAATCTCAAACAGAAACTCTGCCACTACGCACCCACCAATGTTTGTTCGTTGCTCGTTGCCTTCAGGCGTTCCTGCTCGGCGTAGATCTTCGCCACGCCCACGATCAGGTTACGGATGCGCGCCATCACGCCGACGCGCTCGGTCACCGAAATCGCGCCGCGTGCATCGAGCAGATTGAAGGTATGCGAGCACTTCAACGCAAGCTCATACGCACCCATCGTCGGGAAGCGCAAGATCGTCAGCGTGTCGCCGCACTCTTCGACCAACACATCCTTCGCGCGCGCGAGCAACGCCTTGCACTCTTCCTCATAGAGGTTGAGGTGCTGCCAGAGCTTGTCCACGTCCGCGTAGTCAAACGCATAGGCCGAGAACTGCTGCTCTTCATGCAGGCGCACGTCGCCAAAGGTCAGCTCCTTCCCCGTCACCGCATCGCGCGACCACACGATGTCATACACCGAATCGAGGTCCTGCACGAACTGCGCGAGGCGCTCCAGGCCATAGGTGATCTCCCCGGAGATAGGGTCAAGGTCCATGCCGCCGCACTGCTGGAAGTAGGTGAACTGCGTGATCTCCTGGCCGTCGAGCATGACCTGCCAACCGACGCCCCAGGCGCCGCCCACCGGCCACTCCCAGTTGTCTTCCTCGAACTTGATATCGTGCTCCGCGAGCACGATACCGATCGCCTCCAGCGACTGCAGGTAGAGTTCCTGCACGCGCTCGGGTGGCGGTTTCAAGATGACCTGCAGCTGCGTATGGCGGAAGAGGCGGTTCGGGTTCTCTCCGTACCGGCCGTCCGCAGGGCGGCGCGAGGGCTGTGCGTAGGCGATGTTGATGGGCTTCGGCCCCAACACGCGCAGGAAGGTGTCGGGCGACATGGTTCCCGCGCCGACCTCGAGGTCATACGGCTGCTGCAACACGCACCCATGCTCGGCCCAGAACTTCTGCAGCGTAAACAGAAGCTCCTGGAAGGTCAGGGCTTTCTTCTGGCTTTCGGATTTCATCCTTTACAGTGTAGCCAACTTAGGGCCGAGGATATTGCGGCTCGACGGTGGTCCCGCGGCGGGAGCATAATACTTTCGCTCGACGAAATAATCACCCATGACACCCTTCTCCCGCGCCGCCCTCGCTGTCCTCGTCTCCGCCGGAACCCTCTTCCCCGCCATCGCCGCTGCCCAACAGCCGCGCGAGAAGGTGTTGATCGACCGTGACTGGCGCTTCACGCACGGCGACCCCGCTGGTGTGGACTCCCGCACACTGCTCTACGACGTGCGGCCGGTGGCGAAAAGCGATGATCAGAAGCCGCACGTGGCCGAGGCCGTTTCTGACGCCGCGAAGCTCGAAGAAGCCAAGTTCCCGGTGCTAAAACCGTGGATTCTGCCGAGCGGCGATGCCTTCCTGCCCGATGCGTCGAAGCACCACGCGCGGCCTGCGGGCAACCCCGGCGAGAGCGTGGCCTACACGCATACGGATTTCGACGACAGCGGCTGGCGCAAGCTCGACCTGCCACATGACTGGGCGATCGAGGGCCCGTTCACCGACAGGGTCGGCGGCGGTATGGGCAAGCTCCCCAGCCCGGGCATCGCGTGGTATCGCAAGGCGCTGGACGTGCCCGTGAGCGACAAGGGCAAGCGCATCTTCCTGCAGGTGGACGGCGCGATGAGCTATGCCGAGGTGTGGTGCAACGGCAAGCTCGTCGGCGGCTGGCCCTACGGCTACGCGACGTGGCAACTCGACCTCACGCCGTATCTCGTGCCCGGCGGCAAGAACGAGCTCGCCATCCGCCTCGACAATCCGACGAACTTCTCGCGCTGGTATCCCGGCGCGGGCATCTATCGCAACGTGTGGCTGGTGAAGACGCAGCCTGTCCACGTCGGCGAGTGGGGCACGTTCGTCACAACGCCGATCATCGATAAAGACTCTGCACGCGTGGACCTGAAGGTGACCGTGGACAACGACTCGGCCGCGGCAACCGACGCAGAGGTCAATACGAAGATCTACGCGCTCGACGCAAACGGCAAGCAGATAGGCGCCCCGCTCGCAGCGATGAAGCCGGTGAAGCTTTCGCTCGCGGCTGGCGCGCATGAAGACGCGCTTGCGACCGCCAATCTCGCGCATCCGAAGCTCTGGGGCCCGCCGCCCACGCAGCAGCCGAATCGCTACGTCGCCGTCACCACGATCACGCAGCGCGGCAAGCTCGTAGATCGCTACGAAACGCGCTTCGGCGTGCGAAAGATCGAGTACAAACCCGACGGCCTCTACGTGAACGGCGAGCGCATCCGCATCCAGGGCGTAAACCAGCATCATGATCTCGGCACGCTCGGCTCAGCGTTCAACGAGAACGCGGCCAAGCGACAGCTCGACGAATTGCGCGAAGCCGGCGCGAACGCCATCCGCATGTCGCACAACCCGCCCGCGCCGGAGCTGCTTGAGCTCACCGACAGCATGGGCTTCCTCGTCATGGACGAGATCTTCGACGGCTGGGTGCGCCAGAAAACCACCGGCGACTTCCACCTCATCTTCCCCGACTGGCACGAGCAGGACCTGCGCAGTTTCATGCGCCGCGACCGCAATCATCCCTCGGTCTTTCTCTGGAGCGTCGGCAATGAAGTCGGCGAGCAGCAGAACGGCGAGGTAGGCGTCAAGGTCGCGCAAGAGATGGTAAAGCTCGCGCATGAAGAGGACGCCACGCGCCCAGCGACCGCGTCGATGAACTTCGCAAAGTCCGACTCCGGCTTCGCGAAGGCGATGGATGTGGTCAGCATCAACTACCAGGGTGAAGGCATCCGCGACACCGTGGAGTACACCGGATTCAAGGGCCTGAAGACGCTGCCGCAGTACGACAACTTCCGCGCTGCTTTCCCGCAGCGCATGATCTTCACCAGCGAGAGCGCAGCGGCGATCAGTTCGCGCGACAGCTATCTCTTCCCCGTGCCTCCGGGCAAGAGCTACCCCGCGCGTGATGGCTCCGGCAGCGACGACAAGACGCACCAGGTGAGCGCGTACGAGCTCTACGCCGCCGACTTCGGCTCCTCCGCCGACAAGGTCTTCAGCGCGCAGGACCATCACCCCTACGTCGCCGGCGAGTTCGTCTGGACCGGCTGGGATTACATCGGCGAACCCACGCCGTACTACACCTCGCGCTCCTCGTACTTCGGCTTCATCGACCTCGCGGGCTTCCCGAAGGACCGCTTCTACCTCTACCAGTCGCGCTGGCGCGCAGATCTGCCGATGGTGCACATTCTTCCGCATTGGACGTGGCCCGACCGCGTCGGCAAGGTCACGCCGGTGCACGTCTTCACCTCCGGCGACGAAGCCGAACTTTTCCTCAACGGCAAGTCGCTCGGTCGCAAGAAGAAGGCTCCATTTGAGTACCGCTTGCGCTGGGATGACGTGGTCTATCAACCGGGCGTGCTGAAGGTCGTTGCCTACAAGAACGGCAAGCTCTGGGCAACAGATGAAGTGAAAACCGCAGGCGCCGCAACCCAGATCAAGCTCGCACCGGAAGAGAAGCAGATCGCCGCAAACGGCACCAACCTCGCCTTCATCCGTGCCTACGTGGAAGACAAAGCTGACATCATCAACCCGAATTCCGACGCCGCGATTACCTTCAGCGTCACCGGCGCCGGCGAGATCGTCGCGACCGACAACGGCGACGCCACCGACCTCAACGCCTTCCCGGATCACACCCGCAAAGCGTTCCACGGAAAGGCTCTGGTGATCGTGCGCGCCAAGCGCGGCGAACACGGCATCCTCCACATCACCGCAAAGGCCGACGGCCTCACCCTCGGCTCAACAAGCATCGCAATTCGCTAGTCCCCACAAATCTGGGTGCCCCATCCGTACGCGGCTTCTTGCGGACGGATGGGCAAGCGAGAATGCCTGCCTACCGCACCAACCGCCAAATCCAAACGAGCAATCCGGCCATCAACACTACCTTGAGCCAGCCGACAATTTGCTTGCAGACCGCAAGCGTCTTCCGCTTCGTCTTAAGGCTTGTGCCTTCGGGCAGATTCACCGCTTCCACTGGAAGGAAATTGACGGCGCTCATCAGCACGAAGCACCAGCCGGCCATCATCAGCAGCAGCCATAGATGATCGCGACTGCCCATGCCGTGCGCATCGCCTGCGCCATTGATCGGCGTATGCATTCGCAGCGGCAGCGCGCGATAACGCATCGCAAGCAGCGCCGCCGAAGCCAGCAGCAAGGCCGCCGCGAGCACTTCACGTGCCACCGTTCCAGTTCGCTTGAGATTCATGGATAGGCCGACTCTACACCGCGCTGGCGCGTTTAGACGAGCGTAAAAGCGCTGCGCAGTCGGCGCTCCAGATGCCGCTCCAGCATCGCCACCGCAAGCTGTCGCAGATCGCGAGCCGTCGCCGACGTCCACTGCTGTTCGAGCAGTGTCTCCAGCCCGTTGCGCATCAGATGTTGCGCGGTCACGATGCTCTCAGCGGACAACCTGCGGCTCTGCGGCCTTCGATCGTCCATGCAGGTTACGCCATCGGCCACAGGCGACCACCATACGTCCTGCCCGCGCAGGTCCAGCCCACACACCACGCAATGCCCCAGCTCCGGCCAGCAGCCCATCAGGCGCGCCATCCATACCGCGAAGTACGTCACCGGCAGCCAAATCGGATGCTCGTCCATCGCGGTGAGACAGGTCATCGCGAGGCGGAAGAGATTGTCCTCGCGCGCGCCCTCGGGGACCGCTTCTTCCAGCACTTCGGCGATCAGTTGCAGCCCTGCGAGCCGCTCCAGCGAAACCGTCGCCTTCATCGGCGACCAAAGGATCTCAAAGCTATCGAGCCGTACCAGTTCGACGCGCGGGCGCTCCGTATAGTGCGCGCGGACGTAACTTGCAGGCTCCAGCGCACCACCAAAACGTTTGCGCGACTTCATCGCATGGCGCGCCACGCCCTTCACCTTACCCTGCTCGCGCGTGAAGAGGCTGACGAGCAGATCGGCCTCATGAAACGGCCAGGTGCGCAGCACGATCGCTTCGCTGTGGTGCGGGATTTGCCTGCCTTGAGCCACTGTTTCTATCGTCTCATCTCGCGCAAAGCAAAAGGCACAGAGCGGAAGCTCTGTGCCTTTTGCGAATCTCTCGCGAGGTTTAGCGGCCGAAGTGGGTCGCGTTCAGATCGCGGAAGTGTACCCAGTTGTCCGGCAGATCGTCGCTGGCGTAGATCGCCGAAACCGGGCAAACCGGAACGCAAGCGCCACAGTCGATGCACTCGACCGGGTCGATGAAGAGCTGGTCGAGCTCTTCGGAGCCGGGTTCGCCAGCCTTGGGGTGGATGCAGTCCACCGGGCAAGCGTCAGTGCAAGCGCGGTCCTTGGTGCCGATGCAGGGTTCTGCGATTACGTAAGCCATTGTTCGTTGATCTCCTTGGTGCGAAAACTTTGAGCTCTGAGTCCCTCAACCCTGCTCGCTTAGACCAGTCGATAGTAGCAAGGATTTCGCGGAATCCAAAGCAGGAAGTTTTTCACAAATAGGACTAAATCAGGCCTATTTACGCGGGTTTTCGCTCCGCCAGCACCTGCCGGGCGAGCCCCGCAAGCTGCTCTGGGAAGACACGTTCCGTGCTGCTGGCAAGCTCCTCCAGCGACCACCAGCGCGCCTCGGTCATCAAGCGAATCTCGTCCGCGGTCACGCCAGAGAGCTTCGGCGCATCGTGCTCACACCATGCCGCGAAGTAGACATCGTAGTTGCGCACGGTCTCGCCAAGGTGTGTGTACGTGCCGCCGGTGTTCTCCAGAACCGGCCCGATCAGCGGCAGCGACAGCCCCACTTCCTCGAGCAGTTCACGTGACGCAGCGGTGTGATCGTCCTCGAGCAGTTCTACCTCACCACCGGGCGTCACCCAGAAGATGAAAGGCTTGCCGTCGAGCTCTGCGGTGAAGCGAATCAGGAAGATATTGTCCTGCGCATCGAAGAGCAAAACGCGAGCGGAACGACGAAGTCGCACTACTGCTCGCCCGCTGCGCGCCGTGCCGCAAACTCTGCAGGCGTCGGGATCGGCTCAAGCCCTTCCCCAGCCATCATCTGCATGAAGAGCGCTTGCATCTCGTCGTGGATGTTGCCATTCGTCGCAAGCACTTCGACGCTGTCGAGCGTGAACTTAGCGCCATCGATGTGCGTAATCTTGCCGCCAGCTTCTTCCACCAGCAGATAGCCGGCGCTCGTGTCCCACGGGTTCAGCTTGAACTCCCAGTAGCCATCGAGGCGGCCGCAGGCGACGTACGCAAGGTCAATCGCTGCCGAACCCGCGCGGCGGACGCCATGCGAGCGCAGCGTGAACTCCTGGTAGAAGTGCACATTCGGCGAGCGGTGGCGCTTGTGGCTCGGGAAGCCCGTCGCGATCAGCGACTCCTGCAGCAGCTTCGCCTTGGAAACATGAATGCGCTCCCCGTTGAGAAACGCACCTTCGCCTTTCGCGGCCGTGAAGAGCTCATCGCGCAGCGGATCGTAGATGATGCCCGCGACCATCTCGCCGTCTTCCTCCGGCTTCAGGTCCGGCATGCGACGTTCGCAGCCAAGTACCACGCAGAAGACCGGAAAGCTGTGAGCGAAGTTTGTCGTGCCATCGAGCGGATCGACGTACCAACGATACTCGGCTTCGAGACCGGAACGCGTCCCCTCTTCGCCGTAGATGCCGTGGTCGGGAAAGACCTCCTGCAGTCGCGAGACGATAAGCTTTTCGCTGGCGCGGTCGGCTTCGGTGACGAGGTCCACATCGCCCTTGTACTCAGCGCGCACGCCCGTCTTGTAATACTCGCGCAGTAGCGCGCCGGCTTCGCGCGCAATCGCCGAGGCTTTCTCTACAAACTCACTCATCGCCACAAACTCCAAAGGAAAAACTTACAGATCGTCGCGGTTGCCGTTACGCTTCAGGCCCGAGCCCTGCGTATTTTCGGTGATGGTGCGCACCTGCGCCTTGTAGATGAAGAGGTTCGGCTGACCTTCGCGCGTCAGACGCAGCATCATGTCGTCGAAGTACTCGATCCAACCCGCGACCGTCTCGCCATCGCGCAGCTTCACCTGCACCTGCACCTGTCGGTCGGAAAGCGATTTCAGATACAGCGCTTCCTGCCCGGTGTCGCCCGTGGGCGTTTTCTGCCGCCGATTCCAGATTCTCATGCGCTGATTGTACGTCCTGACGTAGCGAATCGCCTCAACGCGCGTAGTACGAGGTCCGGTAACGAAGCGTGTATTTTGCGCGCAGGCTCTGGTCTTTCAGACGCAGTTCGATGCGGTGGAGGTTGTCGCGGCCCAGCTTTTGCTGCGGCGCGTAATAGCCCACCGTGTACTGCGTGCGCAGATCGTCGGACAAATGCTCGAAGGCCGCAACGACATCCTGCTTGGCGATGATCTCGTAAAACTTGCCGCCGGTGTCTTTGCTGAGCTGCATCAGCGCGTGCTCGCCGCCGGTGTTGCGACCGGCGTCAGCCTCCACAGGCACCACGATCAGCGAGTAGATCATCGCGCCCGCACGTTGCGCCTGCTCAAACGCCGCATCGTAGCTTCCATGATGCGTCGTATTCACGCCATCGCTGATGACCACCAGCACGCGGCGCGCGGCGGGGTCCTGCGAGGTGCCGAGGTGCTGCGCGCCAAGGTAGATCGCGTCGTACATCGCGGTCGCGTCACCGCGCTGAATCTTGCCGAAGCCGCTCTCGAGCTTGTGCGCGTCGTTGGTGAACGGCACGACTTCATCGACGGTGTCAGCGAACGCGAAGAGCGCAGCCCGGTCCTGCGGACGCATCAGCTTGCGCAGAAAATCGCGCATCGCATCGCGTTCGAGCTTGTTCTGCGCAATCGTGCTCTCGCTTGCGTCCACGGTGATCACCATGCTGAGCGGCGTGGTCGACTCCTTCTCGAAGACCGCGATCTTCTGCGGCTTGCCGTCCTCGAGCACTTCAAAGTCCTCCTGCGTGAGTCCCGCAACCGGTGCTCCATGCTCGTCGACAACATTCACGGCAACCGGCACAAGGCGACTTGTGACCTTGATCGTGGGCAGGTCCGGCATGTGGCGTTCGACAGGCGCAGGCGCCTGCTGCGCGTGCAGCGCACAGGCCAAGGCCAACGGAAGCAGCCACAACGACTTCACTGCGCAGACTCCACGATCTCTTCGGGGAATGGCTCCCCATCCACCCAGACGGCGCCATCCACAAACTGCTCGCGCTTCCAGATCGGCACCGTCTTCTTCAGCGTGTCGATGACGAAGCGACTCGCCTCAAACGCCGGACCACGATGCGCGGAGAAGACCACGATCAACACACTCGTCTCGCCGATCACCAATCGTCCGAGTCGATGCACGATCGCGACCTCACGCACACCGAAGCGCGCCATCGCCTCCGCGCGCAGCTTGCGCATCTCGTTGACGGCCATTTCTTCGTAGGCTTCGTAGTCCAAATGCAGCGTCTGGCGACCACGCGTGTTGTTGCGCACCACGCCGTCGAAGGTCACCATCGCTCCGTCCGCGCTGTGGGCAAACGCAGCCACGACCTCAGCGATCACAATGGGCTCGCGCGTCAGCTTCACAGCATCGTCAGACCCACCACTCACCGGCGGCAGCACCGCTACTTCGTCGCCATCGGCGAGCACATGCGGAGGCTTCACGTATTCCTGGTTCACTGCAACCGCCGCAGAGCACAGCATCTGCTCGGCGATCAGGCTTTCTGCACGCAGGCGTTGCAGGAGTTCACGCACGGTGGTGCCAGTGGGTAGTTCACGCACCGATCCGCCCTCTCCGAAGACTGACTTGAGAGGCCCGAACGACAGCACGCGCACGTGGATAGAGCTTTGCGACATGTGTTCACGATACGCGAGGAGCGCCGACCTTGGCATCGCCAGCGATGCAACGCGCAGTGTAAGAACGCCCATCCCAGATAGACGTTGAGACGTACGAATTGTCTTCACAACCGATAGCGAAGCGATATACTCGCACGCAAGTAACCTACCGGAGAATTGACTCATGCTCAAAGGCTTTCGCGATTTTATTCTGCGCGGCAATGTGATGGACCTGGCTGTCGCCGTGATCATCGGTGCAGCGTTTACCTCCATCGTTACGGCGTTGACGGCGAACATCATCAACCCGCTTCTTGGCGCGGTGATCGGCAAGCCGAACTTCGATTACCTGGTTGCCCACGTGCACGGCGGCGAAATCAAGTACGGCGTCTTCATCACGGCCGTCATCAACTTCCTGCTCATCGCGGCAGTGGTTTACTTCTTCCTCGTCGTGCCGACGCAGTACCTGCTCAAGAAGTTCAACCCGCCTGCGGCTGAACCGCCTTCGACCAAGGCCTGCCCGCAGTGCCTCGGCGAAATCCCGCTGGCCGCTACGCGCTGCAAGTTCTGCACGCAGCCGGTCTAAGATTCGACCCGCAGATTCGATAAGCGAACCCGAACGCCACGCGCACCTGACATACTAGGATCACTCCAGCTTCAACGAGGGATTTCTCAGTATGCAAAGACTGCGCGTGGCGTTTCTGCTTGCGGCCCTGGCCGCTCCCGTTGCCTATAGCCAAACCGCTCCTGTGTTCGGCTACAAGGACTTCACCCAGCAGTCCAAGTGGGACTCGGCCTTCATGAAGGTGCCGGACGCCGCACTCGCTGGCGCGCACCTCAAGGAGCTGACGAAGGCTCCTCACTGGGCCTCGTCCCCCGAGGACAAAGAGACCGCCGACTATGTGGCCGCGAAGTTCCGTGCCGCCGGCCTCAAGACCGAGATCGTTCCCTACCGCGTGTGGCTGAACAAGCCGGTGAAGATTGAGATCACCGCGACCGACGCCAATGGCAAGCAGTTGATGAGCGGTCCCACGCCCGAGCACGTCGACGCCGCTTTCGGCGGCGACCCCTATCAGGATGATCCGCGCGTGTTGCCCGCGTTCAATGGCTCCGCGCCTTCGGGCGACGTAACCGCCGAGGCCGTCTACGCGAACTATGGCACCTTTGAGGACTTCAAGCGCCTCAAGGAGATGGGTGTCGACGTCAAGGGCAAGATCGTCATCGTGCGCTACGGCGCAAACTTCCGCGGCATCAAGAGCTACATCGCGCAGCAGTACGGCGCGGCAGGCGTCATCATCTACTCCGACCCCGCCGATGACGGCTACGTGCGCGGAGATATGTATCCGCGTGGCGCGTATCACCCTGAGACGGCCGTACAGCGCGGCTCCGTGCAGTTCCTGCCCATCTATCCGGGCGATCCGTCATCGCCGGGTGAGTCGGCCACGGTGAACCTGCCTGACTCCAAGCGCGTGATGGATCCGGCTAAGCAGAACCAGCCGTCGATCCCCGTGAACCCGCTGTCGTACAAGGACACCGCGCCGATCCTCGCAGCGATGGAAGGCAAGAACGTACCGAAGGAGTGGCAGGGCGGCCTGCCCTTCGCCTACCACCTCGGCGGCACCGGCAGCGTGAAGGTGCACATGCACCTTGAGCAGGACTACAAGCTGCGCACGATCTGGGATGTTATCGGCACGATCGAAGGCACGGACAAGGCGCAGAAGGATGCATGGGTCATCGCGGGCAATCATCGCGATGCGTGGGTCTATGGCGCGGTCGACCCGAACTCCGGCACGGCCGCGATGCTCGAGAGCGTCCACGGCCTCGGCGAACTGCTGAAGCAGGGCTGGAAGCCGAAGCGCACGATCGTCGTTGCCAGCTGGGACGCCGAGGAAGAAGGCCTGATCGGCTCGACCGAGTGGGCTGAAGGCCACACCAAGGAACTCTCCAAGGCAGTCGCCTACTTCAACGTAGACGTCGGTGTCTCCGGACCGAACTTCGGCGCATCGTCGGTGCCTTCGCTGATGGACTTCGTCCGCGATGTGGCACGCCAGGTGCCTTCGCCGAAGGGCGGCACGGTGTACTCACAGTGGAAGGGCGGCGATGACGAAGAGGCGCCGCGCAAGAAGCCAGACTTCGGTGATCCGCACGCCACGCCGACCTTTGCGTCGAGCAAGAGCGACGAGGTTCACGTCGGTGTGCTCGGCTCCGGCTCGGACTACACGCCCTTCATCCAGCACCTTGGCGTGCCTTCGACCGACATCGGCTCGCACGGCCCGTACGGCGTCTATCACTCGGTCTTCGACAACTACAACTGGTTCATCAAGAACGCTGACCCGACCTTCGCGTATCTGAAGGAGATGTCGCAGGTCTTCGGCCTCGAACTGCTCCACATGGCCGATGCCGATGTACTGCCCTACGACTATCGCCTCTACGGCAAGGACGTCGCCGGCTACATCGAAAAGCAGCAGAAGCGGGCCGACAAGCTCGGCATGAAGCTAAACTGGTCGGCGCTCGACGATGCCTCTTCGAAGTTCGCAGCGGCGGGCAACGCGGTCTACGCGGTGCAGACCGGCGCGGTGAACGCCGATGCCAGGCAGGCCAAGCTGAACGCGGCGTTGCGCGATGCAGAGTCGGCGCTGCTCAGCGAACAGGGCTTGCCGAAGCGACCGTTCTACAAGCACCTCATCTACGCTCCGGGCGAATTCACCGGCTATGCAGCGGTGGTGATTCCGGGCGTGACCGAAGGCATCGACGCGAAGGACGAAGCACGCACGCAGGCGCAGATCGATGCGCTGGCAGCGGCGTTGAACAAGTCAGCAGCAATCCTCGACGCAGCAGCAAAGTAGCCTACAAGAACAGAAGAGGCGTGGCTTAGGCCACGCCCCTTCTGTCTTTGCAAGAGATCTTCGTGCGAAGCAGCGAAGCGCTATGCCAGGTGATCTCGATCGGAGCGTCGACCTCGGGGCTCAAGCTGCGATGCACCGGGCAGGTGTGCGCGGCGCGCTCGAGCTTGATGCGGTTCTGCTCATCCACAGGCTTGGTAATGTTCACGGTCACGGCCAGACGCGCAATCTTGCGCGGAGGCGCCGCCGTCATCTCTTTCGTCACCGAGGCCGTGGCACCGTCGATGTCGATGCCCAGCGTGCGCGCCTGAATCGCCATCGTCGTCAGGATGCAGCTTGCCAGCCCCGTGGCCACCAGATCGGTCGGCGAGAAGCTCTCGCCGAGTCCTTGGTTGTCCTTCGGCGCGTCCGTGAACAGCACCGTCCCGGAAGGCTCGTGCACGGTCTTGCAATGCAGTTGACCTTCATACTCCAGTGAAATCTTGACCATTGTTTCCTCTTAAGCAATCGCCACAGGGCGAGTCTTCTCAGGGTCCGGCTTGGCGAGCTCTTCCTT
This sequence comes from Granulicella cerasi, assembly GCF_025685575.1. NCBI lineage: Bacteria > Pseudomonadati > Acidobacteriota > Terriglobia > Terriglobales > Acidobacteriaceae > Granulicella > Granulicella cerasi. Next base: position 688,882 of record NZ_JAGSYD010000002.1, read on the forward strand.
CACCTTCGGCGGACCAATCTTCTTCTCGTACGAGCAGTCAGGCGCGGTCTGTACGACCTCAGCTTCGCCCTTCTTCGCGCGGCGCTTCGGCATCTTCTCCGAGTTGTTCGGGCAGACGAGGAACGTGCCCTCCGCGTTCGACACCTCGACGAGATACGCTGATTCGCACTTCGGACAGGTCTCGTTCACCAGCTTCTGGTTGCTCGTGAAGTCGCACTTTGGATACCGCGTGCAGCCGTAGAACGTATCGCCGCGGCGGTTCTTGCGCACCGCCACTTCGCTGCCGCACTTCGGGCAAGGCACGTCAAGCAGCTCCTGCTTCACGTACTTGCACTTGGGGTAACCCGAGCAGGCGATGAACTCGCCGTACTGACCATCACGCTGCAGCAGCGGCTTGCCGCACTTCGGGCACGGCTCCTCCAACTGCACCGGAGGCTTCGACTGCACCTTCTGCGTCAGCTTGCGGATCGTCTTGCACGGCGGATCTTCGTTGTAACCGGGGCACGCCATGAACGGTCCCCAGGGTCCATTGCGGAGCACCATCGTGCGTCCGCAGTTGTCGCACGCCTCATCTTCCTGCTCGTCGGCAGCGTCTGCGCCCGGCACCGTTAGGTCGGGCTTCGCCTCGACATTCTCCTTCGTGAAGTCGCAGCTGTCAGGGTCGACGACGACCTTCTTCCACTGCTTCACTGCGGCCTTCAGTTCCGCTTCGAGCTTCTTCGGGTCCCCCACCGGAACCTCGTGCTCGCGACCGGCATCATCCACGCCGCGGACGATCAGGTCCATCGGCCCGAACTTGTCGTGCACCTTCTTCAGTACGGCCTTCGCGTCCTTCTTCAACGCCGCCGCGCTTACAGCGACAGGCTTTTCCTTGGTGAAGTTCGAGCACGAATAGAACGAGCCGAACTTGCCCCACTTCAGAATCAACGGCGCGCCGCACTTCTCGCAGACTTCTGCGGAAGGCTTCTCCCAGGCCTTGATGTCTTCCATCTCGTTTTCGGCAACCTTGAGTTCCTTCTCAAGATGCTCGTAGAAGCCGCCCAGCAGCGCGGTCCACTTCTCGTTGCCAGCTTCCACGGCGTCGAGCTCGTTCTCGAGATCGGCCGTGTACTCCACCTTGAAGATGTACGGGAAGTTCTTCACCAGCAGATCGGTGACGACCATGCCGATCTCCGTCGGCACGAGCTTCGCGCGAATCTTCTTGACGTAGTCGCGCTCCTGAATCGTGTTGATAATCGACGCGTACGTGGAAGGACGGCCGATGCCGTTCTCTTCCAGCGTCTTCACCAACGACGCTTCGTTGAAGCGCGGTGGCGGCTGCGTGAACTTCTGCTGCGCGTCGATCGACTGCTTCTTCAGCGCAGCCCCCTGCTCCAGCGCAGGCAGACGACGGTCCGCCGCGCCTTCATCGCTGGTGGCGTCCTTGGCGGCTTCGGCCTCTGCTTCAGCATCGGCGGCGTTCTCTGCGGCCTTCGCTTCGAGCTTTGCAGCAGCGGCATCCGCACGCGCGGCCTTCGCTTTCTTGTTCTCTTCGTCGTACCAGAGATAGCCCGCAAACTTCAGCACCGAACCTGTCGTGCGGAAGTCATAGCTCATGTCGGCCTTGGCCTGAATGTCTACGGTCGTCTGATCGAAAACCGCAGGCACCATCTGGCTCGTGACCGCGCGCTCCCAGATCAGCGAGTACAAGCGGAACTGCTCATCGCTGAGATACTTCCGCACAAACTCGGGCGTGTACGCCACGCTCGTCGGACGAATCGCTTCGTGCGCGTCCTGCGCGTCCTTCTTCGACGCGTAGGTGTTCGGCGTCGCCGGAATGTACTGGTCGCCAAGCTGTTTACGCACATGCTCGCGGATCGCATCTACCGCATCCGGGCTCATACGCGTGGAGTCAGTACGCATGTAGGTGATGAGGCCGACCGTGCCTTCCGGCCCGAGCTCAATGCCTTCATATAAACGCTGCGCCACGCCCATGGTGCGGCGCACGCCAAAGCCCAGGCGCCCCGCGGCCTGCTGCTGCAACTGCGAGGTCGTAAAAGGCGCCTTCGGCTTGCGGCGCACTTCCTTCTTTTCGACCGAGCGCACGCTCCACTTGGCGCGCTCAAGCTGCGCAAGCACCTCGTCCACTGCGCCCTTGTCGGGCAGCGCGTTGGCGATGTACTTGCCCGCCTCCGAGCGGTCTTCCACACGCACCGGCTGGCCGGAGACACCCACCATACGCGCCGTGAACTCGCTGCCACCTGCTTGCGGCGTCAACACCGCATCTATATTCCAGTACTCGGTCTCGGGGAACGCCGCGATCGCGCGTTCGCGCTCCACGATCAGACGCAGCGCCACCGTCTGCACGCGGCCTGCGGAGAGTCCACGCTTCACCTTGTCCCAGAGCAGCGGGGAGATCTGATAGCCCACCAGACGATCGAGCACACGACGCGTCTGCTGCGCGTCCACGCGGTTCTCGTCCACGTCGCGAACGTGCTTGAAAGCCTCGTTCACGGCCTTCTTAGTAATTTCGTTAAAGGTGACGCGCTTCACCGGCACGTTCTTCTTCACCGCCGGCAGAAGCTGCATCTTCAGATGCGCGGCAATCGCCTCGCCTTCGCGGTCAGGATCGGGCGCCAGAAAGACGGCGTCGGACTTCGCCGCCAGCTTCTTCAGGCGGTCTACAACCTTTTCTTTGCCCGGCGACACGATCAGCGTCGGCTCAAAGGTGCGGCGCTTCAACTCCACGCCAATGTCGTTCTTGGGCAGGTCCATGATGTGGCCTACCGAGGCCTCCACCACATAATCGCTGCCGAGATATTTGCCGATCGTTTTCGCCTTTGCCGGCGACTCTACGATGACCAGATTCTTTGCCATGTGCTTCCCTCTACTACCTGCGGCCTGCGCCGCTTCCACTAAGCCCGTAGCCCGTTTGCAAGCCACAAACCCGTCGTTGACACCCTCTGTTCCGGCTCACCTGCCACCGAAACCGGCCAATGAGATAGGAAACTAACACGGAACGCCGAGGCCAAGTCAAACTTTCCCGGATTCGCCCCGTTTCGCAATCTCTCAGCCGAAGCATCAGACGCAGCGGTTGGGAAATAGTTTCGTCGGAGGGCGATACAACCAAAGCAGCTACTTGCCTTTGGCGCCCGACCACTGAGCGCTGCCATGGTAGGTGTTGGCGAAGAGTTCGAATTTTTCGCCACACATGGTGCATTCAAGGTCGGTGATCAAAATGTCATCGGGCCACGTGTCTGATTGAACGATCTCCTCCAGCGCGACATTATGATCATCGATTACCCGCAGGCTTCCACGTTTGACCATAGCCTCCAGAGCGGCGGCCTTCTGACGATATTCGGCAGGGCCATTCATCTTGAATCCCTGGCACAAGTTTTCACATTGATCACACATCGCTACATCGCCCTCAAATAATTCTTCCCCGGCATCGCTCGCACTTTGCCCGCAAGCTCCAGTTCAAACAGCGCGGTGAAGATCTCGCCGCTCGCCAGCTTGCCCTCCAGCCGCTCGATGAGTTCGTCCAGCTGCGTGGGCTCGTCCGTTTTGAGGGTCGAGAGCACGGCCATCTCGGTTTGTCCGATCTGCACCGCACCTTCCTGACTAAATAAAGAGGGCGCCTCATGCGGTGCACGGTCACGTGCGGACATCTGCGCGTCTTCCAGTTCGATCCGCACCTGCGACGGCAGGTCCTCCCACACGTCCTCCCAGGTAGCAGTCAGCTTCGCACCCTGCTTGATCAGCGTGTTCGGCCCCCAGGAGTTCTTATTCGTCACGTTGCCCGGCACGGCGTAGACGTCGCGCCCCTGGTCCAGCGCGCACCGCGCCGTGATGCGCGTGCCCGAGTGCTCTGCGGCTTCTACCACCAGCACGCCAACGCTCATGCCGCTCAGCGTGCGGTTGCGGATGGGAAAGTTCTGCGGCGCGGGAAACGTGCCAATCGGAAATTCACTCACCAGCGCGCCGTTGTTGGCGACGATCTCCTCCGCGAGCTTCTTGTTTTCCTTCGGGTAGATCACGTCGATGCCTGTGCCCCACACCGCGACCGTCACGCCCTTGGCGTCGAGCGCGCCGCGATGCGCGGCCGTGTCCACACCGCGCGCCATACCGCTGAAGATACCCACACCACGCTGCGCCAACTCGCGGCTCAACATCGTCGCCATGCCCGCGCCGTACGGCGAAGGATGCCGCGTGCCGACCACCGCAATGCCGGGTAGATTCAGCGCCTTCACATTGCCCCGCACCCACAGCATCGCGGGCGGATCATAGATTCCAAGAAGCCCCGCCGGATACTCCTCGTCCTCGGGACAAAGCAGGGAAACGCCAGTCTCCGTAGCGCGCGCCGCTTCGGCAACCGCTGCTGAACGGGCGCGTCCATCGGCGATGAACTGCACGGCCTTTGCGGGCATCCCGCAGCCTTCAAGCTCTGTCAGCGACATCGCAAACACACGATCGGCGCGATCCAACCGCTGCATCACGCGCCCAATGCGCGTCGGCCCCATCTCCGGGCTCAAAGACAAAGCCAACCATGCCAGACGGCGCTCCTCCGCCACGGCAATACTTACCGTTTCCACTCGCTCACCTCTCAACTGCGAATCAGTGCCGACAGAGTAACAGAGGAGCGCGAGGGGACAGGGTTCAGGCGAGAGGGTTTCGCTCAAAGCTCTACACCGATAAACGAATGGGCCTTTCTAACACCCCTTCCCCCAGCCCCTCCCCTCGCTTCAGAGGCGTATCCTCGAAGATGTGCCACTCCGCGTTGCTGCCATCTCGTTCCTGAATCCTGCTCCACTGCTTTACGACTTCGAACACGAGCCGAAAGCCACTGAGCTTCGTAGCCGCTATGACGTCGAGTACACGCTGCCCAGCGAATGCGCGCGTCGCCTGCTCACCGGCGAAGCCGACCTCGGCCTCATCCCCATCGCAGCGCTTACGCCGGAACTGGCCATCATCCCCGGTTGCACCATCGCTTCGCTCGATGAGGTTCGCTCGATCCTGCTGCTGGTGAAGAACCCCGAAGGTCTCGCTGCCGAAGAAGCGCTGCAGCGCGTCAGCACCATCGCCGCCGACGCAGCATCCCGTTCCTCGCAGGCGTATACGCATCTGCTCTTCGAGCTGTGGAACGCCACGCGCCCGGAGTTTGAGGAAGCCTCCGCCGATCCGCTCGCGATGCTCGAACACCACGACGCCGCGCTGCTCATCGGCGACCCTGCACTCTTTGCCCGCGAGCATCGCGATGCCATCGACACCAAGCACGCCGACGACAAACTGCTCTGGCTGGACCTCGCCAGGCTCTGGCGTGATCACACCGGCTTACCGTGGGTCGCCGCGGTCTGGGCGTTCCGCCCGGAAGCGCTCGCGCGTGAAAACATCGCCGCCGCGCAGGTCATCGGAGACCTTATCGACAGCCGCAACGCAGGCATGGCCAACACACCCGCACTGGTGGACGAGTGGTCACCGCGCCTCGGCTTGCCGCGCACCGTCGTGCAGCACTACCTCACGCGCAACATTCACTACGTGCTCGATGACGAATGCCTCGCGACGATCAGGCTCTTCCGCAAGCTCGCAGCCGAGAACGGCACGCTGCCGGAACTCGGTGAGTTGAATATCCTCAAGGCGTAGCAAATTGCGCGCACAGCCGAAAGCGTCTACGCAGCCGACAGCTTCTTACGCTTCAAGTCCTGCGATGTCCTCACCAGCTTCCAGATTCCAATCGCAGTGAACACAACCACCACCACCCAGAACGCCACCAGAATCGTCACGCCCCAGCGCGTCGAGAAGTTCTTCCACACGCCCAGCACGCTGCGCCCGTAGTGCACGCCGAGCCAGATCGCAATCGCGTGGCGCGCGCACCGGCTGATCGTGAACGACGTCATGAACTTCTTACGCGACATATGCGCCGCGCCCGCAGCCAGCACAAACGGCGAGAGCGGCACCGGCGGCGGCAAAATCGCTGGTAGAGCCACCGACAGAATCGCGTGATGCTCCATCCACTCCGTCACCCGCGTAAGGATGTGCTTCGGCACGTGCTTCTCGAGGAATTGCTCTCCGCCCGCCTGCCCCACCGCATGCGAAAGATACCCACCCAACGCCGAGCCCACCGTGGAGATCACCAGCAGCAGCGCCACGTTTGCATGAGCCGCCGCATAGAGCAGCAGCATCACGTCCGTCACGCCGGGAATCGGCAGCGGCACGAACGAGCTATCCACCGCCGCGATGAAGAAAAGCCCCACCAGCCCGAGATGAAACAGGTGCGACATGAAGCCGCCGCTGTTGTCGAACAACAGGATCGCCAAACCAGCGAGGATGGACTGAACACGGAGCATGTAGCTCATGAGACGCAAATGCGGTCCACGAAGTCGCGCGCATTTGCCACAAAATGCACAGGCTGCTGCTCTCGATCCATCTGCCGCAAGCTGGTACACTAGATCGTGTGCCGGGTCCTACGCGACGCGGTCCCGCCAACCCCGCCAGGTCCGGAAGGAAGCAACGGCAACGGGTCACCGCGGGCGCAGTAGGGTAACCCGGCGCATTATCCCCCTTCAAAATTCAACGCATGTGCTCTGGCTCACAAGCTTCGCTTGCGTGCATCCGGTAGAATCCTCTTGGCCCTAGGCATATTGGAGGAACCACCGTTTTGAGTCTGCAGTTGAAGCCCCGCACCACCGTTCGCGCAAAGATCTCGTCCGTAGGAACCTACGTTCCGCCGCGCGTTCTCTCCAACGCGGACCTCGAAAAGATGGTGGACACCAACGATGAGTGGATCACCGAGCGCACCGGCATCAAGACGCGCCACCTCGTCGACAAGGGTGTAGCCACCTCCGACCTCGCCGCAGAAGCCGCAAAGGTCTGCCTCGCCAGACGCGGCATCGACGCTACGGAAGTCGAGGCGATCATCGTCGCCACCGTGACGCCGGACATGGCCTTCCCGGCCACCGCCTGCCTCGTGCAGGACAAGCTCGGCGCCAAGGGCGCATGGGGCTTCGACCTCTCGGCCGCCTGCTCGGGCTTCCCCTACGCTCTGCAGGTTGGCGCAAAGCTCGTCGAAAGCGGCGCGCACAAGAAGGTGCTCGTCATTGGCGCCGACGTCATGAGCTCCATCATCGACTACACCGACCGCACGACCTGCATCATCTTCGGCGACGGCGCGGGCGCCGTGCTGCTTGAGCCCTGCGATGAAGCTGCGGGCGAGGTCGGCCTCATCGACTTTTGGCACGAGGTCGACGGCTCCGGCGCGGTCTCGCTGAACATGCCCGCCGGCGGCTCGCGCAAGCCCGCCTCGCACGAGACGATCGACGCCAAGGAACACTTCGTCCACCAGGACGGCCAGGCTGTCTACAAGTTCGCGGTCCGCAAGATGGCCGAGAGCGCCGAAGGCCTGCTCACGCGGAACGGCCTCACGGGCGCAGAGCTCGGCGCATTCATCCCGCATCAGGCGAACAAGCGCATCATCCTCTCTACAGCTGAGCGCCTCGGCATGGACCTCGAGCGCGTCGTCATCAACATCGACCGCTTCGGCAACACGACCGCCGCAACGATCCCGCTGGCGATCAACACCGCGCTCGAAGAAGGCCGCCTGAAGAAGGGCGATCTCGTCCTGCTCGCGGCCGTCGGCGCAGGCTTTACGGTGGGAGCAACACTGCTGCGCTGGGAGATCTAAAGCTCGACGAAATACGAATGGCCTCACCGTTAACGGTGAGGCCATCTTCTTTGCGCGGAGCACGAACGGGTGCCCCAGGTCTCGAGTTTTGAGACCTGGGTTCGCAGGATTTGTCCACAGATAGCGCTCATCAAGTCGCCACCACCGTGCTGACACACTCGCATTCGGAATCCCTGACACTCTGGTGGAGACATAGCCGTTACCTCAACCGCCAAGCTCACCTCAGGGGCTGAAGCCCCTTGCCTACACAAGAGCGACGGCACGGCTGAAAGCCGTGCCCTACCGTTCGTGCCTCGCCAAGAGTTTAGGTGCATCGTGCGTAGAGTTTCTTCGCTCCAGCGATAGTTTCCGCGCTCCTTCGTAGCTCTTGCATGCAGCCTCCTCGAGCTCGGCATCCGTACGCGGCTTTGTGCGGACGAGTGGGCCGCCACGACTTCGCGTGCACCCTGCAAACCCATGCCTCAAAACGAGACATGGGGCACCCGGTCGTGCGGCTTGCCGCATTTCAGCAGCTCCTCAACGCCTCGGCGCCCACGCGCACCTCACTTCGTCCTAAAATCGAAACCGCAGCTTTAGGAGCACACATGATCTCGCGTAAATACCTGCTTGCCTCCGCGCTCTTCGCGTCGACGGCGCTTGCCCAAACCAACGGCATCAACCTCGAGAACATCGACCACAATGTGAAGCCCGGCGACGACTTCTACCTCTTCGCCAACGGCGAATGGATGAAGAACACGACCATCCCCGCCGACCGCACCTCCGTGGGCAGCTTCACGATCGTCGCGGACAAGACCGACGCGCAGCTGAAACAGATCTTCGCCGACGTCGCCAGCAACCCCGGCGCGGCGAACACCGACACGCGCCGCGTCGCCGACCTCTACGCCGCCTACATGAACGAAGCGGCGATCGAGCAGCACGGCCTCGCGAACCTCAAGCCGATGCTCGCCGTCATCGACAAGATCGCCGACAAGAAGGAACTCTCCGCCGCGCTTGGCCGCTCGCTGCGCGCGGACGTCGATCCGCTGAACAACACGAACTTCCATACCGCGAACCTCGTCGGCGTTTGGGTCGCGCCGGGCTTCAACGACCCCGACCACTACGCGCCGTACCTGCTCACCGGTGGCGGTCTGTTGCCCGCGCGCGACTACTACCTTGCAGACTCCGAGCACATGAAGCACGTGCGCGAGGTCTACAAGCAACACCTCGCCAAGCTCTTCACGCTCGCCGGGTACAGCGAGCCCGATGCCCGCGCCGTACGCGTGCTCGCGCTCGAAACCGCGATCGCCAAGGTGCAGACCTCACTCGCCGACTCCGAAGACATTCACCACGCAAACAACGTGTGGGCGCAGTCCGACTTCACAGCGAAGGCGCCGGGCATCGACTGGGCAACGTACTTCACCGCCGCAGGACTCGCCAAGCAGTCGAGCTTCTACGTCTGGCAGCCTGCGTCGATGACCGCGAACGCCGCGCTTGTGCAGTCCGAATCGCTCGCCGCGTGGAAGGATCTGCTCGCCGCGCATCTGCTCGATGCGAACTCACTCAGCCTCTCGAAGGCCTTCGCCGATGAGCAGTTCGAGTTCTACGGCAAGACGCTCTCCGGCGCGCAGCAGCAGCGTCCGCGTGAGCAGCGCGGCATCGCGCTCACGAACTCCATCCTCGGCGACGCCGTCGGTCAGATCTACGTGAAGCAGAACTTCTCGCCCGAGGCGAAAGCCCGCGCGCAGGCGATGGTGAACAACCTGCTCGCCGCCTTCCACGCGCGGCTCGAAGCGCTGGACTGGATGACGCCTTCGACGAAGGCCGAAGCGCTGCGCAAGCTCGCCACGCTGCACGTCGGCATTGGCTACCCGGACCACTGGCGCAGCTACGCTGGTCTCGAGATCAAGCCCGACGACCTCGGCGGCAACCTGCGTCGCGCTGCCGTGCATGAGCTGCACTACAGCCTCGGCCGCATCGGCAAGCCGGTGGACCGTGCCGAGTGGTGCATGGAGCCGCAGACCGTCAACGCCGTCAACCTGCCGCTCGACAACGGCCTCAACTTCCCCGCCGCGATTCTGCAGCCGCCGTTCTTCGACGCTAACGCACCCGACGCCGCGAACTACGGAGCGATCGGAACCGTCATCGGCCACGAAATCTCGCACACCTTTGACAGCGAAGGCGCGGCCTTCGACAGCAAGGGCAAAGTGCGCGACTGGTGGACGCCCGCCGACTACGCGCACTTCAAGCAAGTCACCGGCGCACTCGCCGCACAGTTCGACGCGTACGAGCCCTTCCCCGGCGTACACGTCAGCGGCAAGCAGACGCTGGGCGAAGATATCGCCGACCTCGGCGGCGTGGCTGCATCCTTCGATGCCTTCCACGTGGCGCTGAAGAAGAAGCCTGCTGCAAACGTCGGCCCCTACACGCCGGACCAGCAGTTCTTCCTCGCCTTCGGCCAGATCTGGCGCACGAAGATGCGTGAAGCCACCTACCGCGCACGCGTCGTTAGCGACCCGCACGCCCCCGGCCAGTATCGCGCCTCCACCGTCCGCAACTTCGACGCCTGGTATACGCTCTTCGACGTCAAGCCCGGCGAGAAGCTCTACCTCGCGCCCGAGCAACGCGTTCACATCTGGTAAAACAAGAGATCAGAAACGAGAGATCAGAGATCGGTGAATCCCCGCCGCAATCTCTGATCTCTAATCTCTGATTTCTGCCTTATGCGCCACATCCTCGTCGCGATCCAACCCGGCACCGACCCAGTGGTTCCCTTGCCACCGGCGGCCTTCCATCGCACGCTGGAAGAGCCGATCTACTGCCCCAAGTGCGAGGCCACCTACTACCTCACCGGGGATTACGACTGGGTCACCTCGCGCCACTTCGAGGAGGAGTCGCGCCGCTATATCGCGATGCTGAAGAAGGCCATCTTCCTCGAACACGGCACCGACCACCGCACGAAACACTTCGAAACGAATGGCGTCGTCATCGTGCGCCATCAAAAGCCGAAGGAAGAAAAGCTCAACATCCTCGAGATGAAGCCGCTGAACCGCCGGCCAATTTAGAGCTTCGCAAGCAGAGAATTCTCTGCTTATAATCTGCTCATGGCAAACATCTCGATCGCCCTCGAAGATATCCGCCCTCTTACCGACTTCACGCGCAACACCAAGGCGCACATTACCCGCCTGCACAAGACGAAATCCCCGTTAGTACTCACAGTGAATGGCTCTGCATCTGTAGTCGTACAAGATGCAGAAACGTTTCAGGCACAACAGGACCGTCTCGAGCTTCTAGAAGAGGAACGCCGCTTCGTTGCAGCAGTGAATGAGGGATTGACTGCTGTTCGAGAAGGCCGCACGCGTCCTGTGCGCGAAGCTTTCGACGAGATGGAGAAGAAGCTTGGCATACGTCGTTGAGATCACGGCTCCCGCCGAGCGAGATGCGCTTGAATATCATGCTTTTATCCGCGCCAGAAGCCACGATGCGATTCCTGCAGACAGCTGGTTCAAAGGGTTACGCCAAGTTATCGAAGAACTAGCAAACTTCCCCGCGCGCTGCCCTCGCATCCCTGAGCAAGAAGCCTTCGCGGAATTGATGCATCAACAGCTCTACGAGTCACACCTCATCATCTTTGAAATCACTGACGATTGCGTTCGAGTTCTTCGCATCTACCACTCAGCCGCTTCACCATTGCGTACGCTCAAACAACGCCCCGCCCGGCCCAAGAAATAGCCGATAATCGTGCTAAACTTAGGGATTGTGAGCCTTTCTTCCACACTCTCGCCCGAAGCCGAAAACCAGATCGAAAAGCCCCGCCCCAAGGTAGGCTTCATCTCGCTCGGTTGCCCCAAGAACCTCGTTGACTCCGAGGTCATGATGGGCTTGCTCCACTCGGGCGGTGCGGAGATCACTCCCTGCGCTGAAGACGCCGACATCCTCGTCGTCAACACCTGCAGCTTCATCGACTCCGCCAAGCAGGAGTCCGTGGACACGATCCTCGAGATGGTGAACCACAAGGTCGGCCAGGGCGGACGCGCGCAAAAGCTCATCGTCGCCGGCTGCCTCGTCGAGCGCTACCGCGACGAGATTCAGAAGAACATTCCCGAGGTCGATGCCGTCGTCGGCACCGGCGAACTCGAAGCGATCATTGCCGCCGCGGGACTCAAGCGCCCTGCGCCCGCCGAGCTTCCCGCCTCGCCGTTCAACGTGCTCACCACCGCGCAGATCGAGCGCCACGCGTCGGCCGTGAACCAACACTCACGCCCCGAAGGTTCAGGGCCGCAGATCGCGAACGAAACAACCTCGCGCCCAGAAGGCGACGCCCGCGAAGCCGCTGGCCGCTTCTCCCGCGAGAACTGGGACGGCGCCACCGCCGCGCTGCCCACCTACCTCTACACCGCCGACACGCCGCGTATCCTCGCCACGCCCAAGGCCTCGGCATACATCAAGATCGCCGAAGGCTGCGACCACCCGTGCAGCTTCTGCATCATCCCGCAGCTTCGCGGCAAGTTCCGCTCGCGCCCCATTGAGAGCATCGTGCGCGAGGCGCAACAGCTCATCGCGCAGGGCGTGCGCGAGATCACGCTCATTGGCCAGGACACGACCTGCTTCGGCGAAGACCTACCTAAGGACGAGATAACCGGCAAGCGCCCCGAACTCGCCGACCTGCTCGACGCGCTCGCGCCCCTGCCCGGCCTCAAGTGGCTGCGCTTCCTCTACGCGTACCCGAACAAGATCACCACGCGCCTGCTCGAAGCCATCGCGCGCCACGACAACGTCGCTAAGTATCTCGACGTGCCGCTGCAGCACGCCTCCGCCAACGTGCTGCGCCGCATGAAGCGCGGCGGCACCGCCGACCGCTTCCTCCAGATCATCGAGAAGGCGCGCAAGATCGTGCCGAACCTCGTGCTGCGCACCAGCTTCATCGTCGGCTTCCCCGGCGAAACCGAAGAAGACTTTGAAGAGCTCTGCGCCTTCGTGACCGCGGCAAAGCTCGACTGGCTCGGCGTCTTCAGCTACTCAGACGAAGAGGGCGCTGGCGCATTCGACCTCGACCAGAAGGTGCCGAAGCGCACCATCGAAGCGCGCCGACGCAAACTCATGCGCCTGCAGAACAAAATCAGCCGCAACGCGCGTAAGGCGTGGATCGGCCGCGTGGTCGACGTGCTCGTCGAAGGCGAAAGCGAAGAGACTGAACTCCTCTGGCAAGGCCGCTCGCTCGACATGGCCCCGGAGATCGACGGCAAGGTCCTCATCAACGACTTCGGCCCCCACGAAGCGCTCGTCCCGGGCACCTTCTACCGCGCCGAGATTACCGAAGCGCATGACTACGACGTGGTGGCAACGATCCTCGAGTAAGATCGTCGGATGCCCCATAAGAAAGCTCGGATTTGCACTGTATCCGCTATTAGCGTCGCGGATGCAACACTTCAACATTTCTTCAAAGTGCGCTCCTTCCGTTTAGGCAAGACCGCCTATCTTGCGAAACAAGCTCATTACTACGACACAGTTTTGACGCGCCATAGCTGGATAACGTCATTCTTGATCGCTTTCGTAGGCATCACCGTGATTGTCCTTGCTTATGAAGTAATCTCAAGCTTGCTATCACGCCCTGAAGCGACTTAAGGTTGCATCTTTGATTTAGCGGCGATCATCTCCTCTCTTGAAGGAGAACTTATGGATCTGCAACTCAAAGGCCGCACCGCCATTGTCACCGGCGGCTCTGCTGGCATTGGCCTCGCCATCACCAAGTCGCTCGCCGCCGAAGGCGTGATCGTCACCGTCCCCGGCCGCTCGAAGGAGAAGCTCGACGCGGCGCTCGCGGGCATTCCGAACGTGCAGCCGATCGTCGCCGACGTGGCCACCGCCGAAGGGTGCGAGGCCCTCATCGCCGCCGTGCCAAACACCAACATCCTCATCAACAACCTCGGCATCTACGAAGCCAAAGAGTTCGCCAACATCACCGACGCCGACTGGCTGAAGCTCTTCGAGGTGAACGTGATGAGCGGCGTGCGCCTGTCGCGCCACTACTTCCCGCTGATGCTCGCCAAGAATGACGGACGCATCATCTTCATCTCGTCGGAGTCTGGTGTGAAGACGCAGGCCGACATGATCCACTACGGCGTGACGAAGTCCGCACAGCTCGCTGTCTCGCGCGGCCTCGCTGAAGCCACCAAGGGCACGCGCGTCACCGTGAACAGCATTCTCCCCGGCCCTACGCGCTCCGAAGGCATCGTTGGCTTCCTGCAGGGACTCTTCCCCGGCGAAAACCTTACAGACGCACAGGCCGAGCAAAAGTTCTTCGAGGTCTATCGCAACAGCTCGCTGCTGCAGCGCCTCATTGAAAGCGAAGAGGTCGCAAGCCTCGTCGCCTACGTCGCCAGCCCGCTTTCATCGGCCACCAACGGCGCAGCATTGCGTGTCGAAGGCGGCCTCGTAAGCACTATGATTTAGCTGGAGTCGCGCATTATGACCAAAGCTATCTTCTGTCCCACCTGCAAGACGACCGTGCTTGCCGAAAACGAAAACTTCCCGTTCTGCAGCGATCGCTGCCGTCTGCTTGACCTTGGCGCCTGGGCCTCGGGCGACTACAAGATCAGCTCGCCGATCCTTGATCCCGAGCTTCTCGAGGAAGTCGAGCAGTCGCAACTGCTTGCCGAAGCCCGCAACAACGAAGACCGCTGGAAGCACTAATGCGAAACGGCCGCGCCCTTATGGGACGCGGCCGTTTTGCGGGCTCGCTTACTTCATGTGCTCTGGCGCGAGCCCACGCTCTTCGAGCATCGGCTCCACGTCAGGATGTCCGCCCATCCAGCGGTCGTACATCGTCTGCAGGTCTTCCGTGTTGCCGCGCGAAAGCACCATGCTACGGAAGCGATCACCGTTCGCGCGCGTCATGCCACCATGCTGCTCGAACCAGTGGAACGCCGCATCGTCCAGCATCTCGCTCCAAAGATACGCGTAGTAGCCGGCCGCATAGCCATTCGACCAGATGTGCTGGAAGTAGCTGGTGCGGTAGCGCGTCGGCACCTTCGCCATGTTCATCTTCACGCGCTCCAGCGCTGACTTCTCGAACGCATCCACATCCTTCACGTCAGCATTAGCGCCGATCAGGTGCCACTGCATATCGAGTTGCGCAGCCGTCAACAGCTCGCCAAAGATGTAGCCCTCGTTGAACTTCGAAGCAGCATCGATCTTCTTCTTCAACTCCGCAGGCATCGGCTCGCCGGTCTTGTAATGCTTGGCGTAGTGCGCAAACACCGTCGGCTCGCTCGCCCAATGCTCATTGAACTGCGACGGGAACTCTACGAAGTCACGCGGCACGCTCGTGCCAGACAACGACGCATACTCGCTGTTGGCAAACATGCCATGCAACGCGTGGCCGAACTCATGGAACAACGTGCGTACGCCGTCGAAATCAATCAACGCAGGCTCACCCGAAGCAGGCGCCGGAAGGTTCAGCGTGTTCTTCACGACGGGCAGCGTCCCCATCAACTTAGACTGCCCGACGAAGCTGCTCATCCATGCGCCACCACGCTTGTTGTCGCGCGCAAAGTAGTCGCCATAGAACAACGCCAGCGGCTTGCCGTTCGCATCGAAGACCTCCCACACACGGATCTCCGGACGATACACCGGGATGTCCTTGCGCTCCTTGAAGGAGAGGCCGTACATCTGGTGCGCGGCGTAGAAGACGCCGTCCTCGATCACGCGGTTCAACTCGAAGTAAGGCTTCACCTGCGACGAGTCGAAATCGTACTTCGCCTTGCGCACCTGCTCCGAGTAGAACTCCCAGTCCCACGGCTCAAGCTCAAAGCCCGTACCCTGCTTGTTGATTTCATCCTGCAATACCTGCGCTTCGCCATCGGCCTTTGCGACCGTTGCGGGGACGAGGTCGTTCATGAACTTCAATGCATTCGCAGGCGTCTTCGCCATCTGGTCCTGCAGCGTCCACGATGCAAAGTTGTCGAAGCCCAGCAGCTTTGCCTTCTCCGCCCGCAGCTTTGCGATGCGAAGCACGGTCGCTCGCGTGTCATCGTCATTGCCGCGCTCGTTGCGCAGCCATGAGTTCTCGAAAATTTGCTGGCGCGTCGCGCGGTCGGTCAACTCCGCAAGATCAGGCTGCTGCGTGGTGTTTTGCAGCGGCACCACATAGCCGCTCACGCCGCGGGCCTTCGCCGCCGTCTGCGCTGCTGCAAGCTGCGATGCGCTCATGCCTGCCAATGGCTTCGCATCTTCGACGTGCAGCGCTCCGTTCTTCGTACCGCCCAGCAGCTTCTTCGTAAACGTCGTCGATAGCACCGAGAGCTCTTCGTTCAGCTTCTTCAGCTTCGCTTTATCGGCTTCGCTCAGGCGCGCGCCGGCCTTTACGAAGCGGTCATGCGTGATCGTCAACAAGCGGTCCTGTTCTGAAGTCAGATGCAGCTTCGCTCGCTCGTTGTAGAGCGTCTCCACACGCGCGAACAGCTTCGTATTCAGCACCGTTGCATCGCTGAGCGCTGCGAGTTTCGGAGCCTCTTCGCGCTCCAACGCCTGCAACGTAGGATTCGTGTTCGAACCCGCGAGGTCCGAGAACACCGCCTGCACACGCGACAACAAACGTCCGCTCTTTTCGAGTGCAATCATCGTGTTTTCAAATGTCGGCGCGGCGGGATCGTTCGCAATGGCTTCGACCTCTTTGCGCTTCTCCGCGATGCCAGCATCGAACGCCGGAGCGAAGTCGTCGTCGTGAATCTTGTCGAACGGCGGCGCCTGAAACGGCAGCGAACTCTTCGCGTAAAAGGGGTTTGCGGGGCCAAACGGCTTTGCCTCACCATGCGCTACAACACTCGTGCTCATCGCGACTAATACTCCCAACGTCCGTAGACTCTTCATGCAGCTAGTGTGCTTCACCGCGCGCGTTCAATACAATCAACGGTGATGGCATCGATCGAAAAACGCACTCCCTGGGCCTGGACCGTCGCCACCTTTGTCGGCGTCGGCAACCTGAAGCCCGGCCCCGGCACCTACGGCTCTGCCGCAGCTATGCTGCTGTGGATGCTCGCCGCACATCTATGGCATCCTTCTTTCCTGCTCTTCACGCTTGCAACCTTCGCAGCGATGACGACAGCGACGCTCATTGGTATCCCCGCATCGACGATCACCGCACGCGAAGCGGGCCGCGAAGATCCCGGCTTCGTCGTCATCGACGAGGTTGCAGGCCAACTCTTCGCACTCGTCGCGCTCACACCCACATGGCCACATGCGCTACTCGCGCTGGCGCTCTTCCGTCTCTTCGACATCTGGAAGCCGTGGCCGATTCGTCGCTTTGAAGATCTGCCTGAGGGCACCGGCATCATGCTCGACGACGTCGTCGCGGGCGCGTTCGCCTTCATCGCGGCGCAGTTGCTTACACACTTCGTGCCCGCTCTGCGATAGCCTTGAGTACACGATGAGCCTCCTGTCCTCCATCCGCACATCGACGCCGCTGCCGCGCCTCGACTCCCTTTCGCCGCAAGCGGCCATCCCCGGCGGCTTCTTCGAAGTGCGTGGTGAGCACCTTGTGCTCCAAACCAACGATGGCCCACAGATGCCGCTCGCATTTTTCGGGCAGCTCGCGGCATCGCTCGATATGGTCCGCCCTTCGCGCCTACTCGCACGCGTTCCCGAAGGTGCCATCTCCTCCGACTTCACGCTGCGCACGTCGCGCGATGCATCCAACCACGGAGCCGCGTCGAACGCACTCTTCGCCAACATCGGTGTGCCGATGGCCGAGAACCTGCACCTGATCTCGAACCCTTGCGTCGATCGCGACGGCAACCTCTACGCGATGGTCTCCGGACCGCGTGGCGAGCGTGTTCCCGTCAGCATCTATCGCATCGATCGCGATCTGCAGATTCGCCCCTTTGTACGGGATCTGCTGAACATCTCCGCTCTTGCGCTTGGCCCCAGTGGCGACCTCTTCGCGTCGTCGCGCGCAGAGGGAACGGTCTACCGCATCACGCCTGAAGGCGCGATCAGCACCTTCGCCGAGGGCATGGGCGTGGCCACAGGTCTCGCGTTTGATCGCGAAGGGAATCTCTTCGTCGGCGACCGCTCGGGCACCATCTTCAAGATCAATTCGACCGGCGAGATCTTCGTCTTCGCCACGCTCGAACCCTCCGTTGCCGCGTATCACCTTTGCTTCCGCGACGATGGCACACTGCTCGTCACCGCGCCTACGACGACCTCGAACCAGAGCATCTTCGCTATCGCTCCCGATGGCTCGACAAGCACCTTCTTCTCCGGGCTCGGCCGTCCGCAAGGCATGGCGCTTGATGTTGATGGCAACCTCTACGTGGCCGCCGCACTGCACGGCACGCGCGGTATCGTGCGCATCACGCCGTCGAAGCAGGCAGAGCTCTTCATCTCGGGCAACGACCTCGTCGGCCTCTGCTTTATCGAAGACGGCACCGTCGCACTCGCCACCAACAACACGCTCTTCTATCTCGACCTCGGCATCGAAGGAAGACCGCTGGTCGGCACTGGGGCCTGATGCGGTACGCACTCTATCGCGAGCCCACGCCGGCAGAGCGCGAGGTCTTTGTACGACGCCGCAAGCTCGCTACGCTGCAACGCATCTTCGCCGAGCGCGAGCTTGCGCTCGGCGATCTGCGCGGACAACTCCTCAGCTTTGAAGGCCGTTATCTGCGACAGGTCGGCCTGCTTTACAAAGAGCTCGACGAGTGGCAGCGCAAACGCAACGAACTGCACGCTCGCCCTGGCGATACGCCAGACTTCTCCGACATCGCTGATGTGCCGCTGGCCGAACAGCGAGCACACATTGCACAGACCGTGCGCGCGCTCTTTCGCGAAGTCGCCAAGCGCCTGCATCCTGACTTCGCCGCCGATGCCGAGGACGAGCAGCGCCGCACACGCCTGATGGCGCAAGCCAACGACGCCGCGCGGCGTGGCGATCGGCTCGCGCTTGAACGCATGTTGCGGGGCTTCGACGCAGTGCTGCTGCTGAACAGCGAGCAGGCGATCGAAGCTGAACTTGAGTTCCTCGCCGCACAGATCAGCGAACTCCACCTCGCCATCACGCAATCCGAGAAGGAATGCGTTGACCTCGACCGATCCGAGATGGCCGAGTTGCAACGCGCATGCATCACTGCAGCGTTAGAAGGCCGTGACCTGCTTGCAGAGATGGCCGTACGTGTAAAGGGGCTCATCGGCATCGCGATGCGCCAGTATGAGCTCGACCTCGACAAGATCAAAAATCCGCCACGCGGCGCGCTTGAAAGCTCCCTGCTCTCGGCCGAGACAAACATCTCTTTCCGCTTCGTCAACGGCAAACGCCAGCAGCGATAAAACAATGCAGCACCGCTGAAATCGGCGTAGCATCCAAAGCAGCATGATTGCCGAGATTATCGCGGTAGGCAGCGAGATGCTGACCCCGGACCGCCAGGACACGAACTCGCTTTACATCACGCGCGGCCTCAACGGCCTCGGCGTCTCCCTCGCCTTCAAAGGCATCGTCGGCGACAATCGCCAACACCTTACCGACGCCATCCGCATCGCGCTCAAGCGGGTGGACGTCGTGGTGCTCTCCGGCGGCCTTGGCCCGACGGAAGACGACCTCACACGTGAGTGCTCTGCCGAAGCGCTTGGCGTCGAACTCTACCGCGAGCCCGAACTCATGGTCGCACTCACGCGTCGTTTCGCCGAGCGCCGTATGACCATGTCAGCCAACAACGAGCGACAGACCGAAGTGCTCGACGGCGCCGTTGTGCTCGACAACAAGAATGGCTCCGCGCCCGGCCAGTGGCTCGACACCACTGTCGACGGCCATCGCAAGATCCTCATCCTGCTCCCCGGCCCGCCGAAAGAGCTGATGCCGCTCTTCGACAACGAGTGCCTGCCGCGCCTGGCCGCTTCGCTGCCGCAGCGACATCTCGCGCGCCGCACGCTGCGCATGGCCCTGCTGCCCGAGTCGCAGGTCGATGCGCGATGTGCGCCAATCTATCAGCGCTTCACCGACATCGAAACGACGATCCTCGCGGGCAATGCGGAGATTACGCTGAACTTCGTCTGCACGAAGCCTACGCAGGAAGAGGCCGAGCAGCGCGTCAATGCGCTGACCGAACTCATCGAGCACGAGATGGGCGACAGCATCTACTCCTCGCACGGCGAATCGCTCGAAGAGATTGTGCAACTCATGCTTGGCCTGCGCGACATGACACTCTCGGTGGC
The DNA here is from genome assembly GCF_025685575.1 of Granulicella cerasi. Classification (NCBI taxonomy): domain Bacteria; kingdom Pseudomonadati; phylum Acidobacteriota; class Terriglobia; order Terriglobales; family Acidobacteriaceae; genus Granulicella; species Granulicella cerasi. The sequence continues at coordinate 708,722 of NZ_JAGSYD010000002.1, forward strand.
AGAAAGCTGCACCGGCGGCCTGCTTGCGCAGCGCATCACGGCCGTTCCCAACGCATCGCGCACCTTCGCTGGCGGAGCTGTGGTTTACAACGCGCAGCAGAAAACGACGCTCGCGCATGTTCCTGCTGACCTTATTGCAGAGCACGGCACCGTCTCCGAACCCGTTGCCCGCGCGCTCGCCGAGGGCATCCGCGAAGTCACGGGCAGCAAGATCGGCATTGGCATCACCGGCATTGCAGGTCCCTCCACGCTCGACGGCGCCGACGAAGGCAAGCCCGTGGGCCTGGTCTACGTAGCGCTGGCTGACGGCGAGGACACGCAGGTGAAAGAGCTCAACATTCGCGGCGACCGCGATCGCATCCGCTACTGGACGACGCAACACGCGCTTGAAATGTTGCGTCTCTCCTTGCAGTAACCGCCGCCCACTCGTCGGCATCCAATCGTGCAGCGCGGCTGCAAGGATCATCCTGTACACTCAAACACGCAAACCATGGCCTGGATTCTTACCATCGTTGTCTCCTACCTGCTCGGTTCCATTCCGTTCGGCTACATTCTCGTGCGTTCATTCCAGAACGAGGACATTCGCCAGTCGGGCTCGGGCAACATCGGCGCTACGAACGTGGCGCGTTCCAATAAACCTCTCGGCATCGCCACGTTATTGCTCGATGCGCTGAAGGGTTGGCTCGCTGTCGTGCTCACGCACACCTGGGTAAAGCTCTTTCACCTCGGCTCGCCCAACCCTGCGATGGATCTCGCTGCACTCGCGGCACTCTGCGCTGTCGTCGGCCACATGTTCCCCATCTGGCTGAACTTCCGCGGGGGCAAAGGCGTCGCTACGGCGCTGGGTGTCTTCATCGCGTTGTCATGGCCTGCTGCGCTCGCTGCAGTAGCGGTCTTCATCGTCGCACTCGTGCTCTCGAAGTACGTCTCCGTGGGCTCGGTCGCAGCGGCTGTCGCGCTGCCCATCTTCGCCTGGCTGCTGACGCCGCACCGCACGCTTTTCTTCGTGCTCTGCAGCGTCGCGATCGCAGCCCTCGTTGTCTACAAGCACAGCTCGAACCTGGCGCGTCTTCGCGCTGGCACCGAGAGCCAGTTCCTCCGGTAGCCTCGGCTACCCGCACGCACGGAGTCGCACCGCATGAGTCGTATCGCTATCCTCGGAGCCGGAAGCTGGGGCACCGCTCTCACGCTCTCGCTCGCTCGCCGCGGCGGACATGAGCTCACACTTTGGGCCCATTCTCCCGCGCACGCCGAAGAGCTCGCCGAGACCGGCGAAAACAAGCGCTACCTCCCCGGATTCATCGTTCCGGCAGACGTGCGCATCACCTCAAAGCTGCAGGACGCCATCCACGGCACGTCAGTCGTCCTCTGTGTCACGCCGTCGCAGGCTTTGCGTTCGGTGATGGAGCAGATCGCACCGTCGCTCACGAAGGACCAGGTGCTGCTCTCGGCCTCCAAGGGCATCGAGGAAAAGACCTTCCTGCGCATGTCGCAGATCATGGCGAATTATGCGCCGGAAAACCCGCACGGCACACTCGGCGGCCCCTCCTTCGCGCAGGAAGTCGCCAGCGCCATGCCCACGGCGATCACCATCGCTGCGGATGACGAGCAGATCGGCAAGCGCCTGCAGGATGACTTCTCGTCCTCCTCGCTGCGCGTCTATCGCAATGAAGATGTGGCTGGCACCGAACTCGGCGGAGCATTGAAGAATGTGATCGCACTCGCCGCCGGCGTCGTCACGGGGCTTGAGCTAGGTAACAATGCCGCAGCTGCACTCATCACGCGTGGCATGGTCGAAGTGACCCGCCTCGCCATCGCTTGCGGCGGACGCCGTGAGACGCTGAGCGGCCTCTCCGGCATCGGCGACCTCGTCCTCACCTGCACCGGCGGCCTCTCGCGTAACCGCACCGTTGGCGTTGAACTTGGTAAGGGCCGCAAGCTCCCCGAGATCCTCGAATCCCTCAACGGCAAGGTCGCTGAGGGCGTGCGCTCCACCACCGCTGCGCTCGGCCTCGCTGCACGCTATGGCGTGGAGATGCCGATCACCGAGCAGATGGCGCTGATTCTGCATCAGGACAAGAGCCCGCGCGATGCGATTCGCGAACTGATGTCTCGCCCCGGCCGTCTCGAGTAACTACAGCCGTAGCTTGTAACGCTTCGACAACACATGCAGCAACGCAGGGCTTTCCCAGGGGACATCGTGGAAAGCCCGCTCGCTTTGCAGCGCCTCTGAGGAAGCATCGCGCAGCATCTCTTGCGGGAAGACCGCGATGCGATCCAACATCGTCGCCGCCGGGCGGTCCTCCACGGCAAGCCCCAGAACCTCGCGCACATACGCAGCGCACAGATCATGCCCCGCGCCCAACGGCAGATGTACCAACTGCGTCGCGCGGAAGTTCATCTCCAACATCTGCAGACGTCCCTGCGCGTCGGGCAGAAAATCGCCGCCGACGAAGCCTGAGAGATGCAGCCGCTCGACCATTGCGCGCAGCATCGCAACCGCCTCAGCGTTTTCGACTACGCGCACTACGCTCGACGCCGCCAACGAGTTCTGCACGTGCTCGACGGCAAAGATCGTGCACGCTACGAGCGCGCCGTTCGCCGCAACCGCCGCCGCAGTCAATTCCCCCGTCGGCTCGCCGACATATTGCTGCGCACACACCTCGCGGCCCATGCCCGCCCGCCGCGCGCGCATCAGGTTCCACTCCCGGTTGACGAATCCACGCTTCACCGCGCGCAAAACCGTCGGCGTGCCGTGGAGTCGTCGCCACGCTGTGCGCGCCTGCTCGAGCGTCTTCACGATGCGCACGCCCTGGCCGCCGAAACTCTCATCCGCCTTCAACACCAGCGGCAAGCCGAGCTCCTCCGCCGCGTGCTCCACGCTCGCGGCGTTCTTCACTGCCACCGTTCGCGGAACACTCACATGTGCAGCCTCGGCGGCCTGCGCCATCGCCAGTCGCGACGACGCGGCGAGCACGGCATCCTCGCCGCCAAACGATCGCCGCATTAACGCTGAGACGGTTTCATCGCGACCGGCCAGCGCCAAAGCAGCCGCCAGAGCATGTTCGTCGCAAGCCAGCAGAGCATCTGGAGCGAAGCTGCGGATCGCATCCGCCAGGCACCTCTCGGCGATGAGCTCGTGATAACGAAATACGCGCAGCGCCAGCCCCGCGAGCACTGCCGGATGACGCGCCGGAGCGACCAGCCCGACCTCGCAACCAAGCGCCGTGAGCGCCAGCGCCAGCCGAGCGGTCGAAACCCACTCTCGACTCGCCACCAGCAACGTACGCGGCTTGTTTCCCATCACCAGCTCATCCTTTGGCCCAGCCTCCGCCGCACACGGCCGAGCCTTTGGCTACTCTCCGTCTGCTGTGGGGTCAATGCAAACGATAGTATCGGAAGTGCCGCGTTCCCACGTTGCCGCGTGCTACCTGAGCCTATGCGCCACCCCATCTCAACCCGCCAGCCCGTGGTCATCGTCGGCGCGGGCCCTTTCGGTCTCTCGCTCGCCGCGCATCTGGCGGAGGCGCGTGTTCCCTTCCGCATCTTCGGCCGCCCCATGCAGACGTGGAAAACGCAGATGCCCGTCGACATGCACCTGAAATCCGACGGCTTCGCCTCCAATCTCTACGCTGGCCGCGCCCGTAGCTTCACTCTCGAAGATTTCTGCACTGAACGCGGGCTTCCGTACCATCCCACCGCGATGGCGATCCCGCTCGCGACCTTCATCGCCTATGGCGAGGAGTTCGCGCGCCGAATCGTTCCCACGCTGGAGCCGCAGAACGTCACCGCGCTCGACACCAATCCCGACGGCAGCTTCGCGCTTACCCTCGAAGACGGCGAGCGGTTCACAGCCTCTGCCGTCGTTCTCGCCACCGGCCTCAGCGTGAACCATCACCTCCCCACCGCCTTCGCAGCCCTCGCTCCGCAGTACGTCAGCCACACCGCCGAGCATCAGCGCTTCGACCGCTTTACCGGCCAGCGCGTCGCCGTGCTGGGTCGCGGAGCCAGTTCGCTGAACGCCGCCGCGCTGCTGCATCAGGCAGGCGCGCACGTCACGCTCATCACGCGTAAGCGCAACATCTTTGTGCACGGGCCGTCCGATGGCTCCCCGCGCTCCTGGCGCGCGCGCCTGCGGCACCCTGGATCGCCGCTCGGCCCCTCGTGGCGTTCGTGGGCCTCGTCGCGCCTGCCGCTGCTCTTCCACGCACTGCCCGCTCCGCTGCGGCACGCGGTGAACTACAAACACCTCGGCCCGGCGGGCGGCGTTGCTCTCCACGGGCTCGTCTTCGACCGCTTCCCGATCCTGCGCCAGACCGAGATCCTCACCGCGTCCGCGACAGACGATCACCGACTCGCGCTCACACTGCGCAACCTTGTTGATGGCGCGCAGCAAACGCTCCTCGTCGACCACCTCATCGCCGGCACCGGCTTCCGCCAGGACCTTGCACGCCTCCGCTTCCTCGCACCGGAGCTTCGCAGCCGCATTCGCACACACGCCAACGGCAGTCCACGCCTTGATCGCCGATTCCAGACCAGCATTGCTGCTCTCTACGTCATCGGCCCGGCGGCCGCAGACAGCTTCAGCCCGCTCTTCAAGTTCGCAGCCGGGGCCGACTTCGCCGCGCGTCACCTCACCGCGCACCTTCAGCGTCAAACCTAGCCATGCCCGTCGCCCTGCTCACGCTCGAACTCTCCATCGAACACGCACACTCCCTCAAGGACCGCCGCCAGGTCGTGCGCTCGCTCAAAGACAAGCTGCGTCACGGCTTCAACGTCTCCGTCGCCGAGCTGGACGAGACGCCGCTGTGGAACCGAGCGACCGTCGGCATCTGTGCCGTTTCGTCGTCGGCACGCTACCTGGCCGGACAGATGCAAGAGGTGGAGGACGCCGCGCGGCGTCTCTCCGTCGGGCTGGGCTGTGAGGTAATCGATACCTTCGTCGAGTTCGATCTCCCGTTGGCAACCGACGAGTTGTAAGCTGAATCGAATCAGCCATTGTTGCGTTACAGGCTGGTCACGACAGTGGTATCCTGACTAGTCGAAGTTTGAAATATGCCTGAACATAGAGCACGCCAGCATCACCGCGACCGCGTCGCGTCCACTTTCGCCGAAGAGATCACCGCCATGCTGGAGGGTGAGCTTACTGACCCCCGCATCGCGCCTTGCCACGTGACCGAGGTGATCCTCGCCCCCGGCGGAAAGAGCTGTCGCGTCCTCATTGCGGTCGTCGGCGGCGAGAAAGAAGAAGCCTCCACGCTCGAAGGCCTGATGGCCGCTCGCGCGTACATCCGTACCGAAATTCGCGATCGCATGGCCGTTCGCCATGTTCCCGAAATCACCTTTGCGATCGACCGATCCGAAAAACTCACTGCGCGCATGGACGAGATTTTCGGACGCATCAATAAAAGACGCGCACGCGACGAACGTCGTACTTCTTCCAGTCCTGCATCTGAAACACGAGAGGCGGACGACAAGTAATGTTCACCAGCCCCGCGAACATGCAATCAATGGAAAAGCTGCTGGCCGAAATCGGCAAGCGCCAGAGCTTCCTGATCACCTCGCATGCCCGCCCCGATGGCGATGCCATCGGCTCTTCGCTCGCTCTGATGCATCTGCTCGACGGCATGGGCAAAGACGTTGCCGTCTGCTTTGCAGACCCTGTCCCTGACATCTATGCAGCCATTCCCGGCGTAGAACGCATCCGGCACGACCTTCCGGCTGAGAACGTCGAATGTGCCATCCTGATGGAGTGCGATTGCATTGCGCGTTCGGGCTACACCGCCCTGCCCGCCGACTGCACGATCAACATTGATCACCACTTGTCGGGGCGCGAGTATGCGACCTACAACTGGATCGACTCGGAAGCTCCGGCCGTCGGTGCGATGGTGTTCGACATGGCACAGGTCTCCGGCCAGCCCATCACTCCGGCCATGGCCACCTGCGTTTACACAGCGCTCGTCACGGACACCGGCTCGTTCCTTTACTCCACCACGACGGCGGACACCTTTGCGATCGCCGCGAAGCTGCTCTACGCGGGCGCCGACTCCTACGCGGTCACGCAGGCTGTCTTCTTCTCGACTCCACGCAGCAAGATGCGCCTGTTGGCCAGGGCCCTGACCCGTATGGAGATTCGTGGCGAAGTCGCCTGGAGCTGGGTCACCGAGCAGGACCTCGTCGAGCTCGAAGCCACCGTGGAAGACTGCGAAGGCATCGTCAACTACCTCATCGGCATGGCCGGCATCTGCGCCGCGGCGTTCCTTCGCGAGCAGCCGGGCGGGCAGGAGTTCCGCATCAGCCTCCGCAGCCGCCGAGCTGTTGACGTTTCCCGCGTCGCCCAGGAGTTTGCCGGTGGCGGACACCGCAACGCATCGGGCGGCTCCATCGACGGCCCGCTCGACGTCGCGATCGAACGCCTCACCACGCGCCTGCAGCGTGCCTGCGACGACGCGCTCCGTCCCACGGCCTAGCTCGGCATCCCATTCAGCGCCGCCGACCACCCTCGGCGGCGCTTTCTCTGTACAGGACTCTTCCAAGGCTCCCCGCAAACGTTCTCCCTCGGCTTTTGATAGCCTTAAGCTGGTTTACGCCGCCCCGCGCGGCACTTAGACGATTGCTCTCTTGAGTTTCTATCCCCAAACCGCCGCCGCCACGCCTCCTCGCGAACAAGGCGATCGCCATTCGGTAGGTCGCACCGTCCGCGCTCTGCTCCGCCCCGCGATGCTGCGGCGCGGCCTGCGCACCGGTCCCGGTCGCACTCTCGTCGAGTTCGTCATCCTGCTCTTCGTCGGAGGCTACTTCCTGCTCTTTGGCCTCGTGCCGTGGGTCGGCGGAGCGCAGATCGGCCTCGTCGGCGCTGACGAGCCTCGCTACGCGCAAATCGCGCGCGAGATGCTCGAAGCGCACTCCGAGGACTGCCACGTAGTCCACGCACGAATGATTCCGAACTCGCTGCGTCCCCAAAAACTACACGCCAGCTATGTCTGCATCGTCGGTGGCACCATCACGCCGATCCTCTACGGCAAGCCGTGGCTCGAAAAACCCGCGCTCTACTACTGGCGCGCGATGGGCTTCTTCAAGGAGTTTGGCGTCAGCGACTGGTCGGCACGACTGCCCTCCGCCAGTGGTGCAGCAGCGCTCATCATCCTCGCGTTCCTTCATCTGCGACGGTTCCGTCCCGGCGGACATCTCGACGCCGCGCTCATCATGGTTTCGGCTGCGGCCATCGTCGGCTTCGCGCGCGGTGCCTCCACTGACATGCAACTCGCCGCGCCATTCTGTATAGGAATGCTCGGCTGGTACGCCTGGTATGAGACGGGCAAGAAATTCTGGCTCTTCGATCTCTACTTCTTCGGCGCCTTCGCCACGCTCGCCAAAGGCCCGGTGGCGCCCTTCATGGCGCTGGCGATCATCTGCTGCTTCCTCGGCCTGCGCAAAGAATGGTCGGCGCTGCGTCGCACCATCTGGCTGCCCGGCATCCTGCTTTACTTTGCGATGGTGCTGCCCTGGTACATCGCGGTACAACGCCGCAACCCGGGCTTCTTCCGCGAATTCTTCCTGCAGCACAACCTCGAGCGCTATACGACAAACCTGTACCAGCACCACCAGCCCTGGTACTACTACGTCATCGTGCTCATCCTCGGCCTGATGCCGTGGACCGCGCTCTCCTTCCGCGCGCTCGCCAACGGCATTGCCACTTCCGTCGCCGAGTGGAAGGTGCGCCACAAGCCGGCTCGCTACGTAGGACACGTTCGCGCAGGCGATGCGTTCCCCGAGTTCCTCGTTCTGTGGACGCTCTTCCCCATCTTCTTCTTCTCGTTCTCCGGCTCGAAGCTGCCCGGCTATATTCTGCCGTCGATCCCGCCGCTCGCCATCCTGACCGGAGATTACCTCTACCGCATCCGCCGCATCGGCATCTCCACCTGGTTGCTCTACACGCACGCTACGCTCACCGCGATCCTTACCTTCGTGCTGCTGCTTTGCCCGCAGTACATGGTGTACCAGCGCATTGTGCCGCAGAGGGGCCCGATGGCCGTAGCGATCATCGGCGCGCTCGCTACCGGGGCCTTGATCGTGCTCGTGGTGCGTCGCTGGGGAACCGCGCGCATCCGTACGGTCACGCTCATCCCGCTCGCGCTGCTGCTCTTCTTCCTGTTGGGCTTGAACGGTCGTCTGCTCGACCTGAACTACTCCGCACGCCCGCTTGCAGAGGCCATCGCGCAGGCAGCGCCCGAGGTGCAGACCGTTGCCGTGCATGACGTCCGCCGCGACCTAGATTACGGCCTGGCGTTCTACCGCAACCAGATCATCGAGCACTACCGCACCGATGGCGTACCGGACACCACACACATCCTGGTGATCCCCACGCGCGAGGCTGAGCAGCTACCGGTGATCGTCCCCGATCGCGTGTACCAGCAGCTCTTCCTCTACGACACGCAAGGCCTCGCGGTCTATAAGGTCTACGCGAAGAAGTAGTCTGCTACTCCAGCGGCAACTGAAGCACTACACACAACCCACCGCCAGCGCACTTCTCTGCATACACCATGCCTCCATGCAGGTCGACGATGCGTCGCGTGATCGACAACCCCAGGCCAGAGCCCTTGACGTCGTGCTCGCGCGCTTCCGAGACGCGGAAGAACGGATCGAAGAGCTTGCGCAGCACGTCATCGGGTACACCCGGTCCACAATCCTCCACGACGACCTCGCACATCACGCGGCCCTGCACATTGCGGCGCGCCGCACGAACCACCACCGCTGTTCGCGGCGCGGTATAGTGCACAGCGTTGCGGACAACATTCTCCAGCGCACTGCGTAGAAGGTTCGCGTCTCCCGGCAGCACGATCGCGTCCGACATTTCGACACGAACGTGCTTGTCCTCGGACTGCGCCTCAAAGGAAGCATCCTGAGCGAGGCTTTCGAGCATCGACCGCAGCTCGATCCTCTCCCGCGCCATTGAAGAAGGCTGCATGTCCAGCCGCGTCAGCAACAGGATCTGCCCGATCATCGCGTTCATGCGCTCGACGTCGGTCTCCATGCGATCGAGGACATCCATCTCGCCGCGCCTCATCAACTCCAGCGAAACCGAGATGCGCGTGAGTGGCGAACGCAGCTCATGCGAGATGTCCGCGAGCATTTCCTGTCGGCGCTCAATCAGCACCTGCATGCGCTCGGCCATCTGGTCGAACGCCTTCGCTGTGTCTGCAATCTCATCTTCGCGCGGCGACACCGCAGGCAGCACGCGCGTGCTGAGGTCTCCGCTCGCCAGTCGCAGCGCACCCGCCTGCAGCGCACGCATCGGAGCCACAATATGCCGCGTCAACAACACGCAGAGCAACGCCGCAATCAACGCAGCGAGCAGCAGACGCACACCGATCGGCCGCGCAAACGTGCCATCGAGGAAGCCACCCAACTTCGGATGAATCTCGATCACGAAATAGTACCGCTGCCCATTCGAGATCAGCGGCGTTGAGGTCACCCACACGCGCCCGAGGCGCTGCCTGGACTCACCCGTCCTGCGACTCGCTTCGAGAACCACTCCAATGTTCGGCGGCACCGGGCGCGACGATACGCTACGCCCTTGCGCATCGAGCAACGCCGCATTCATCGTGGAAGATTTATCGATGATGTCCAGGTAGCGGTCAAGCGAAGCCTCGCCACCGCTCGTGTAGAAATCAATCGCGGTATGCGCGTAGAGGTCCTGCGTCATCCGCGTCCAGCGCGTGCCAATCGGGCGCGAGCCTGTGAGCAGTGTCACCGCGACCACCAACACCGCGCTCGCTGCGAAGGTCAGCCAGAACCAGCCAAAAATCTTCACATACAGCGAGCGAAAGATCCTCACGCGGCCTCTCCGCCGGTGTACGCATAGCCTGCGCCGCGAAGGCTTTGAATGCGCTCTTTGCCTTCGTACATCGCGCCCAGCTTCTTCCGCAGATTGCTCACGTGGTTATCGACGCTGCGGTCAAAGGCTCCCACCGGTCTACCGAGGCACACCTCCGCGATCTCATCACGCGAAACCACACGCCCATACGAGCGGATCAGCAGCAACAGGATTTCGTATTCGGTTCCCGTCAGCGCGACCTCACGGCCTTGCTGCTGCACTCGGCGTGACGCCACATCAATCACGAGGTCGCCCATCTCCATCGAAGAAGGAGCCGCCGCCACGGGCCCTCGGCGCTTCAACACGGAGCGCATGCGCGCCACCAGCTCTCGAACGTGAAAAGGCTTCGGCAGATAATCATCCGCGCCCGCTTCCAGGCCGGAGATGCGGTCCTTCTCATCGCCGCGCGCGGTCAGCATGATCACCGGCACCTCGGACTCCACGCGGATGCGCCGCAACAACACACGGCCGTCGCCGCCCGGAAGCATCACGTCCAGCACCACCAGATCGAACGTCCCGTCGGTCGCGCGCGCATATCCATCCTTCGCGTCGTAAACCGGCGTTACCTCGAAGCCATCCATGCGCAGCAGGCGCTCGAGCCCCGCACAGAGCTCCCTGTCGTCATCCACCAGCAGCACGCGAGGCCGGGCCTTGCCTGCTTCCGCGTCCTGCGTCAACTTCTGCTCCATGGACATTTCCTTCGCTTCAGTGTCACACCAACCGGCAACCCGCTCCAAGCGCCGAATGTAAGGAAGTGCATGTGTCTTTGCCGGGCAAACCTTCAACCGCTGCACGGCGCGGAACCAGCGTAGTATTCACTCTCGCGCGACACTCTCTGCGATACTGCCAAACAAGCATGTCCCTCGCCGAGCCATCTGTCGACGTCCTCGATCTGCGCCACTTTTCCGGCGCACAGCTTGCCCCGCTGCTGCGCGACGAGGCCGAGCGCTGGCAGGCCCGACTGCACTGGCAATATGACTCCGCCGCCACCCTCTTGCTCGAGTACCTGAACACCCGCGTATTGCCCGGATACGCGGCTTACGACCGCGCTACACGCAGCGTCGTCGGCTATGGCTTCTGCGTCTACGAGGCGAACAAAGCAGTGCTCGGCGATATCTACGCCTTCGACGAAGCAGAAGGTCGCCCGAGCCCCCTCGTCAACAGGCTGCTGGACCATCTGCTCGAAATGCTGATGGCTTCACCCGGCATCGATCGCATCGAATCGCAGCTGCTTATGTACCCGCCGGGGTCTTTCGCTCCAACACTGGACCGCTACGGCTTCCAAAGCTTCCCGCGTCAGTTCCTCATGGCGCCGCTCAGCGCACCGCAACTCCAGCAGCCAGCTATGCCGCTCGTTCCCGGATCCGGCCTGCGCCTCGAGCGTTGGCGCCCCGAGCACATGCACGGCGCGGCGGCCCTCATTCAGCGGTCCTATCAAGACCACGGCGATGCGCTCATCAACGACCAGTACCGCACCGTCGCCGGAGCAGAGCGCTTCCTGCACAACATCATCCGCTTCCCGGGCTGTGGAGACTTTGACGCCGAGCATTCACTCGTCCTCGTCGACCAAAACTCCGGAAAGCCGCAGGCCCTGCTGCTCTGCTCGCGCGTTCATCAGGACACTGCACACATCACGCAACTGTGCATCGCGCCTTCGCTGCGAGGCCTCGGCCTTGGCCGCATGATGCTCACCATCTGCGCGCAACAACTTTGGCAGCGAGGCCTGCGCCATGTGTCGCTTACCGTCACAGAAGACAACGCGCAGGCGCTGAAGCTCTACAACTCACTCGGCTTCAGCCTGCTGCAACGCTTCGAAGCTATCGTCTGGAACAAGCGCTAGACCACCCGCTGACACGCCGGATAAAACCCCGTCGGCTGGCTAGTTGTCATCGTTGCTGCTATGCCCCACAGCCGCTCGCTGCGTTGCCATCTTCCGCTTCGATGAAGCCCCGTTGATGCCCTCAGCATAACGACGCACACCACCGAACAAGCTCTCCGCCACACGCTGACGATACTCCGGCGTACGCAGCTGCGCCGCATCGCGCGGGTTCGTCACAAACGAAATCTCCGCCAGAATCGATGGCATATTCGCACCGATCAGCACCACGAACGGAGCCTTCTTCACTCCGCGATTCTTCAGCGCACCGTTGTTGCGCTCAAGCCCCGCATACAACGAATCATCCACATCACTCGCCAGTTCGCGACTCTCTTCGATCTTGTCCTTCAGCGCGATCTTCTTCACCAGATCGCTCAGCTCATGCACGCTCTGCGTCGACACCGCATTCTCTCTACCTGCCACGCGCATCGCATCCGGATCGCTCGTGAAGTTCAGGTAATACACCTCAACACCACGCGCCGTCGGATCACTCGACGAGTTCGCATGAACGGAGATGAACAGGTCGGCCTGCGCTTTGTTCGCAATCGCCGTACGCGTCTCGAGCGGAATGAACGTGTCATCCGCACGCGTGTACACAATCTCCGCACCGAGACGCTCGTGGCAAAGCTTCCCCAGACGCAGCGCTACATCGAGCACGACGTCCTTCTCCTGAATGCCATCCGCACCGAGCGTGCCCGAGTCATGCCCGCCATGCCCCGCATCGATGACGATGCGTCCAATCTTCAAACCCAGCGCCCGCATCAATGACGTCTCGCCCGCAGCTGTGGGCGGAGCGACCTGCGCAGGCTCACCCGCGACATGCTTCGACGGCTTGGGTGAGGGCGCCACATCCGCGACATCCCTTGCCGTCTTCGATGAGATCGGGGCAGAGGTCGGCTTATGCGTCGCATTCACGCGTCCTGGCTGCGAACTTACCGCAGCCACATCCGGCGTCGTCGAACTCACGCTCGATACCACCGCATTCGGCACAGGCCTTGCGGCCGTGGCCTTCTGCGGAATCACCACACGCGGCGCGGCGACTTTGCTCGTCGTCGCCGGAGCCGTGCGCGAAGGCAGCCCGAAGCTATCGCCACCATCTGTCACAGCCATCGGCGGCAGGCTTGAGGTCTCCGTACTCTTTGCTCGCGGAGCTTCAACCACCGGCTCCCGCGGTACAGGCTTTGCAAGGCTCGCTTCCGGTTTCTCCGTGGGCACCACGGCATCACCCGCAGGAGCGCTTTCGCCCTTGCCATGAATGTCGATGATCAAGCGATACGGATTCGGCAGCAAGAACGCCGAGTACTCGCTGACCTCATGCACATCGAGCACAACACGCGTCACATCATTCGAAAACTGCGCCGCGCGCATCTTTGTCAGGAAGCCATCATCGACGACGTTGAAGCTCTTGCCCACCAGCTCATGCGCCAGCTTCGCATGATGCAAGTCGAAGTAGATGCGGTCCGGATGCTCCACACGCGCCGCTTCGTACGTCACTTCATCGCCAAGGTCGATCACCACACGCGTATAGCTCGGCGTGGACCAATGCCGTATCCCCGACACCAATGCCATCGGCTTCTTGCTATCACTCGGCGCAGCCTCCGCAACCGGCTCCGACTGCGGCTCCCGTGGCGTAGCCTTCGCACTCTTAGCGTCGAGGCTTTCAGCAGGCATCGTAGCCGCAGAAGCAGCCTCCGCATGCACCGGTCGATGATAATGATCATCCCCCGCCGCAGGGCCGTCGGCACTCGCTGCATCCGCGCTATCGCTACCCGCTGCAAACTTCGGCGCACTGCCGTCCTTCAACTGATCCAGCGTCACCGTCGCCGTCTCACGTGCAGCCAACGACCGCGGATACTGCTGTCGCAGAAACTCATACTGCCCCATCGCGTCGTTCAGGCTCTTGCCGTCCTGCAACTCGCGGCCCTGCTCGGCGAGCAACTCCGCCACCTGCTGCACCGCGCGCGAAGAATGAACATCCGCCGGGTTCGCATGGTAGATCGCGCGGAAGTTGTCCATCACGCGGCGATACTCCGCCTTCGAGTGATGCGGCTGCGCCTCAAAGCTCTGCCGCGCCTGCAACGCCGCGTCCCACGCTCCACTCTGCGCACGGACACACAACGCGCACGCACACAGCAGCGCACCTACGAAGCGACGATGGCGAAGCCCGACCATATCCCTTCCAGTCTAGGTTTCGCACGCCGCCGCTCGCGCTGTGAATCGCGCCACGTACCCCACCGGATACCCACGCATTGACACCACCAAAACCTCGCGTGCTGATCAACGCCCAAAACGAAAGCGGCTACGCATCACGCGCAGCCGCCCCTTCCACTCACCACAAACCGGGTGCCCCAGGTCTCGCTTCTGAGACCTGGGTTCGCAGGATCTCACCACTACCCCAACAATTCCCCAACTACCTCAGCCGCAGCCTGCAACGTCGCATCCAGCGCCGCCACATCCGAGCCACCAGCCTCAGCCAGATCAGGACGTCCACCGCCCTTGCCGCCGACCTTCGCCGCCAGCGCACCAACGACCTTGCCCGCCTGCACCTTGCCGGTGAGGTCCTTCGTCACGCCAGCAATCAGCGAAACCTTGCCCTCATCCGTCGCCGCGCCAAGCACTACGACGCCCGAGCCCAGCTTGCCGCGAAGCTCATCGACAAGGTTGCGCATCTGCGACTTATCCAACGCATCGACGCGCTGCGCGAGCACCTTCACGCCCTTCACTTCAACGGCATTGGAAGCCGCATCCGCCGTCGCTGCCGAAGCCGACTTCATGCGCATCTGCTCCAACTCACGACGCAGCTTCTTCAGCTCCTCATCCTGCGAAGTCAGTCGCGCCACCAGCGCCGAAGCACTCGCCTCACCTGCCACCTGCGACGCTACCTTAGACACCTCGGCATCGCGACGGAAAAGCTCCAGCGAACCCGCGCCCGTCACCGCTTCCACGCGACGCACGCCGCTCGACACACTCGATTCACCCACCAGCTTCAGCAGGCCAATCTCACCCGTCGCCGCAATGTGCGTGCCACCGCAAAGCTCCGTCGAGAAGTCGCCAATCTTCACCACGCGCACGCGCTCGCCATACTTCTCGCCAAACAGCGCCATCGCGCCCAACTCATGCACAGCCACATCAATCGGCACATCGACCATCGTCTGCACCGGCGTGTTCGCCAGAATCTGCGCGTTGACGATGTCCTCAATCTCCTGCAGCTCTTCCTCAGCCACACCCGTAAAGTGCGAGAAGTCAAAGCGCAGACGACCCGGATCATTCAACGATCCCGCCTGCTTCACATGCGTGCCCAACACCTGTCGCAACGCTGCATGAAGCAGGTGCGTGCCCGTGTGATTACGCATCGTCGCATTGCGCACCCCAGCGTTCACCACGGTGTCCACCGTGTCGCCTACAGCGATCGTGTGCTTGGCTACCACCTGATGCGCGAACACACCCTGCACCGGCTTCTTGCAGCCGCTCACCTCAGCCACAGCAGTCTGATGATCAGCCGCATAGAGCCAACCCACATCGCCCACCTGTCCGCCCGAGTCCGCATAGAAGCTCGTCGCATCCAGCACAACCTCGCCGCGCTCGCCGGCCTTCAACTCGTTGGTGCCCACGCCATCCTTCACCAGCGCAATCACCTTCGCGCCATCGACACGCGTCGCGCCATAGCCTTCGAACACCGTCTGCGCGAGCTCGCGATACACCGGCGCCGCCGTCTTCTGCGATCCGCCCTTCCACGAAGCACGCGCACGCTGCTGCTCTTCCAACTTCGCGCGCTCAAACCCCTCGACATCGAACTCAATGCGCGCGTCACGCGCAGCATCGACCATAAAGTCCAGCGGCATACCAAACGTCTCATACAGCGAGAACGCCTTCGCCCCATTTCGCAACACATCTTCGGTCATATTGCGCAGACCGAGCTCCAGCGTGCGCGCAAACTGTTGCTCTTCCGCCAGCACCACCTTCGCCACGCGCTCAGCGGACTCCACCAACTCCGGATAAGCCGTCTTCATCTCGTCACGCACAGCGAGAACCATCTCGTGCATGAACGGCTTCTCCTGCCCCAGCAATCGTCCATGACGAATGCCGCGACGAAGAATCTTGCGCAACACATACCCACGACCTTCATTCGAAGGCAACACACCATCGCTGATGAGGAAGGTCGCGCAACGTGCGTGGTCTGCAATGATCCGCAGCGAAGGCGCACCCTTCGTATCGCTGATTGCAAGCTGATCCAACGACAGCTCCGACTGGAAGCCCGTCAGCCTTTGCGCTGCAGTAATCAGCGGTGTGAACAGATCGCTCTCGTAATTCGACAGCTTGCCCTGCAATACAGCCGAGATGCGTTCGAGCCCCATGCCCGTATCCACCGACTGCTTGGGCAGCGGCGTCAACGTGCCATCGCTCGAGCGATCGAACTGCATGAAGACCAGGTTCCACACCTCGACATAGCGCTGATCGTCCTGCGGAAACGGCTTGTCCGTACCTGCTTCCTCTGCAGCCTCCACGCCGAGATCGTAGAAGATCTCCGAGCAAGGACCGCACGGCCCCGTATCGCCCATCTGCCAGAAGTTGTCCTTCGCTGGCATGCCGAAGATGCGGTCAGCAGGCACGCCCGTTTCGATCCACATCGCCTCGGCTTCGTCATCGCGCGGCACACTGTCGTTGCCTTCGAAGACGGTGACGTAAAGCTTGTCCTTCGGAATCCCAAACCAATCCGGCGAGGTCAGCAACTCCCACGCATACGCGATGGCGTCCTTCTTGAAGTAGTCGCCAAAGCTGAAGTTGCCAAGCATCTCAAAGAACGTGTGATGACGACGCGTGAAGCCGACGTTCTCCAGATCGTTATGCTTGCCACCGGCACGCACACACTTCTGCGACGTGGTTGCGCGCGTATACTCACGCTTCTCCGCGCCAAGGAACACGTCCTTGAACTGGTTCATACCCGCATTGGTAAACAGCAGGGTCGGATCATTGGCCGGAACCAGCGACGAAGAGTGCACACGACGGTGCCCCTTCCCTTCAAAAAACCGCAGAAAATCTTCACGAATCTGATTGCCGGACAAGTTACGCATAGAGCTTTAGTTTATCAGCGAGTCAGGCTGAAATCCCCGGCCACCACGTCAGCCCTTCACGCCTCAACTCCGCATCCCGCGTAGCCTTCAGCCCCGCAAACTCCTCCGCGTGCCGCGCCAACTCCACCACGCTCACCAACGCATCGAACGCGTCTTCGCTGCCCAGCGCCTTGCTCATGACCGCGCGGCCCACATGCTTGTACAGCGCATCCGTCTTGCGCTTCGCCGCGAGATACGCCCGCCGCGCCTCTGCATTCGACTTCGCCACCGCGCCGGTCATCAGGCGCGTGTACATCTCGCACACCAGCGGCTGCGGCCGGTTCGCGCCGATCGCCGACGCCTCAAACGGCCACACGCGAAACCCCGCCTCGCGCAGCCGCTCCAGCATCGGCATCACGCGTAGCGACCCCGTCCCCACCGAGCCCGATCCGCCAATCTGAAACGGCGACTTCGCCGTGATCCCACGCATCTTCGCCGCACGCTCCGGGTCGCCGCCCGGCTCGCCCTGCGCGATCTTATTGTCGTAGTCAGCGAAACGAAACATCCGCCGATACCCCTCGCCGCAGAACTGCTCCGGCCGCTTATGCGGCTTGCCCCAGAAGCGCTCGTCGCGAGCTATCTCATCGCCCTCGCGCGCAAGCCACTGCTCGGCCAGCCCCGCATTCACCTTGCGCCAAAACGCAAATGCATCCGAGCATCCATGCTCCTCAAGAAACCACGCCGGAAAGCTGAAGCACGCATCAATGCCGACGACCATGCTCGGCGTCTCCGCGGCAAGCTCGATCAGCCAAGCCGCCACCTCCTCACGCGTGCGCCCCGCCTCAAGCTGCACGCGCACGCGGCCATCCGCCAAACGCGTCCAAACACCCGCCCAGATATGCCGCCGCTGCCCAGCCACATCGATACGGCCCGACCAATCAATCGCCACCAGACGCTGCGGCGAGCCGACAATGCCGTCGCGTACCGTTGCGTCCTTCGCGCTCGTTGCGTTCGCCTTTGCTTTCTCAACTGCCAATGTTCACTCCAGAGTGCCAGTCGTCCAGTTATCCAGAGTGCCGGAAGCTACTCGGCCTCATCCGCCATATCCACTTCCTCGACCTCGCTGCCGCCCCAGTCGCGCAGCACCTTCCACACTGCGCGCGACGAAAATCCCGCTGCCACCAGCCGGCGCATAATCTTCGCCGTCTCTTTTGCCTTCTGCTCGCGATCGCCGCTTGGCGGTTTCAGCCGCTTGCGCTCCACATACTGCCGCGCCAGCGCTGCCTCATCCACCTCGTCATACTGCGCGCCGATGGCCTCGTTCGCCACCGTCTGCGGCACGCCCTTCTGCATCAACCCCTGCTGCACGCGCCGACGCCCCAGCTTCTCGTTCTCCTGGCGAAGTCGCGCATAGTCCGCCGCAAAACGCTCGTCGCTCAGATAGCCAAGCTCCTTCAGCTTCGCCATCACGCGCTCCACATCCGCACGCCCGTCTTCATCAGGAGTAGCGCGTTCCGCCAGCTTGCGCCGCAGGTCGCGCTCGCTCTTCATCTTCGCGCCCAGCGACTTCGCCGCACAATCCAGCAACTCGGTAAACTCCATCGGCGCGCGCGGCTTCTTCGGTCTTCCAAAACTCATCGCGCAACCCCTGCTCCCTGCATCGCATACTTGCCCGAGTGCGTCCACTTGTCGCACCAGTCGTTCACCGTCTCGTACCAAAGCTCGGAGTTCTTCGGCTTCATCACCCAGTGCCCCTCATCCGGGAAGTACAGCATCTTCGACGGCACGCCAAGCAACTGCAGCGCCGTAAACAACTGGAAGCCCTCCGAGACGTCGAGGCGATAATCCCGCTGACCATGCACCACCAACGTCGGCGTATGCGCGTCCTTGATGTGCAGCATCGGCGACCACTTGCGGAACGGGTCTTCACTCACCGGCTTGTCGTAGAAGTCCCACGGATGGGCAGGCTTCGTCTGCTCCACCACTGCATCAGGAGCATTCGACGCCAGCGGACGATACTCCCACTCGTTGAACCACAACTCTTCCGTCGTGCCAAACGCGCTCTGCGGGTTGTACATGCCATCGTGCGTCACGATGCACTTGAAGCGGTTCGTATGCGTCAGCACCCAGTCGGCCATGTAGCCGCCATAGCTCGCACCCAACGCACACTCGCGGTCCTTGTCGATGAACGAGTAATGTTGCTCCGCATAATCGAGCCCCTTCATGAGGTCCTCATACGCGCGCCCACCCCAATCACCGCTCACCTGCTCCAAAAACTTCTGCCCATAGCCGCTCGACCCACGCGGATTCACCATCACGACGACATAGCCGTCTGCGGCAAACAACTCAGGGTTCCACCGATACGACCACGCATCGCCCCAAGCGCCCTGCGGCCCGCCATGAATCAAAAACTTCACCGGATACTTCTTCGCCGGATCGAAGTTCGGCGGCTTCACGAGGAAGCCTTGAACCTTCGTGCCGTTTGCCCCGGCAAATTCAAATTCGTCTAGTCGCGACAACTCCAAAGAAGCGACTAGCGCATCGTTCAGATGCGAGAGATTCTTATGCCGCGTCCCGAAAAAGTGATAGAAGCCGTTGCCATCTTCAGTTACACCGCTATCCATTGTGTTTGAAATCTTCACGATCTCAGCAGGTTCCTTCACAGCTATACGAATCGCGATGACTGAATCCTCGGCGTGCAACGGAACGATGTCGCTGTACTCACCTCTAGAACCAGCTTCAATGGGGTTATACGTGTTGCTAAGCTTGCCTTCCAGCGTAACAAGCTGAATATTGGTGTGGCCGCGGTAGGAACTCGAGGTCACGAGAGATGAAGCGTTTCCCCAAGCAAATTCATCGAGACCTCGATCAAACTTCGACGTCAGGTTCCTGATATTCCCTGTCGCCCGATCCATCACCACCAGATCAAACTTGTCCGACTCATACCCATTCCGCGCCTGACTCCGCCACGCCAGCCACTTCCCATCCGGTGAATATTGCGGCCCATCATCGCTCCCCGCTGCCGTCGACACCTTCTTCGCCGTATGCGGATCAGCGCCCACCGCCAGCACAAACACATCGTTGTTCGTCGACTCCGCCGGAACCTTATCCAGATTCACGACATACGCGACTTCCTTACCATCCGGCGAGATCGCATACCCCAGCGGGCCGCCCAGCGAGAACGTCGGCGCCTCATGCTCGCCCACCACGCTCGCGGGCGTCACGTCCGTCGGCGACACATGCGTACCGGCCAGCGCATCCGCATAAAAGATGTGCGAGTGCTTCGGCCCCATGAACTGGTTCCAGTGGCGATAGAGCAGCGAATCAAACACCCGCGCCTTCACCGGGTTCTTCGTCTCCGCCGCGTCCTTGTCGGCGTTGCACTTCGCCTCCGCATCATCATGCGCAGGCCCCGCCGCCAGCTTCGACTCGCACTCCGGCCACACGCTCGACGTGAACAAAATGTGCCGCGAATCCGGAGCCCAGATCGCACCATCAGCCTCAGTCTCGAGCGCCGTCGCCTGATGCGCTGCGCCTAGCCTGCCCGCCTTCTCATCCCATGGCGCAAGCCAAATCTGCGACGACCCGGTCTCGCTCGACGTGTACATCACCCACTTGCCATCCGGCGAAAAGCGCCCATTCGACTCGCCGCTCCCTGTAGTCACCTGCTTCTCACTGGACCCTGAGCCCTGGACGCTGGACCCTGACTCCGACGGCACCGCCCACAGGTGGTTCACCTTCGAGTTCTTCTCCAGCGACACATCGGTCACCGAGAACAACACCCACTTCCCGCTCGGCGACACCTGCGGATCACTCACCCGCTTCACCGCCATCAGGTCGGCAAAGGTCATCGGTCGTTTGGCAGGCGCGGGCGTTTGCGCAGAAGTACATACGCAGCCAAAAGCCAGCGCAGCAGGGAGCATCGCAGCAGCAAGAAGGTTTCGCATCGCCGCCAGTGTACGCCAGAGCGGAAATATGGGTCGCCGCTTGTACGCGGCCTCATCGGGCCGGGTGGGCGGCCACAACTCCCCGAGCATCCTGCAAACCCAGGTCTCAAAAATCGAGACCTGGGGCACCCGATTCGCGCAAAGAGTGCCAAGTGACGCCTCGGATTCCGTCGAGTCCCCTGGCGTCCGTCGCGCTCTTTCCGTCAAAAGCTTTCCACTCGCGCCACGTCATCGGCAACACCCCGGACTCCCCGCAACTTGCCGCGCGCTTCGTCGTCTAACCTAATGACCATGCGCATCGCCCTGACCCTCGCAGCCGCCCTCGCTCTCACCACGCTCGCCGCTCACGCGCAGGAAGGCTTCGGCCCCATCGACCCCACCGCGCCCTCAGGCATCATGGTGCCCGACCTCATCAAGCGCATGGGCGAACGCGAATCCGCATTCGAGAAGGCGCGTCAGGACTACGAATTCCGCCAGACCGTCAAGATGAACACCATTGCCGACGATACCAACCGCCCCGATGGCGAGTACATGCAGGTCACCGACATCACCTTCGACCCCAAGGATGGTCACCGCGTGGAGAAGGTCGTCTTCGCGCCACAGAACACGATCGAGCGCGTCATTCTGACGGAGAACGACATGAAAGACGTCGCCGAGCGTCTGCCCTTCATCCTCACCACCGAGCAACTGCCGGACTACAACCTCACCTACGTTGGCAGGCAGAAGGTCGACGATCTCGACACCTACGTCTTCGACTCAGCGCCGAAACAGATCGTCAAAGGCCATCGCTACTTCCAGGGCCGCATCTGGGTCGATCAGCAGGACTTCGAAATCGTCCTCGTCAACGGCCTGAATGTGCCGCAGGAAACCCGCGCAGGCAAAGAAGATTTGTCGCCACCGTTCACGACGTACTATCAGCAGATCGACGGCAAATACTGGTTCCCCACATACACCAAGGCCGAAGGCGTGCTGCACTTCGCGGCAGCGAATGGCTCGCTTTCGCAGGCCGTTCACCTTCGCAACACTGTGAAGTACACCGACTACAAGAAGTCCAACTTCCGCACCAAGGTTCGGGTCTTCTACGGCAACGAGGAGATCCAGCAGGCCCCGCCGAAGAAGGACGAGCCGAAGAAGTAGCTACTCACACAGCACATCGGCGTTCGCGTTCAGGAAGAACCGCTTCGGCTCGCCGGGGAGTTTTCCCAGCGGAACGTCCAGGGTCTTTGTCGTGTCTCCCTGAATTCGAATCGATCCCATCCAGGACGAATCACCGTTCTTGAGCTCCAGATACAGCGGTATCACCATCCGAAACTCTGGCGACACTTTGCTCTGCGTTAGCTTGATGTGAGCGATGGTGGTGCCGTTTTCATTCTTCGTGAACGTGGACTCCACCTCATACTTCGGCAGCTCTGTGCCGTACACATACTCGTTGAAGAACCAGTCGAGCTTTTTGTTGTTGTCCAGATCCACCCACGGTGGCATCGTCTTTTCGAGCGAAGCCTTGAAGTCTTCCGTCGTTGCAGACTTTCCCGCATAGTCTTTCACGAACTGCTGCATGGCGTTCCGGAACGGCTGTTCGCCATACTTGCGCGTCCAATACATGCGCTCCAGCATGTGCAGAATGTATGCGCCTTTGCTGTACACCAGCGCTTGATAGACATCGCCGGTCTTCTCATTCGATACGCGGTAGCCCATTGTCACCGGGCCTACATCGATAGGCCGTACGCCATTGGTGTTTCTTTCTATCAGCGTGCGATGTTGATCCGCGTAGTACTTCAGAAAATCCTTGTTGTTCGTACGCGTGTGCAGCAGATACAGCCCCGCAGAGTATGTAGCGAAGCCTTCGCTCATCCACTGATCGCGATAGCTCGACCAACCGATGAGGTCGCCCCACCATTGATGCGCGACTTCATGCGCTGTTACCTCATTCCAGAACGAGCTCATGCCGAACGCCATCAACCCGAGATTGTTGCGGATCGTTCCATCCCAGAACGCGCAGATGGGCAGATACACCATCGTCGGCCAGCCTTGCCCATCGAGACATGAACTTTGCTGCGTGAGAGACACATGGTCATAAGGCAGCTTGCCAAAGTAGTCGGAATAAATCTGTACGGCGGCGCTCCCCATCGACACCTGCTCTTTGAGCCCACCCACCGTGGACATCCCGCCGTTCATCCCGTTGTTCGCCACACCCTGCACAAAATCCGGCACCTCGGTCTGCGCATAAGCGTCGACGATAAAGCCCTGCGGCGTCTTCACTTCTTCCTTCTGCAACATGCCAAGACTGAATCCAGCGACGGGAATCGGTGTCGTCGTAGCCCACACCACCTTCTGCCCCTCCGCGTCGCTCTCGTAGCTCACCTGGCTGCCGGTTGCGACCACCTTCAGTCCCTTCTTGATGTGAAAGGTCATCCGGAAATTCGCGAATCCACCACCGACCTCATGGCCCGAGGGGTACCACCGCGTACGTGCTGAGTGAGCAAGATCGTAAATCGTATCGCCACTCTTACGAATCGCATCAGGGCCGCCATACTCGACGAGGACACGCGTCGGCGCGCGAAGGTCCGTCCCCTGCGGAAGGATCAACGCAAAATCCGGATCCTGCTTCAGATCTTCCTGGATGAAGTCGAGCGGCGTGCCATCCTCTGCGTAAACACCCGATACGCGCAGCGTCGGATACAGGTCGAGATCGACAAGCCGCGATCCCTTGTCCCGCTGCTGCAGCGTCACGATAGCGCGGTTCTTCATCCTGCCGTTGCCAGCGATATGCACATCGAGGTCTTCTGCTGAAACGTGCAGCCCCGTTGCCAATCCATGCTCGTTGGCCAAACGCGCCGCAGCCCACACATTCGCATAATCATCTGTAGACCAGGTGGAGAGCTCTACCTGATCAGGAGCAGCGTGGAATGTCCCATTCGGATCAACGATGAAGAGCAGGTCCTTGCCCTTCCAGAAGCCGCCTGCTCGAAACGACGCGAGAAAGAACCCGCCCTCATCGGTTGGTGAGCTTAGAAACAAGTCCTTCGTGATGCGCAGGTCTATGTTTTCGTGGAGCTTCTCCCGAAACGCATCTCGCAAACTGTATGCCATATCTGCCGCTGGAGCGGTCGAGCTCTTCGTTGCGACGTTGCGAATCTCACTGGCAGTCCCGTCCGTAAATCGCAGCACGAGAGAAGTAAAACTCTGCTCCATCGCCGCGCCTTTCGTGAGTAGCTTGAGCGACTGCTTTTCGCTCGCATCCGCCGGTGTGTAGCGAAACGAACCTTTGCCTGAAAACACAGCACCGGTGACGTGTCCCTGCACGGCGGTAAAGAATTGGAAGTTGCCTTCTTCAAACGTGAACTCGCCGCCAGACCGTGCCAGCGTAAACGAATGTACCGCCCAGCTCTCACCTGCCGGACCAGCCGCGCGCACAGCCGCATAGGTGCCATTCGCGTTAGGGCGCATGGCCGCGCCCTTTGGCTCAATCGCTTGCTGAGCAGCGGTCACGGCCGTAAGGCCAAGAAATCCCTGGGCCACCAATGTGGCAACAGCGCAGAAGTTCTTCAGGAACATGGCGACCAGCATCCACGATCTTTTGCAGAAAGTAAAGCATTTCAACGAGCATCCGCAGCGATATCAGGAAGCTGATAAAGAATCTTCAGATTCACCAAAGAATTTGCACCGAAACCGGCCAACGCGTCGTCAGATGCAATAGGTCGTTATTTCCGATGAACTTTCGTAGTCTTTGCCTTCTTGGCGCTATCTTTTGTTTGCCAGTTTCTTCCGCCGCACGCGCTCAATCGCTGCCGAACGCACCGTCAACGCAGCTTGCGACCACGGTGACCGGTAGCACCGTCGATCCAGACCAGGCGGCCATTCCTCACGCAGAGATCGTCGTTGATGGAGCCACTCCCGCAGACCATCTTGTCTTTACTTCAGACGATTCAGGCAGCTTCACACTGCACGGCCTGCACGCCGGTGTCGCCTATACGCTGAAGGCCCAGGCCAAGGGCTTTACGCAACGCACGCTGGCTCCCTTTACGCTGAGCGGTGGACAGACCCTGGAGCTAAACGCCGTTGTGCTCTCCCCCGCTATCGAAGAAGACGTCGATGCGATCACCTCGGAGCAAGCCGCGGCGATCGAAGTGAAGGAAGAAGAAACGCAGCGCGTCTTCGGCCTTATCCCAAACTTCTACGTGGTCTATCCGAACCAGCCCTATGCACCGCTGACAACGAAGCTCAAGTTTGAGCTCGTCGGTCGTACGCTCATTGATCCGGTGACACTCGGAGCCGCAGCCTTCGCTGCTGGCCTTAACCAGGCGGCGGACCGCCCTGCCTATGTGCAAGGTGCTAAGGGTTACGGCCAGCGCGTCGGAGCGGAGTATGCCGATGGCGCAGTCGACATCATCTTCGGCGGCGCAATTCTGCCAACGATCTTCCATCAGGATCCGCGCTACTTCGTGCAGGGTACCGGAACCACCAAGGACCGCTTGAAGCACGCACTATCTGCACCGTTCATCACCAAGGGCGACAACGGCAAGAACGAGTTCAACATCTCGAGCATCGGCGGCGATCTCATCTCCGGCGCCGCGTCGAACATCTACTATCCCCCGTCGGATCGTGGTGTGTCGCTGACGTTTACGACCGCCGCGGTGATCACCGGCGGACGCATGCTGAACACCTTGCTTCAGGAGTTTGTCCTCGCCAAGTACACCAGCGGCAAGCATCACGCGAAGTAGTTCGTCGGCAGCGTTCCGCTAACGCGCTGCCGCCGCAGTCAGTTCCTGAAGTAGCTGATCGGTACCTTGATTCTGTTCGACATTGCGAAGATGCGTCGCCCACGAGCGCCACTGCTCAGGCGTACTCTTCGCCCAATAGGCCGTACCGAATCCCACCCACGCATCGCGATAAGCAAGCCACGCACGAGCAGCAGCACGATACTGTTCAGCCGTCGTGCACCAGTCTTCTTTGCAAGCGTCTTCCAGGTTCTGTTTGTAGGTTTCATTCAGCTGCTTATCTTCCGCAGCAAACGAACTCGCAGTCGTATTGATCACAAGATTGCGTCGAGCCAGAATCGCCGTCAGCTCCTCCAGCCACGCACGATCTAGATCCAACTCCATAGCCATGCCCGACTGAACAGCACCGCTTGTGCCGTTAGGGTCTTCCGCTGCCCGTGCCTTGCGGAAGCGCGCATGCGCGGTCTTGAGCTGCACGAAGAGTGGATGAAGCTCTGGCTTCAACGAAGACGCAACCAGCTTCTCCTCTGAGCTCAAAGCAGCACTCACCTCAGCCGCGCGTAGGTTGAGGCAGGCAAAGTTCACGACTCGCCCCGAGCCACCATCGGGTCCACATTCTTCAAAGCGCGTTGTCGCGGCCAAGGCATTCGCCGCCTCTTCAGGTTCGAACCAATCCTCAGCCTGACACACATAGTGCCGTGCAATATTCAAGTTGCGCGGCACACCTTCGCCGTTTGCATAAAGCATAGCGAGCATAAGGATCGCGACAGGGTCGCCATTCACGTCGCCGCTTTTCGGTGAGCGCTTTCCAGCGGAAGTCTGGAATTCGCCCACGCTGCGGAACGCGCAATCACGTGCCTCACGAAAGCGCTCTGCTCCATGCCCTTCGTAGTAGATCGTTAGCTCGTCGCATGGGTGAGCATCCTCATCCGCAGGCCCCCGCGGCAAGTCCTTCACGGGAGCCTCAAACGGCTCCCACGTTTTACAGGACGGCTTCGTTTGCGCAGCCGAGGAGAGGCACAGCAACCAGCACGCGATCACTACAAAACAGCTACGCCGCAGCATTGTTTTCGAAGTACAAATACTTCCGCCAGTTGGCATCCGCCGAGCCAATCATTCGCATGATGTGACGCGATGTATGCAGCGAGAACGGACGCGGCTCCCGCAGCAGCTTCATGTCGTGCAGGTCATGCAGCAGCGTGTTGCCCTTGCGGCGATTGCAATCCTTGCAGCACGCCACCAGGTTCTCCCACGTCGACAGGCCGCCGCGGGAGCGCGGTAGAACGTGGTCCAGCGTCAGTTCCGCGCTCGTCTGCACGACCTGGCAGTACTGGCAGGTGTTGCGATCGCGCAAAAGGATGTTCTTGCGGCTCAAGGCGCGTGTCTGGTGCGGGATGCGGCGATACTCCAGCAGGCGGATCACGCTCGGCATCTGCATCTGCAGCCGATGCGAATGCAGCAGCGATCCCTGTTGCTCTTCCGTGCGCGCTACGCCCTTCAGCACCAACACCAGCGCACGGCGAGCGCCGCAGATATTGATCGGCTCATAGCTCGCATTCAGCACCAGCACCGGCGTCTGCATCGCAGGCTGGCGAAACACGCCCGCGCGAATCTCAATCGCCTGCTCGCGCGCTGTGCCCGACACCGGCGTCGTCGTGTGATGGCGCTTGCCGTGGCCGATCTTCTTGTGGTCACTGCTCATCCGCTTTGCCTGCTGCATCGTTTCTCTCCTCCAGACCTGACTGACCTTCCGAAAAGAACTGCTACAAAACTCTGAACCAAACCTTTAGTGAACCGGCGCGCCTCCACCGTCCCACATCGCCACTCCGGCAGGCACCGCATGCGCTTCGGCCGACGCATCGTGCATCCATGCGCTGCCGTGCGGCTGCGCCCGGGCCACCGTCGCTACAAACACCTTTGCTGCGCCCGCGCGCTTGAGCACACGCGCGCATTCTCGAGCCGTCGAACCGGTCGTCATAATGTCGTCGATCAACAACACCTCGCGACCTTTCACAGCTTCGGGCGCAATCACCTTGAACGCACCCTGCAGACGCTCGCGGCGCTGCTTCGGCGATAGCGAAAACAACGCAGGCGTGGGCTTCACGCGCTCCAAAACATTCGTCGCCAGCGATAGCTTCCACTCCGGTGCTGTGCGCTTCAGCCGCACCAGCACTCCACGAGCCAGCAGCAGAGCCTGGTTGAAGCCGCGCTCGCGTTCGCGAGCGAAGTACAGAGGCACCGGCACAACCATCACCTCGGCGGACATATCGCCGCGCATCGTGACAATTGCCTGCGCCAACCGCGCCCCCAGCAAATGGGTTCCGGTCTCACGCTGGTGCTGATATTTGAGGAGGAAAAGCTGATCGCGAACGACGTCGCCGTACTCGGCATAACTCACAGCTCGCGCAAAATCCGGGGGCGCAAGCCGGCACATCGTGCATTCATGGAAACCAAAGGAAGCGGCCATCCGGGCCGACTCCCACCCCATCGCGACTCCGCAGCGGGGACATTCGTTGTTACCGACCATCGTCGTTTCCGGCCCGCTCAAGCAGTCGTCGCACAGACGTACGCGGTTCAACTGCAGCACAGGGCCATCACAAAGCTGACACGTCGAGGGGGTAAGCGTTACGGCAAGATCATGCCCGGCTCTCGCAACCGCCAGGCGAAGCCGCAGAGCGTAACTTCGGAGGACGCGAGTGACCGCGCGCCATCCGGCAGCCGCGCGCCCTTCCTGGCCGGGCGGGCCACCATTTCCGAGCCGTACATCCTTCATGCATTCACTGCTGAAGACGGACCTCACTCGCGGCGCAACAGAAAGAAACACCAGTCGCGCTTCTACCCGCAGCATAAGCCCGAACGGGATTCGCCGCAACCCCCTTTGCGCCATCCGCCAGGAACCACACCGAGTTCGGCCTGCGACAATATTTCCATGAAGGTCTTTCTCTTTGTCCTGATGGCAACGGTGCTCGAGGCTACCGGCGATGCGGTCGTCCGCGTGGCGCTCGGCTCGTCTTCGCCTGCTTCACGAATCCTGCTCTTCGCCGTGGGTGCCACCTGCCTCACGCTCTACGGAACCTCGCTGAACCTCGCCCCGGTGGAATTCGCCACCGTGACCGGACTTTATATCGCGACGCTCTTCGTCGTCTTCCAGATCACGAACTTCCTCTTCTTCCGCGCTGTCCCCACACCCTCGGTCCTGCTCGGCGGAACCCTAATCGTCGCCGGCGGGCTGATCGTCTACATCTGGCGGTAATCGGCGCAAACGAACGCGCTGCCGCGATATCCTTGAGACAGTGTCCACAGCCACCACATCTTCGACCGAGACCAACGCCGCCGAACGCAGCCATTCGCTGCTCGGCGACTACTCGGTGCTCTTCAAGCCACGCGTCTCTGCGATGGTGCTGCTGACCGCCGCGGGCGGTTTCTACCTCGGCTGCCTGCGCACCGGCATCAGTCCCTTCAGCATGTTGCTGCTGCACACGATGCTGGGCGTTGCGATCGTCACCTGCGGATCCGGCGCGCTGAACCAGGCGCTCGAGCGCGCCACCGATCGCATGATGCCTCGCACCGCCGCGCGCCCCATGGCGCAGCATCGCATCGGCCTCGCACACGGACTCATCCTCGGCTTTCTGCTGACCTTCGGCGGCGCTGCGTATCTCGCGCTGTACACGAACCTTCTCAGCGGCACGTTGACGCTGCTCACAGCAGTGGCCTACGTCACGATCTACACGCCACTGAAGCGCATCACTTCGCTGAACACCTTCATCGGTGCCTTCCCCGGCGCGCTGCCGCCGCTGATCGGCTGGACCGCGGCCCGCGGCGTCATCGAGTGGCCGGGCATCGCGCTCTTCGCGATCCTCTTTGTCTGGCAGTTCCCGCACTTCATGGCGATCGGCTGGCTCTATCGTGCCGACTACAAGCTCGCAGGCATCCGCGTCGCCGCCACCCAAGACCCCATTGAAGACGCAGCCCGCGGCACCGTCGCGCAGGCGCTCTTCTACGCCGTGCTGATGATCCCCGTCGCCCTGTGGCCGACCTTCCTCCACATCACCGGCTGGCCCTACGCCATCGCGGCCTTTGCGCTTTCCATCTACTACCTCGTCGCGACGATCCGCTTCGCCAGCATTACGAAGAACCCGAACGATCCTGAAAACCGCAAGGTCGCGCGCCAGTTGCTGCGCGTCTCGGTCATCTATCTCCCCTTGCTGCTGATGGCGATGGCACTCAACGCGCAAGGCCACCTGCTGCTTCGCTAACGGACAAACACCATGACCACCCCGACCAATCCGCAGTACCCCACCGAAGCCCGCACCCCGGCCTCGGTCATCTGGAGCATCATCGGCGTCTCGGCCGTCGCGTCCATCTTTCTGAGCTGGCTGGTCTACTTCCACGCCCCGGTCGACGTCGCGGGCACGCACCTCGCGTTCCTTCCCGCGCTGGACGCGGTACTGAACGCCCTCTGCGCCATCTTCCTCATCATCGGTTTCAACTACATCAAGCAGCGCAACATCAAGGCGCACCGCAACGCGATGTTCGGCGCGTTCATCGTCTCGAGCGTCTTCCTGGTGGCCTACATCGCCAACCACGTGCTGCACGGCGACATGCTCTTCCCCAGGGAGCACGCGACGGCACGCATCCTGTATATCTACGTGCTGCTGCTGCCGCATATTCTGCTGGCCGTCGTTTGCCTTCCGCTCATCCTCATCACGTTCTTCCTGTCGCTGACAGGACGTTTCCCGGCGCATCGCAAGCTCGCGCGCTGGACTTACCCCATCTGGCTCTACGTCTCGGTTTCCGGCGTGGCCGTCTACGCGATGCTTGCGTACTACAAGTAAGGCCCACGGATGAAGCAAGACACACGCACTCTTCTACGCACTGGCACAGGCATTCTCGGGACAGGTCTGCTCTCTGTCGTGCTGCTCTTCACGATCGGCGGCGGCGTCTCTCGACTGGGTCCGCACACCAACGGCGGCTGGTTTCTGCTGATGATCGCGATGGGCTGCCTGCCCACAGGTTTTTTGACGCTCGCGCTCGGCATATCCAAGATCTTCGGCGATCGGTCAAAAGCTTAGAAATCCACGCACTTCCCTCTGCTATCTTTATCAGCGAAACGGAGAACAACCCATGGCTAAAGGCGTTAACAAAGTCATCCTGCTCGGCAACGTCGGCAAGGACCCCGAAATCCGCGCGTCGCAAGGCGGCATGAGCATCGCGAGCTTCTCGCTCGCCACCGCCGACCGCGCCAAGGACCAGACCGGACAGTGGGTAGATAAGACCGAGTGGCACAACCTCGTTGCCTTCGGCCGCACCGCTGAAATCATCCGCGATTACGTCAAGAAGGGCACCCAGATCTACGTCGAAGGTAAGATCCAGACGCGCTCCTGGGACGACAAGGAATCCGGCCAGAAGAAGTACCGCACCGAGATCCTCGTGAACGAAATGAGCCTGCTCGGCGGCCGCGGCGAAGGTGGCTCCGGTGGTGGTGGCTACGAACAGCGCTCCTCCGGCGGATACTCCGGCGGCTCGCGCGCATCGTCCGCGTCCAACTCGTATGCTCAGGCGCCGGCGCCCGACTACGCCGACCAGGGCATCACCGACGACGACATCCCTTTCTAAAGGCCCCTGAACAACACGATCATGCCCGCACATTCTGCGCGCTTCACCTCTATCCTCACCCTTGCCGCCGTTGCAGCTCTTTCCGTCACCGGACTGAGCGCAACGGCGCAACGTCATTCCAGCTTCACTGCGCCGCCGACCGCTCCACCCGCCGCGCATGAAGCCCACGCCGCAGCCCCTGCAACGGTCAACCCGCTCGCGCCGGTCAGTAGCGGCCTCGGGGCCATCGAGTTCTACCCGGTCAACTTTGGAGTACCTGCGCCGCAGTCGCTCGCACGCCAACTCACAGCCGACGACGAACGCACCCGCCGCAACGCCCTGACCGCGATGGGCGCGCCGCCGCAGTACACCGCCAAGGACCAGCCCACTCCCGCCCCGCACAGCCTTCAGGTGGAGTTCGCTCCTCTCGGCACCGGTTCCGAATCCGATGCGCTCGTCACCGTCGAACTGGACCACCACCTCGTTACCGCAGTTCTCGCCCCGGACAACGGTGGCTGGCACCGCGTTGCTACGCTCGTCTTCCCCACCGGCTACGCCGACCCGAACTCGACGCCCTCAACCTTCGTCCGCACGAACCGTTCGCTGCTCGACCCGACCAAGTACCGCGCCGTCTTCCACGCCCGCGAAAACCAGACCGACGGCGAGTATCAAGAGAACGAAGCGCACATGCGCGTGCTCAACGGCCACGCGATCATCACGATCAGCTTCGTTTCCGACGCCAAGCATTGCGAGACGGTGACGCCCACGCACAGAGGCCGCCCCACCTGCGAGCTGACCCACCGCTGGCTGCAACCAGAGCCGATGGTCCCGAACGGCCCCCGGCGCTTTCAACTCGTCACAGCCACCGGCCACCTGACGCCGAAGGAAGCCGAGATCTTCATCGCGCGCTCGCGCTATTTCGAGTCCACCCGGCTGCGCGAGTTCACCTGCCAGCAGTTCACGTTCTCTGACCTGCATCTACGCTACGAGCCCACCGGCCCCAACGGCCCCTGCCCGACGACTCTGGTCGGCCCCCAGGCTCGCTAACGGAGCGATCATCCCCGCGGCCCGACATCCTGGAAGAGAGTTGTCGGGCACGCCGAGTCCTCTGCGCGTCGGAATCCGCGACTCCCCGCAGCTCCGACGCGTCTAACCCACCATGCGTCTCTTCCCGCGTCTTCTTGCAGCCGTTCTAGCCCTCACTGCGCCTGTCCTGACAGGGCAAACGACCAGCCACACACTGCAGATCGCGCCCGCGAAGAGCATTACACTCACGCTTCCCGCCACGCTGGACGTCCACATCGCCGCGCGCGGCTTCCACCGTCCTCGCTTCTTCGCGCAGGCGCCCGACGGTCGCATCTTCGTCACGACGATGTACAACCTCGCCGACAACACCCGCGGCGCCATCTACATCCTCGACGGCTACGACGCTGCCACGCACACCTTCACGCGCGTCACGCCCTACCTCACCGGCCTGCGCAACCCCAATAACCTCGCCTTCTACACCGACCCGGCCACGAAGCAATCGTGGGTCTACATCCCGCTCACCGACAAGCTGGTCCGCTACCGCTACAAAGCTGGCGACAACCGCCCCACCACCGCACCCGAAGTCCTCGCGCGCTACCCCGACTACGGCCTGAACTACAAATACGGCGGCTGGCATCTCACCCGCACCGTGGACGTCGCCACGCTCCACGGCAAGACGCGTGTCTACGTCGCCGTCGGCTCGTCCTGCAACTACTGCCGCGAAAACGAAGCCGCGCGCGCCGCCATCACCTCGATGAACCCAGACGGCAGCGACCAGCGCATCGTCGCGCACGGCATGAGGAATGCCGTCGATCTACGTTTCGTCCCGGAACTCGACGGCGGCGCACTCGTTGCCACCAACATGGGCGACGACCACCTCGGCAAGCAGGAGCCCGACGACCCCTTCTTCGAGCTGGACTCCAACCAGCACCCCGGCCCCATCGTCCAGCAACCCGCACCCCACTACGGCTGGCCCACCTGTTACTTCGCACAGGGCAAGCCTGTCCACGACGACACGCCTCTTCCTGCCATGGCCAACGACGGCGATGCCAGAGTCGCAGAGCACCCCGTTGCAAAGGACTCCGTCTACGGCAAGCAGGGCGCGAACATCCACGCCGCCGGGACCAACCTCGCCGCGCAGCAGCACGCCGCCGTGGGGCAGGATCTCGGCCCCGCACCCGAACCGCTTCACTCCTGTGAACACGTCCCTGCCGCCTACGCGTGGTTCGCGCCGCACGCCGCGCCTCTCGGCCTTGCTTACTTCGGCGACGCCAGCCAAACGCTGCACGACAGCTTCCTCGTCGCGCTGCACGGCTCGGGCGATGTCACCATCGGCGCTGGCTACTCGGTCGTCAGCTTTACCCCGAAGGACCGCAAGCCGCACGACTTCATCACAGGCTTCCTCACCCGCCCCACCAAAGCCAATCCACACTTCCACGTGAACGGCCGCCCCTGCGGGCTGCTGCGCCTCGGCCCCGATACGTTCCTGCTTACCGACGACTGGAACGGCCTCGTCTACATCGTCGAGCCGAAACAGTAGCCTTTTGTTTCGGTTTCCCGAAAGGGATCTACATTTCCTCGAACTCGCTCCCATTTACACTCGACACATGATCGACGAATCGACCTTCCGCAACGAATCCGACCGCGCACTCGAAACCCTGAAGCAGGCGCTCATCCGCGCTGAAGAAAGCGGCGACTTCGAAGTGGAAGAGAAGAACGGCGTGCTCAACATCCTCTTCGAGGACGACGACTCCGCACGCTTTGTCTTCAGCCCCAATACGCCCGTGCGCCAGATCTGGATCTCGGCCCTCTCCACCAGCTTCAAGCTCGAGTGGAATGAAGCATCTACAGCGTTCACGCTGCCTCGCACAGGCGAAGACCTTCGCACGCTCACCGAGCGTCTGCTGCGCGAGCAACTTGACGATGACAGCATTCAGCTGAAATAACTCTTGCCCATGCCCTTGCTTTCGGTTGCCATCATCACGCTCAACGAAGAAGAAAACCTCGGCCGCACGCTCGCCAGCGTCGCGTGGGCCGACGAGATCATCGTTGTCGACTCAGGCTCGACCGACCGCACCGTGGAGATCGCGCGCAGCTACGGCGCGCAGGTGATTGAGCGCTGCTGGCCGGGCTTCGCCGCGCAGAAGAACTTCGCCATCGGCCAATGCAGCGGCACGTGGGTGCTTTCGCTCGACGCCGACGAAGAACTTTCGCCCGAGCTGCAGCACCAGGTCCGCATGCTGCTGCCGACTAACCCGCCCGTTGACGCTTACTATCTGAAGCGCCGCAATCTCTTCCTCGGTCGCTGGATCAAGCGCGGAGGATTCTACCCCGATCGCAAGCTGCGTCTCTTCCGCCGCACCGCTGCAAGCTTTGAAGCCACGCCGCAGTTCGAGGACCGGCCCGTTCACGAGGTCATCCAGTTCGAAGGCGCCATCGACACGCTGGATTACGATCTCGTGCACCACGCGTACCCCACGCTCTCTCACTACATCGAGCACATGGACCGCTACTCGAACATGGGCGCTGAAATTGCCACCAGCCGAGGACGCGAACTCAGCAAATCGTACTTCCGCTTCTTCCTCGGCGCGTTCCTCGTGCCGCACCTGAAGTTCCTCTGGACGTACTTCATCCTGCTCGGCTTCCTCGACGGCCGCGAGGGTCTGCTGCTGCACCTGTATCACGCCACCTACACGAGCTGGAAGTTCACCAAGACCTGGGAACGCAGCCGCCGCATCCCCAGCAATCCGCAACGTCAGGCTCCCAACGCCGACGTCAACGCCGCCGCTGCCTGATGTCCCTCTTCACTTCGCTCTTTGCACGCCACAGCAACCGTGATGACGGTCGCTTTGGGTATGCCGTGCTCGGCACCGGCCACGGCGCAGAAAAAATGTGCGAAGCGCTGCGCCACTCGGAGACGGCGCGCGTTGCTGCGATCGTCTCCAGCAGCCGCGAAAAGGCTGCACGCTTCGGTCGCCGCTATGGCGTCACGCAGGCGTTCACCTACGACGAAATCTCCTCGCTCGGATCCATCCGCAACATCGACGCGGTGTACCTCGCTCTGCCCGTATCGTTGCATCGCCGCTTCACCGAAGAAGCGGCCGCCGCGGGTAAGCACGTGCTCTGCGAAAAGCCGATGGCCGCCACTGTCGCCGACGCACAAGCAATGATCGCTGCGTGCAGCGCCGCCAATCGCCTGCTGATGCTCAGCTACCGCCTCGACTATGATCCCATGCACCGCGAGGCCGAGCGCCTCATCAAAGGCGGCGCACTCGGCATCATTCAGCATGTGCGCGCGAACTTCGGTATCGTCGCCAAAGACGGCTGGCGCATGAACACCGAGACCGCAGGCGGTGGTTCGCTCTTCGACGTTGGCGTCTACCCCGTTCACGCCCTGCATGAGATCTTCGGCGAAACCAAGCTCACCGCCGCACACATCCTGCAGAACGCCAACGATCTCGAACTCGACACACGCTGGCAAGGCACGCTCGAGAGCGGCGCCACCTTCACCTGCCACTCGTCCTACATCGAACGCGATGCCGACATCCTCGCCGTCCGCGGCTCTAGCGGCATGCTCACACTGCGCAACGCCTTCGGCTACAAGCGCACACAGCTCGAAGCCGAACTACGCCGTCGTGGGAGCGAAGACATTTCCCTCGCCGACGACAGCAAAGCGCCCACACTCTTCCAGCTTGAGGCCGAGCATCTTGCCGCCTGCGTCCGCGAAGGCGAAACCCTCCGCAGCCCCGGCGAATCAGGCCTTCGCGACCTGCGCACGCTCAAGCAGATCGAACTCCACGCTACCCGCACGGTGCGTTAGAGTTCACTGCTGCCGACGCAGCGCATCCCACGCCTTCACATACTTCCAGTGCACATACACCGCATGGTTCACGTGAAAGATCAGCGCGTCGTAACCATCCAGAAAGCCGCCACGGAAGATGTAATTCTTCACGAAGCTGAAGACAGGATTCACCCACGACTGCACGAGCATCGCGCCTGGCTTCACGCCTTTGCGCAACATCGCCGGCACAGCATCTGAGCTGTACTCGTTCATGTGGTCCAGATAGTTCGCAAAGTCAGGGTAGCCGTAATGCTGCAGATCACTCTTCAGCAATCCCTTGTTGCCGCCATACTGCGGCGTACCGTGGGGACCAATCGACTCGTCCACCACCGCCGAGCCACGACGAAACAAACGCAGCTTTGCATCCGGATACAGGCCACCATGACGCATCCACGTCGTCATGAAGATGTTCAGCCGCGGAATGTAATACGCCTCGAACTGCGGCTGCGCGCCCAGCTCTCGTTGAATTTCTGCAGCCAACTCCGACGTCACGACTTCATCCGCGTCGAGCAGCAGAATCCAGTCCCCTGTGCACTTCGCGATGGCAATATTCTTCTGCTCCGGATGCCCCTTGAAGTCGAGGTTCCAGTGGTGCTGCGCACCATGCTCGCGCACGATCTCCGGCGTCCGGTCCTTTGACCCCGAGTCCACCACGATGATCTCGTCAACCCATCCCTGCAGCGCCGCCAGCGTGCGTGGGAGGTTCTTCTCCTCGTTGCGCGCAATCATCGCGACAGAAATGCGTGTGCCGTTTGCGAGCATCGTCTATGCCTCATCCTTTGCAGGCAACAGCTTCTCAAATCGCTCCGCAAAACGCGCCGGAATCCGCGTCCGCTTCATCTCGCGATCGACGACCACGTGCACCGTCTCGCCTGTCGCAAGCTCTGCGCCATCGCTCTCGCGCACCACGGAGTACGTGAAACGAATGATCGATCCACGCGCCTCAGCAAGCTTGGTCCGCACCAGAATCTCATCGTCATAACGAGCAGGCGACTTATAGCGCACGTTGACGTTCACCACGGCGATCAGTGCGTTGTCCTCACGCTCCATCGCCGCGTAATCCAAGCCCGTCTCACGCACGAACTCGACGCGGCCCACCTCCATCCAGACCAGATAATTCGCGTGATACACCACGCCCATCTGGTCGGTTTCGGCATAGCGCACGCGCAGCCGAGTCTCGGAGAATCCACGTTCGAGCAAAGCTTCCATCGGCGATAGTGTACCTGCGCGCTCAGCCAAAACGCTTCGCCAGATCAGCCGTCGCCGTTACCAACCCATCGAGCGGACGCAGACGCGGAAGCTCCGCCCCCGCTTCTCGCAGCGCGGCGATCAACACCTCCGTCGGCAGCATCGGAGCAGCTGCATCGCCGACAAGCTCGAGCGCCCCGCGACCAGCGACACAGCTATCGAAGCGGCGGCAACCAGCAGCGTAAGCAGCCTTCACCTTGCCCGCCATCTCACTGCGTCCACCGCGCAGACGCACGCCGATCTCCACGTTGTCATGCACGTCCAGCGCGAGCGACATCACCGCGCCGACGAGATTCGCGTCGGCAACACCAGCCGTGTCGGCCAACGTCACCTGCTCCACGCCCGCGTCCATCAGCAGGTCCACCGCGCTCACCACCTCGTCCACATCCCACGCGTCGCGATACGGATTGCCAAACGCCATCGCCACATACGCGACCATGTCGAGGCCAGCCTTGTAGGCGATCTCACCAATCTGCTCAAGCTGTTCGAGCGCGTCTTCAGGCGTCTGTCGCTGGCTGCGATCGAGGAAAGTCGGCGAGATCGAGTACGAGAACCCGAGCGTCGACACCGCGCGCGTCTTCACCGCCTGCTTCGCGCCATCCGCATCGACGACCAGGCCGATGATCTCCACATCGTCCGGCGGATCGAGATACTCCAATACCTCTTCAGCGTCCGCAAGCTGCGGCACAAAGCGAGGGCTCACGAAGCCCACGGCATCCATGTGCTGAAATCCGGTCTCCACCAACGCACGCAGATAGCGCGCCTTATCTTCGAGCCGCACCGGTCGGCGGAGGCTCTGGAACAAATCTCTCGGGCTTTCAACAATCTTGACCATCACGTTCTATTCTCTCGCATCAACATGCGCCTGCGCTCGGCACGTAGCGTTCGCCATTTCCAAAGATCAATCGTCAGTCCCCGCAGAAAGCCGATAGCTGAAACAAGCCAGAGGAAGGCACAAAGGTTCAGCCATGGCGGCGTACGGCTCGTAAGCTGACAGGGATCGAACGCTACACCTTCGCGAGGTGTGTCACGAGCTGAACTCGCGTCATGTGTTCGTTGAAATTCGCGACACGAACGCAAATCGTCCCATCCTCCCGCGATCATCCCACCCGTCGCGATGAGCAACAGAACCAGCCAGCAAATAGTCCGCTTCGAGATCATCCGTACCTCGCTCGTGCCATTGCGAAACGATACCGCAGGCGTATGCTCACCCCATGCCTCAGAAGTCGCTCGAACTCCGCCCTACCGACGCGCTCCTCGTCATCGACATGCAGCATGACTTCCTTCCCGGAGGCGCGCTCGGCGTCGACGGTGGCGATAGCATCATCGCACCGATTGAGCAGCTTGCGCAGCAATTTGAGCACGTCATCCTCACCGCGGACTGGCACCCCGCCGGGCACATCTCGTTTGCCTCCACGCACGGCAAGCAGCCGTTCGTGGACATCCACGAGGCTCCCTACGGCAAGCAGCATCTGTGGCCCGATCACTGCCTCCAGTGCACGCGCGGCGCGGAGATCGCCGTCAACATCCCGCACGCAGAGCTGATCCTCCGCAAAGGCTTTCGCCGCGAGATCGACAGCTACTCCGCCTTCCTCGAGAACGACAAGACCACGCCGACGGGGCTCGCGGGCTACCTGCGCGAACGCGGCCTCACTCGCATCTTCCTTTGCGGACTTGCGTATGACTATTGCGTCGGCAATTCAGCACTCGACGCGGCCAAGCTCGGCTTTGAAGCGGTCGTGCTCGAAGACCTTACGCGGGCCGTTGCACCTTCCACAGCCCAGACGATGCAGATGCTCTTCGACGCCGCGAACATCACGCAGCGCAACCTGAGCGAAAATTAGACCTCCATCCCCTTTCGGCACAACGCGATAGCGGGCGAACCATCGCGCTCCGCCTGAACCCGGTGTTTACTACCTAGGTTCTCTTCCAGCTTTCCTCCTACTTTTTGGGGAGTATCTCCGAGATAACCCTTGACTCACTCGATACGGGGTGTCACTCTAGGCACATCGTTCACCTCCGTTATCGGACGTGACTGGTCGGCGCCCCGCTCTGGCAGCCGTCCGCGAAAACTAAATAATGGCAATCTCGATGACGCCCGTCGCCGTCGCAACCGCAGCACACGAGGTCGCGGCTGATCGCGAAGTCCTCAAGTGCGATCATTGCAAGCTGGTCCAGTTCCGGACCGCAAGCGATATCTGCCGCCGCTGCAAGAAGTCCTTGCTGCCGGAGCTTCCCAAGACCCAGTCCACCATTTCGCTCGTCCCGGCGCCTGTCGAGGAAGAAGCCGAAGGTACGATCCAGGTCGCAACGGCTGTCCGTGATCTGCGCCGCGTGCGCAACCTCTCGCAGCGCCAGCTTGCGGCTCGCATGAACGTGCCCCGCACCTACATTTCCAAGATCGAAAACGGCAAGGCGATGCCGACGCTGTCTTCGCTGGACCGCCTCGCAAAGGCCCTGCAGGTGGACATTTCTGCCCTGCTCCGTGATGCGCCGACGCGCCACAAGGACGAGGCCGCCATGCTGACCTCGGACCCGTTCCTGGCCGAGATCGCCAAGTACGCCGCGCACCTGAACTCGACGCAGAAGTCGATCTTCCTCAACCATGTGCGTGAACTCGCACAGGGCCGCAGCCGCAAGTTGGCCTAAGCCCCGCACGCTCGCTCGGCCGAACGAAGCGGGCTGCTACAACCTCTTTTCCTCAGGCGTCGTGGCCTCGCACTCCATTCTGTGGAGAGCGGTGGCTGCGACGCCTCTCCATTTTTGCTAACCTTGCGAGGAGCGAGAGCAACACCCTTGGCCCAGCAACAAACATCCCGCATCTACGAGCGCTCCAACCGCGCGCATGAACTGACGCCTGACGAGCGCCGCATCTACGATGCGCTCGACCAGAGCCGCATGCCGCAGCACGTCGCCATCATCATGGACGGCAACGGCCGCTGGGCCGGCAAGCGGGCGCTGAAGCGCTTTCTCGGCCATCAGCAGGGCGCTGAAAGCGTGCAGTACGTCGTCGAAACCGCCTCGCGCATCGACGTGCCGTGGATCACGCTCTATGCCTTCTCCATCGAAAATAATTTGCGCCGCCCCGAGACCGAAGTCGGCTTCCTGATGAAGCTGCTCAAGAGCTTCCTTGTGGCGAACGTCGATCGCATGAACGCGAACAACATCCGCATGGCTTACATCGGTCGCACACACGAGCTGAGCGACGACGTGCAGGAGACCATGCGCTGGGCCGAGGAGCAGACCGCCAGGAACACCGGCACCACGCTCACCCTCGCGCTCAACTACGGCTCGCGCGCCGAAATCGTCGACTCCGCTCGCAGTGTCGTCGCAAAGATGTTCGCCGAAGCGCACCAGCGCGGCATCTCCATCGAAGACATGCTCGCCGCGGAAGGCGGTGATGTTGAAGCGATCGCCGCACGCATCGACGAAAACACGATGGCGCAGAACCTCTATACCGCGCACATGCCCGACCCCGATCTGGTCATTCGTACCTCGGGCGAGCAGCGTATCTCGAACTTCCTGCTGTGGCAGCTTGCTTACTCGGAGATCTTCGTCACCGATCGCCTATGGCCGGACTTCCGTGGCCAGCATCTGCTCGAAGCCATCCAGTCCTACCAGCAGCGTGAACGCCGTTTCGGCGGTCTGGGCGAGACCACCGACGAGAACCTCAGCGACGTGCTGCCAAGCGAAGCCGAACTCGCACGCTAACAAAATACTTCCGTCTCAAGAAAACTTTTTGCACGGGCTTGCGTTCTCACTAATCACTGAGAGGTTGAGCCGCAATGCACACCGCACGTCGCACATACGCCTTTGTCGTAGCTGCGATGCTCTGCTGCGTTCTGCTCTTCAGCCAGACCGCGCACCTGACGCACAAGGTCGCGCATCAGGCGAACCTCGAACGCTGCGCCCAGCCGCTGATCAAGCTTGGCGCAACGGCTCCGCAGACGAAGTTCGCCTTGCTGCGTACCGTCTTCAACACACAGCCTCAACCGCCGTTCACAAGCAACACACCGCTTGCTGCAGCGCTGGCGCTTGCTGCGCTGTTCCTGCTCCGCAACGAGATCAAGCGCAGCTACACGAGCTGCGAGCGCCAGGTCCTCCGTGTCGCTCCGCAGCGTGATCGCTTCACTCTCCGCGAATAGCCTCGCACGACAACTCCCTTGCTCACCCCACCCTGAACTCACCGCGTAGCCACACGCGCTGAGTCCCCCATGAGCATTTCCGAGCCTTCACGCCGCTGCACCCATCGGTGCGGCCCAGTGCGCCCGGATTCGCAGGCCCACGTGGCCTGCAGGAGAGGAACCAGTCATGCGCATCATCTATCGTATTCAGTCCGCCATCGCGGCCATGCTCGTCGCCGCCATCGTCGCGACCCCGCTTGCACACGCGCAGCAGCCGCAACAATCTCCCGCCTCCGTCTCCCCCGAGGTGGAAGCCCAGCAGCTGCTACAACAGGCCCACACCATCGCCATCGTCGACGTCAGCCAGCCCTTCGGCTGGTCGGAGGCCGAGGTCAACGCCACACCACTCCTGCAAGCAGCCATGCGCGCATGGGGCCAGTTCAAAATCACCCGTGACCCGTCGAAGGCAGATGTGGTCTTTGAGATCAGCCCCACCAGACAGCCCTACACCTACTACTCTCCGCACGGCGTCGCCTATCACGGCCACAATCCCTACCTGCAGCTGACGGTCGTCGATCCAAAGACCGAGGATCCGCTCTGGAGCATCACGGTGCCTGCCCTCACAGGCTACGATCACACCCGCGACCTCTTCGCCATGTCGATCGGCAACGTCGTCAGCCAGGTGAAACTGCTGGATGGCGTCGCACTCACGCCCCAGGAAACGAGCGACCTCGGCTACCTTGACCGTAAGATCGCACACGATCGCAAGGTCGCCAGAACTGCGGGTTTCATCGTCATTGGCGTCTTCGTCGCCGCCACGGTGGGAGGCATCGTCGCTTTCCGCCACTCGGTCGATAACGCCAAGAAAGCGCAGGAGCAGTTCTGCCAGGAGAATCACATGCCGAATTGCGCGGTATAGCCGGCGTGGGGCCGTCGAGTGCATCCGGCGGCCCCGCGTTATATCCTCAACTACGAAATGAAGCGCATCCTCACAGCAATTGTTCTGATCGCCATCGTCGTCTCGCTTGTGCTACTCGGCAAGCTGTGGATGATCACGCTCCTCGCCGGAGCCATCGCCGTGCTCGCTGCGCTGGAGTACCGCACCATCTCTGCCGCCATGAAGAGCCCTGTGCCCATGTGGTGGACCATCGGTGCCATCGCGCTCTTCTTCCTCGCCGTCTTCCTGCGACCGCAGGACACCATCACGGCCGTCGTCTTCTCCACGCTTGTCCTCTTTGCGTGGAACGCTCTCGCCACTGGCGTGGACCGCGTGCTCGGCGAAACCGCCTCGGGCGTGCTGCTACTCGTCTACATCGCCTATCCGCTCACGCTGCTGCCGCAAATCTGGTCGCTCGAAAACGGCACCGCGCTCCTGCTCTTCCTCTTCCTTTGCGTCTGGTGCGGAGACATCGCCGCGCTCTACGTCGGCAAGAACTTCGGCAAGCGCAAGCTCGCGCCCACACTCTCACCGAACAAGACCTGGGAAGGCGCGATCGCCTCGGTCGTCGCCGCAGTGGGCTTCGGCATGGCGCTCATCGCGCTCGGCAACTGGCTTTCGACCAACGGCTCCGGCTACACGCGCCTGCATACCTCGGCACCGTGGTGGGAATACGTTCTGCTCGCCATCCTGCTGAACATCGCCGCACAGTTCGGCGACCTGCTTGAGTCTGCGCTCAAGCGCGGCGCAGGCGTGAAGGACTCCGGCACACTGCTCCCCGGCCACGGTGGCGTCCTCGACCGCATCGACGCGCTGCTACTCGCCGCGCCCGTGCTGTGGTTTGTCTGGGTCGTGAAGGAATACTTCTCACTCGGCAGCTTCTAGCGCGGGTATAGTCCTCGCATGAGTGACTCCCCTCCGAAGCTTTCCCTGCAGGAACAGATCGAAGCTCTGCAGCAGCGTCTTGCCTTGCTCGAATCGATTGTGCAATACGACGAGCACACCGACTCGCTGACGTTGCGCGCTTGTGGCCACACGATCACCCTCGACGGCAACGGGGTCACGGTAGCCAGCCAAACGACGCTGACGTTGAGCGCCGGCACGGAGGCAGCAATTTCCGGGGTCAACGTTACGCATACAGCTCTCGCGAACTTCACTGC
Organism: Granulicella cerasi; assembly: GCF_025685575.1. Taxonomy (NCBI): domain Bacteria; kingdom Pseudomonadati; phylum Acidobacteriota; class Terriglobia; order Terriglobales; family Acidobacteriaceae; genus Granulicella; species Granulicella cerasi. The sequence goes on from NZ_JAGSYD010000002.1 coordinate 752,122, forward strand.
GAAAGGCAACTCCGCGGAGCTTTCCTCCTCTGGCGAGACCGTCGTCAAAGGCGCACTGGTCATGATCAACTAGCGAGGTTCCGATGCCCCCAGCCGCTCGTATCACCGACATGCACACCTGCCCGATGGAGACGCCACTCTCTCCGCCGATTCCGCACATTGGCGGCCCGATCGTGGGTCCGGGCGAACCTACTGTGCTCATCGGCGGTCTGCTCGCTGCCGTCGTGGGAGATATGGCGATCTGCGTCGGCCCTCCCGACGTCATTGTGAAAGGCTCCAGCACCGTTATGATCGGCGGCAGACCTGCGGCTCGCATGGGCGACACGACGGCACATGGTGGAGCGATCGCCAGCGGCCTACCGACCGTGCTCATCGGCGACTAGATTCTCCTCTACACACCGCGCAGAAACGCGTCCGCCGTCCGCAGCGAAAGTGCCATGATGGTGAGCGCAGGGTTCGCTGCCAACGCGCTCGGGAAGACTGAGTTATCGCAGATCCATAGGTTCTCGACCTCGTGCGATCGCCCGTGCGGATCAACGACGCTCTGGTTTGCATCCGTCCCCATGCGGCAGGTTCCGATGATGTGCGCCGTTCGCCGCAACGACCAGATGTCCGAAGCGCCCGCAGCCTGCCACGCCTCCGTCATCACGCGCGTCGCGTGCTGCTCCATCGCGAGTTCGTTCTTGCCATAGGAGAAGAACACGCGCGGCTTCTTGAGGCCACTGTGGTCAACCTCATCCGAAAGCTCCAGATAATTCTTCGCGCTTGGCAAACAGTCTCCGTTGATCCCGATGCCCGCGACGAAGTTGTACTGGTCGAGATAGCTCTGGAGCGCGGCTCCAAACAAACCGCGACCGCGCGCCACGCTTTGCGCCCACGTGACCGGCACGACGCCAAGGCTCTGCACCAGGTAGCCGCCCGCAAAATTCGCGTCCTTCGGACGAAGCAGGTCCTCGGAAATCACCGTCGCAGGAAAGCCGATATTCATCTTCACGCGCTCCCCGAACGTGCCCCATACCTGCGTGGCCACATGCGCGGTGAAGTTCTTGCCAACCTCTCCACTTCCGTTTGCGATCTCCGCATGAAGCAGAAGACGCGCGCTCTCCACTCCGCCTGCGCACAGGAAAACAGCTTTGCAACGCTGCCGAGTCTCGATCGCCTGTCCACTGCGCAGGTCACGATAGAGCACCGCCGTGATGCGGCCCGCATCATCGCGTTCAAAACCATGCACAAAGCAACGTTCGCGAATCTCAGCGCCACGCTCCACCGCCCACGGAAGGTACGTCACATCCATGCTGGCCTTCGCGCCGTTGCGACAGCCTTGATGACAAAAGCCGCGATTCACGCAGGCTTCGCGCGCGCCATACTCCGGTCTTTCATAGCGCTCGCTTACCGCCGCGATCGGCGCAGCCGCGGTGCGTAGCCCCAGTGCAGCAAATCCACGCTGCATGAACACACCCGGCTTGTTGATGGCGATTGGCCCCAGCGGATAGTGGCGCGTGGCGTCCCATGGATAACTTTCCGGTCCACTGACGCCGATGAATTCCTCGACCTCGCGATAGTACGGTTCAAGCTCCGCATAGCGAATCGGCCAGTCAACACCTTCGCCCGTATCGCTGCGCAACCGCATGTCGTCAGGGTTTGCGCGCGGCACGAATGCGCCCCAGTGCAGCGTGCTTCCGCCAACGCCTGTGCCGCTGTTGTTCGCACCAAAGACAAGCGGAGTCTCACCGGCACTCAGTCGCTCATCCGTCCAGTAGATCTTCGCCGCGTCCACTTCGTCCGTGGCGAACTCATCCGCAGGAGACTCGAACCAAGGCCCAGCCTCCAGAGCCACGACACGCAAGCCCTTGTTCGCCAGTTTCGCCAGCAGCGGAGCGCCGCCAGCGCCTGTGCCAATCACGACGGCATCCACTTCCTCTGCCGTCGTGAATCGCTGCATCGAAGCGCGCAAGCTTCCAAGACGGTTCATGCTCCGACCTCGCTCGCGTTTGTGATGACGACGAAGCCATTGTTGTCGGCAAAGCCGTCGAACCCGATACGCTGCATCGCGCGAGGGTCGGCCACATAGAGCCGAGCCAGATCACCGCGCACATCTTCTATCCAAAGCTTCATCTGCGCCGCAGTTGCATCGTTCGCCCGCGCACCCAGATGCAGAGCGCCAGCAACACCTCGATGCAGTTCCCCATCCTGTGCAGCTTGAACGATCATTTGCTGCTTCTCCTGATCGAGCGCCGCGAAGTTCACCCCCCAACGCGCGATGGACGCATGGTTCAGCGTCGCCAGTCCTGCCGTCCATGCCTCAGGATCCGCAGGAAGCGCATCGAACCGCCATCCGTCTCCCGCTCTCTGCGCAAGCGTGTCCTCCAGCTTGCGCGCCAGGTCGAAGCCGGCTTGCGGCACGATGCAATGCACAAGCGCGTGCAGCGTTACGGAGGTCTCCTCGCTGAAAATACTGCTGGCACCCTTGCCTGATCGAAGGCGGTCTTTCATCACAGCGCGAGTCTGTGACGAAGTCTGTGCAGAGTCGATCAACGCAATGAAGGTGTCGTTCAGAGCCTCAGTCTGTCGCTGTAAAGACACCCCGCGCGACTCCATAAACTGCGCGAAGCGCAGAGCCAACTCCGCTGGACGCTCGATCGGCGAAAGGTGTCCTGCACCTTCCAGCGCAGTCACGGTGACATTGGAGAAATGTGCCGCCGTCAGTAACCGTTGCTGGTCAGCACCTAACTCCGCCTCCGCCGTGCCTGCGAAAACTATAGTCGGCGTCGCCAGAACGCCAACGCGTTCACTCCAGTCTTCACGGCTACCTGCCTCCATCCAGCGACGGAAGGCGGAGGGACGACTCGCCATGACCTGCTCCACAGCGTCTTCCAGCACAGCGTCAGAGAGCGCGAGCTTCCCCGTGTTCTGCTTCACGAACTCGCGCGCGAAATCGCGCCGCGTATCCGCACCATCGCTTCCCAGCTTTTCGATGACCTCAGCGCGCTTCGACTCCTGCATAGGCTCCGGGCTAACAGGGGAAGGCGAAACCAACATCACACCGCGCAGTCCGGCGAGGTCACCGTCGCCGCGTTCAGCCTCGTGCGTGAGCACGGCGGCCACCTTGCCGCCCATCGAATGCCCTATCAGGAACCAATCGCCTATCGGCTCCACGGACCGTACTGCCGCGATCGCTTGCGCTGCCATCATCGCGACGTCAGCCGGCTCAACATCCGCCGATCCACCGAAGCCGGGCAGATCGATCGCCACGCTGCGCACACCCCAGCGCAGCAGCTCCTGCGCTACCTCATTCCAACTTTCAGCAGTCCCACCGAGCCAGTGCAACATCACGACCGTGGGCCCCTGCGAACCCGTCACGCGAACATTCAACATGGCCGGTTAGATGCAGCTCTGGGCGACGTTGCCGGGCGTCGCGGCCGAGACGTTTCCGTCTCGCCCAATCTCGACGCGAGAATTCGGAGATGCTGAAACCGATCCGTCCGGAAAGCCGCTACGACAAGCATCCATAGATGTGACTCAGCAAAGACTCTGCATTTCCAATACCGATCTGCATTTCCAACACCGATCTGCGAAAATAGACCGGTGAAGAAGATTGCCATCCTTGGCTCCACCGGCTCCATCGGAACGAGCACCCTCAGCATCTGCGAGTCTCATCCCGAACACTTCCATCCCATCGCTTTGGCTGCGGGCAGCAACCTTGCGCTCGCGTTTGAGCAGTGCGTGCGCTGGCGTCCGCAGGTCATCTCGATCTCCACCGAAGCGCTCGCCGCCGAGCTTGCCGCGAAGCTCAAGGCCGCTGGCGTGATCGGCGTGGAAGTCGTCCACGGCACCGCTGGAACCGTTCGCGTCGCCACGCTGCCTGAGGTGGACTTCGTCGTTGCGGCCATCGTCGGCGTCGCGGGCCTGGAAGCCACCTATGCCGCAGTGCTCGCGGGTAAGGACATCGGTCTTGCAAACAAGGAAGCACTCGTCGCTGCGGGTGACCTGATCCTCGCCGCTGCGCGCGAACGCGGCGTGGCGCTGCTGCCCATCGACAGCGAACACAACGCGATTCACCAGGCACTGCGCGCAGGTACCGCCAACGAGGTGAAGCAGATCTGGCTCACCGCATCGGGCGGCCCCTTCCGCAACACGCCGCTGGCCGACTTCGAGCACATCACACCCGCGCAGGCGCTTAAGCATCCCACCTGGGTCATGGGTCAGCGCATCACCATTGACTCGGCGACCATGCTGAACAAGGGCCTCGAAATCATCGAAGCCTGCCGACTCTTCAACCTTCCGCCCGACCGCGTGAAGGTGACCGTACATCCGCAGTCGACGATCCACTCACTCGTCGAGTACATCGACGGCTCCATCCTCGCGCAGATCTCGGTGACGAACATGCGCCTGCCGATCCTCTATGCGATGGCTTATCCGGAGCGCCTGTCCAGCGACCTCATCTTCGACATGGCCGCGCTGGCTCAGCTCGACTTCCAGCAGCCCGACCTAGAGCGCTTTCCTTGCCTGCGTCTTTCGTACGAAGCCGCAGCCGCATCGCAGGCGCATTGCATCGCGCTCAACGCAGCCGACGAGATCGCCGTGGCATCGTTCCTTAAGGGCGAACTACCGTTCCTCGGCATTCCGCGTACGATTGAGCGCGTGCTTGCGCTGACGCCTTCGACCTCTCCTGCATCTATTCAGGAAGTTCTGGCACTGGATCAGCATGCGCGCCAGCAGGCACGCGAAGTCATCGCACAAAACCAGGCCGTAACCGCCTGACATTGCACCTCTAGAGAAAGTTCGGTCGCCCACTTCATGAACGCAGCCCACATTCTTCTCGTTGCTATCGAGTTCACCATCGTGCTGGGCATCATGGTGCTCGTGCATGAGTTCGGCCACTTCGCGATGGCGAAGCTCTGCGGCGTGCGCGTCGAGACCTTCTCTATCGGCTTCGGTCCACGCATCATCGGCATCAAGCGCGGCGACACAGACTATCGCCTGTCGCTGCTGCCCCTGGGCGGCTACGTCAAAATGGCTGGCGACAACGACAATCCCGCCGAGCGTCGCCTTGACGAAGGCATCGACCTTCACGGCGCTGACCGCCCGCATGATCCGGCGGAGTTCAACGCGCGTCCGCGTTGGCAGCGTGTGCTCATCGCACTCGCGGGACCGTTTGCGAACTTCATCCTCTCGCTCTTTCTGCTCACGCTGGTCGGCATGTTCCACCATACGGTGGATGAGTACCTCGACGGCCCTGCCGTTGTTGACTACGTTCCGACGAAGAGCGGCGCAGCAGCGATCGGCATCGCCGCAGGCGACACGCTCACTGTCTACGGAGACACGAAAAACCCCACATGGACGGACGTGCTGAACAACAGCGCGCTCAACCTGAACCGCGACCTCGCTGTCTCCTGGAGACACAACGGCGAAGCGCATAGCGGCACGATCCGCTCGCTCTCCGGCGGCGATGATCAGCAGCCTGATCCGTCGAAGATGCTTCCGGCGATTGGTCTCATCCCGCGTGAACAGGCCGGCCCCATTGGCGTCTACTCCGTCGCCGCAGGTACGCCTGCAGAGCGCGCTGGCCTGCTCGCAGGCGATCAGCTCTCGCGCATCAACGACTTCGCTCCGCACTCGGTCGCCGCACTGCTCGCCTATCTGCAGGACGAAGCCGGCAAGCCTTCTACGCTGACGGTGCTTCGCAGCGGACAAACGCTGCAGCTGCCGATCGTCCCGGAGAAGCTCGATAACGGCACCGGCTCCGTCGCGTATCGCATCGGCTTCACGAATAAGCCGTCGCCTGCGAAGATCGTGCACCTGCCCTTCTTCGCAGCCGTGCAGGAGTCCTTCAAGGACAACCTCGATGACTCGCGCCAGATCTTCAAGACGCTGAAGAGCCTCGTCATTCGCCACGTTTCGGTGAAGGCGCTCAGCGGCCCTGTCGGCATCGCGCAAGAGATCGACATGGCTACGCAGTTCGGCATCTGGACCGTGCTGCGCGTGATGAGCATGATCTCGATCAACCTCGGCATCTTCAACCTGCTGCCGATGCCGCTACTCGATGGCGGCATGATCATCTTCCTGCTGTGGGAGAGCATCATCCGTCGCGACGTCAGCATTGTGGTGAAGGAGCGCGTGTATCAGGTCGCGTTCGTCTGCCTCATCATGTTCGCCGTCTTCGTGCTCTTCAACGACATCACGAAGCTGCACATTCATCACTAGAACGCACTTGCAACAACGAAAGCCCCGCAACCTTGCGGGGCTTTCTTCGTTGTACCCAGCACTTACGCGCGGTCGCGCAACATCGCCACAATCTCTGCTGCAGCCTTGCGCGCTTCGGCTTCCTTATCGACCGGGAAGCTGATCGCCCCCACACGCGGGTGACCGCCGCCGCCATACGACTCGCAGATTTCCGCGATGTTCGCCAGATCGCTTGCAGGCTTCGTCGTCCACGGGTTCGTGCCCACGCTGATCTTCGTGCGGAAGCTCGACTTCGACAGCCCCACGTTGTATGTCGCGTCCGGGTGCAAGTAGTACGGGATGAACTTGTTGTAGCCCTCGGTCGGCTGGTCAGTGATGTCGAACGTAATCACCTCGCGCTCCAACGAAGCGCGCTCGCCGATCAATGCGATCTGCGCGCGATGTTTCTCCAGCAGCGGAGCGATGCGCTCAGCGACAAACGGCTGCTCGAGCAACTGCTGCAAAGACATTTCCGTCAACAGCGGAATGATGCGCTGACCAAACTCCGCATCCTGCGCACTCTCGATGGCCATCGTGAGCTTCATCGCGGGAGCTTCCATCTCCACGGCAGACTTTGCGCTCTCATACTTCGCGCCGTCCACGATGTTCGCCCAATAGATCAGCTCCTCGAGCGGCTTCACATCCATGCCGAACTTCGTGCTCGCAATGTGCGCGATCCAGCCGGTGCAACTGATGTACTTCGGATCGAAGAACTGCCGCATCGCCAGCGGTCCGGGCGTGCCGTCAGCGTTCTGTTGCCCTGCACTGAACTTCGCTTCATCCTCTGCAGTGGCAAACGCGGACTGATGATGGTCGAACCACCACGTTAGCTTCTCGGAGGGATCGTACTTGAAGTCGACGATCGCGTTCTCGCCATCGTTCAAGAACCACTCTTCTTCAAACATCTTCCCCGCGCGATGCACGAGCCCGCGGTATTCGAAGCTGGAAGCTGTACCGACACACTCTCGATGGAAGCGAGCGAAGAGCGAAGCCGAACAGGCTCCGTCGAAACATTTGTCATGGAAGAAGACGCGACAGTTCACAAGCAATACCTCAGCCGAGTGCGGCAAACGCTATCCAGCATATCGCGTATGCTGGGTGCAACCTCACGCAGCCTCATCAGGAGCCTCATGGATCCGCTCACGCCCGAGCCGCAAACACCGTCGTTCGCACCGCATCACTCCCCGGAAAATCCGATCTTCTTCGGTCGCTTTGGTTTGCGCGCCGGTTGGGGCATGTCGATTTATCTTGTGCTGACGGTCGCGATACTCATGTTTTCCAGCATCTTCTCGCTCGGCGTCAGCGGCCACATGCAGGAAGTGATCGCAGCACAACAGCAGGCAGAGCAACATCCAGGCCAACCCTCGTCACACTTCCACCTCCCCTTCGTACCGTCCTCGCCGATCACGCAGGATGGCATCCAGATCCTCGCACTGCTGGGCGTTTGCTGGTTCTTCTCCAAGGGCGAGCACCGCCCGCTCGGTTACTACGGCCTGGGCAAACAGCGTCGCAGCGACTTTCTCCCCGGAGCCATCTGGGGCCTCGTGATGATGTGCGCAATCGTCGTTGTTCTGCGCGCGGGACATTGGCTCGTCTTCGATGGCGTGAACGTCCACGGCGTCACCGCAGCGTCCTACGCTCTCAAATGGCTGCTCGCGTTCCTCTGCGTCGGCTTCGCGGAGGAGTATATGTTCCGCGGCTATCTGCTCTACACGCTCAAGCGCGGTGTATGGGGGCTTGCCGAGAGCATCGCACCGAGCAACGTACACGCGGTCGCGTTCTGGCTCGCAGCTACGATCATGTCCCTGCTCTTCGCGGCCGCGCATCTCGGCAACGGCGGTGAAAACGCCTTCGGCATCTTTCAGGTCTTTCTCGCGGGCATCGTCTTCTGCTACGCCGTCTTCCACACCGGATCACTGTGGTGGGGCGTAGGTTTCCACATGACCTGGGACTGGGCGCAGAGCTTCCTCTTTGGCGTCGCCGACAGCGGCAACATCTCCGTCGGGCGACTGTTCGTCACCCACGCACAGGGCAAGACGCTGCTCTCCGGCGGAAGCGCCGGGCCGGAAGGCTCCATCTTCGCAAGCCTCGCATTGCTGCTTACCGTGGGTGCGATTCACCTCTCCAGGCGCGGCGTTCTGCCTCCGCCCGAGGCCGAATCAGCCTCGGCACCTATCGCTCAGGCAACCCCGGATGCGGGTGGGTTCCACAATACGCTCGCCTAAAATTGAAGGCCAGATGGAGCCTTTCGAGCAGCCGCAACAACCTGATGCAACACCGTCTGCGGAGTCCTCGGAAACCGTCGAACCGCGCCTGCTAACGCGTCGCGGAGCCGTCGAAGAAGACGCGCCCGAACGCCCGTCACTGCGCGAGCAAGCCGAAGCCAAAGCTGCGGCCGCAAGCGCCGCTGCGCGCGATGCCGTCTCGCGCTGGAAGGCCCGCCAGGAGAGCACACCGACGCGCCCCTCGCCGCCTTCTCAAAAGCCCCGCCGCTGGGGCAGAATCGCCGCCTTCAGCGCCGCCGGCGTGCTTCTCTTCTGCGGCGTAGCGACCGGTGGATTCATCCTCTCTTCGCGGCACGATCTCCGCGCCAGCATCGCGCAACTTGACGGCACAGCTCACGCCGCAGGACTCAAGCAGGCCGTCACCATCACGCATGATGCGCAGGGCGTGCCGAGCATCACCGCGCAATCGATCGATGATCTGCTCGAAGCGCAAGGGTACGTCACCGCGCAAGAACGTCTGTGGCAGATGGATATGCTGCGTCGCCACGCTGCCGGTGAACTCGCCGAAGTGCTCGGCTCGTCCATGCTCGACCATGATCGGCAGCAGCGCATCCTGCAACTGCGTGCCACCGCCGACAATGCTGTGGCGGCAATGTCCGACGACGAACGCCATCAGCTTGAGACATACGCGCGCGGGGTGAACGCTTACATCGACAGCCACGTGAACGCGCTGCCAGTCGAGTTCAGCGTGCTGCATTACCTGCCCACGCGATGGACGCCGCGCGACTCCGTGCTCGTGATGCTTGCCATGTGGCAGGACCTTTCAACGAGCTTCCCGACGAAGCTCGATCGCGAAGCGCTCGCACAGCATCTTCCGGCAGATCTCGCCAGCGATCTTTACCCTACCTCTACCTTCCGCGACCGCATTCCATCCGATCCACGCAAGGACCTCTCGACACCCGTCGAGTCCATCGAGCAGATTCCGCTCGACTCCACGCAGTCGAAGCTCGCTACCCCGGCAGACCTGCTCGACCGCGAGCAGATGCTCGCGCCCACGAGCTGCAGCGATTGCCGCGCGGGCTCAAACAACTGGGCTGTCTCCGCAGCGCGTTCCGCTTCGGGCTCGCCCATCGTGTCGAACGACATGCATCTTGGCCTCAGCCTGCCGAACCTGTGGTTTGAAACGCAGCTCCATGCGCCGGGCATTGCGCTTGCAGGCTTCTCGCTGCCGGGCATGCCACTGATCATGGTGGGCCGCAACGCGCACGTCGCGTGGGGTTTCACGAACCTCGGCGGCGATGTGCAGGACGTCTACATCGAGCACACACGCGGCACCGGCGCACAGACTGAGTACCAGCGAGCCGACGGCTCCTGGACCGCCGTCGCGCACCATCCTGAGATCATCCACGTGCGCGCACGACGCGACGTGCACCTCGACGTACAGACCACCGAACATCCGCTCGGCGCAAAGACCATCGCCGCGCCGATCATCTCGCCACTCTTCCCCAGCGAGCACCGCTCGCTGTCGCTCGCGTGGATCCTCTACGCGAGCGACGCTCTGCATCTGCCGTCGTTGAGCGTCGCGCAAGCCAGCTCGGGCGTTCAGCTCGCACAGGCCTTCCGCAACTTCGGTGGACCGTCGCTCAATCTGGTGTGGGCCGACGACCAGAAGCACATCGGCTATCACGCGATCGGCATGATCCCAGTGCGCGGTTCGATGGACCGCCGTCCGCGCTCGCTGCCGACACTCGACCTCGGCCAGCCGACGCCTGAGCAGACCACCGAGCCCGTGCCGGACAACGAGCCCGACACGCAGGCCACCATGCGCGAGATGAACTTCGGCGCGCCGCATCTCCTGCTCTCGGCATGGGAGCCGCAGCGCCGTCGCCGCGTCGTTCGTCGCGAGCCGGCAAAGCCTCAGCGTGTCGCGCCTGTACGTGGTCGCCACCGCGCGCTGCCTCCGCAGATCAAGCAACCGCGCCCCGTTGCGAAGCCCGAGCCGCCAGTCGAGAAACCCATCGCGCCGATGAAGCCTGTGATCGACTACGTTGTGGGCGCAGCCATCGCCAACACACCCGTGGATGCGCTCGACCGCAGCGCAGCGTGGGCGGGCGTCGTTCCCTTCGACGAGCTACCCTCCATCGTCGACCCGGCCAACGGCGTCATCGCCACAGCGAACGCGCGCATCACTCCTGACGACTATCCCTACACGCTCTCCAACGAGTGGGTGGATGCCTATCGCGCCGAGCGCATCTATCGCCGCCTGGAAAGGCGCGATGGCCTGACGCCCGCCGACATGCTCGCGCTGCAAACCGATGCTTACTCGGCTTACGATCACTTCCTCGCGCAACGCGTGGCCTACGCCATCGACCACGCGCACAACGTGAAGGGTGACACCAAGCGCTTGCAGGCCGCTGCCGATCTGCTGCGCAGCTTTGACGGCCGCATGACGACCGACTCCAGCGCCGCCGCCATCGTCGATGCGATCAAGCCCGCTCTGCGCGCCGCGTTGCTGAACGCAGCCATCAGCAAACACGACCACTTGAAGCCGAACGACAAGAAGGTCGAAGAGCTCGCCTCGCTCTATCACTGGACAGCTTCGAACTCTGCGATGGAGAAGCTTGTGCTGCTGCAGCCTGCGCGCTGGCTTCCTGAAGGCATCACGACGTGGAACGATCTGCTCGCCACGGTGACGCTCGATGCGCTACACGGCGCGCCGCATGATCTTGCGCGATGGAAGTACGCCGACGTCCACAAGCAGGACATCGCACACCCGATCTTCGGCACGCATCGACGCTACTTCGGCTTCCTGCTCGGCACGCCTGTGGGCCTCGGCCCGCAGGCCGTGGATGGCGACAGCACCACCGTGAACGCATCGGCGAAGAAGTTCGGCGCAAGCGAACGCTTCACCGCGGACCTTTCGTCGGCGGACAGCAACACGGCCAACCTGCCGTCCGGCCAGTCCGGCAACCTTGCCAGCCCTCACGCCCTGGACCAGTCAAAGGCGTATCACGAAGGCACAACCTTTGCGTTGCCGCTTGAAAACGTCGAAGTCCAACACACGCTGAAGCTGCTGCCGCAGTAAGCTCAAAGCATGAGTGCCGTTGTCGAATCTGTGTCGATCAGTCCGAAGCATGGCTTCAGCAAAGAGCCGCAGCTGTCGATCCTGCTCATCGAGGGCGAAGGCGTGGAAGGCGACGCTCACCGCGGACGTACCGTGCAGCACCTCTACCTGAAGCGCAAAGACCCGACGACGTACAACCACTCACAGGTGCACCTCTTCGCCGGCGAAGCGCTCGATGATCTGCGCGCACTCGGCTTCGAGATCCCCAACGGTGGCCTCGGAGAAAACGTGCTCACGCGTGGCGTCGATCTGCTCAGCCTGCCCGAGGGCACGCGGCTCTATCTCGGCAACGAAGCGATCGTGCAGCTCACCGGGCTGCGCACCCCCTGCTCACAGATCGACGGCTTCCGCAACGGCCTGCAACAACATCTCTGGGGAGAACGCGGCGACGACGGCAAGAGATCGCGGCGCGCTGGTGTGATGAGCATCGTGCTCACCGGCGGACACGTCTACCCGCATGACGAAATCCGCGTTGAACTCCCCGCTGAACCACATCTGCCGTTGCGTCCCGTCTAGGCTCAGGCACAATGGACGCAATGCCTTCCGCGCCCCATTCCAAGCAGCCGACAATTCGCTGGGCCATGCTCTGCGTGCTGCTCGCGTTGATCGCCTCGCTGCCGTTGCTCCGCGCAGGCGCGGCCTGCGGACACGACATCCTCTTCCACATGGGGAGTTGGCTCGACGCCGCGCAGCAGCTGCGGCACGGCACGCTCTACCCTGCATGGGACTTCAACGCCGCGTGGAACGCGGGCGAGCCGCGCTTCACCTTCTATCCACCGCTCTCGTGGATGCTCGGCGGGTTGCTCACACTACTGCTCCCCTTCCGCATCGTTCCAGCGACGTACACGGTGCTCGTTCTCTCCAGCGCTGCGTTGTCCCTCTTCTTCGTAGCTCGCCGATATGCGGAACCACACACCGCATTCCTGGCATCGGCTCTCTACGTTGCGAACCCCTATCTGCTCTTCACGGCGTGGGAGCGCACAGCCTTCGCAGAGTTGCTCGCCGCCGCTTGGATGCCATGGCTCATCGCCGCCGCGCTGGAAGATCAGCCGCGCATCGCATCGCTTGCGTGGCCGCTCGCACTGCTCTGGCTCACCAATGTGCCCGCAGGCATCATGGGCTGCTATGTCCTCGCACTCCTCGGAGTGTTGCGCATCTTCCGCGCGAAACGTACCGAACTCACGCGCATCCTGGGTCGCTTCGTAGCAGCGTTCGCATTGGGCGTGAGCCTCGCAGCAATCTATCTCGTGCCTGCCATCTACGAGCGCGCTTTCGTGCAAGTGGACTCCGCCTTCGCGCCCGGCCTCAGCGTCGCAGCCAACTTCCTCTTCGCGCACACGGCCGACGCGGCGCACGATTTCGTGGACGCCCAGGTAAGCCGCATCACGCTGGCACTCCTCGCAGCTTCGGCCGTGCTGCTATTTATCGCATGGCGGCAGAAACGCAGCTTACCCTCGCCTCTACTCCGCGCTGCGGCGATATTCACCGCTGTGATCGCGCTAGCACAACTGCCGCTGTCGCTCATCCTCTGGCAACACCTTCCCGCGCTTCACGTGTTGCAATTTCCGTGGCGCTTCATGACCGTGCTCGCGCCCTTCGCGTGTCTTGCAGCGTTGCCGCTCTGCAGCCGTCTACCGCAGCGAGCCGCCATCCCCTGCGCCGCGATCATCGTCCTCGCGCTGAGCCTCCCGCTCTCGCAGCGCTACCTCCACGCATGCCCACGCGGCGACCAACCTGCCGACATTGCTGCCCGCTTCGACACCTCCCACGGCGTCCCCTCCACCGACGAGTACACCCCGAACAACGCCGACAATGACTTCCTCCGCTTCGACGATCCGCCCTATTGGCTCGCCGACAGCCCTGGCGAATTCGCGCCCGACACCACGCCGAACCCCAACGCCACTGCACCCGATACCGACTTCGGTGACCCCGACCCCGCGCATACCCTCTCCGGCTCTACGCCCGAGCAGATCCAGCTCGCACTGCAACGCCCGCGCATCCTCGTGATGAACCGCCGCGCCTATCCGGACTGGCGCGTCACGGTGAACGATGTACCCGCGCAGCTCCTCAGGCGCGACGACGGCTTGATCGCTCTCGCCCTGCCCGCAGGCATCTCCAAGATCAATCTCAGATGGCATATCGGCCTCGACCACTGGCTGGGAATCGCTCTCTCTCTCCTGGCCTTGGCGGTTTTCGCGCGCCTCCACACCGATTCCCGTAAAATCGAATCTGACAACCATGCCCGTTGATGTTCAAACCCTTCTGAAGTCCGGCGTCGTCCTCGCGGACGAGGCCCTCGAGCGCTTGCTCCCAGCAGCGACCACCGCGCCCCACTCGATCCACCGCGCCATGCGCCACTCCACCTTCGCCGGTGGCAAGCGCCTGCGCCCCGTGCTCGCCATGGAAGCCGCGCGCGCCGTTGCAGGCACGCTGCCCGACGCCGCTGTCGAACTCGGCGCCGCCATCGAGATGGTGCATACCTACTCGCTGATCCACGACGATCTGCCCGCGCTCGACAACGATGACCTGCGCCGCGGCAAGCCCACCTGCCACGTCGTATACGGCGAAGCTATCGCGATCCTTGCCGGTGATGCTCTGCAGACGCTCGCCTTCCAGACGCTTGCGCAGCTCAAGGTACGCCCCGCCGCCATCGTCGAAATCATCAAGGAGTTCAGCTTCGCCATCGGCACCGGCGTCGGCCCCGAAACCGGCATTCCCTACGGCATGATCGGTGGCCAGGTCGAAGACATCGAAGGCGAAGGCCAGCAGCCCACCGCCGCAGGCGTGGAACGCATCCACCGCTCCAAGACGGGCGCGCTCATTACGACGAGCATCGTCTGTGGTGGCATCCTCGGCCTCGACGCAAAGCTCGCCGCTGAAGGCAAGTCGCTGGACCACACGCACGCCGACCTCATCGCCGCGCTGCGCACCTTCGGCGAAAAGGCAGGCCTCGCCTTCCAGATCGTCGACGACGTGCTTGACATGACCCAGACCTCTGAAGAGCTTGGCAAGACCGCTGGCAAGGACACCGCCACCGAGAAGTCCACGTGGCCCGCGATCTACGGTATCGAGCAGTCGCAGAAAGACGCTGCGGCCCTCATCGCCGATGCCTTTGCCGCGCTTGCGCCCTTCGGCGAAGCCGCTGAACCGCTCAAGGCCGTTGCCAACTACCTCGTCGACCGCAAGCACTAAACGCACGGAGTTCCTATGACCCTGAAGCCTCGTCAGATCATCCTGCTCGTTCTCGTGCTGCTCGTCGGTGCATGGAAGGTCTGGACCTTCCAGCAGTCCAAGCACGCGGCCTCCGTCGCCGCCACGCCCGTAGCTGTTGCCTCAGCGGGCGATAGCAACCCTGTGTGGACGGCGTTCGACCACGCAGCCAGCCTGCGTGACGCCAGCGCCGACCAGTTCGAGGCAGGCATCAAGGACCTCGAAACGGCGAAGGCCAGCGTGACGCCGCCTAACCTCAAGGCAAACGCCGACCTGCTCTCCGAAGTCCGCGGCTGCCAGACATGGCTTGAGTTCTATCGCTCGCACAAGAACGATCCTGCGTGGAAGGACCCGCTCGAGCATCACTTGAAGGGCTGCACGCAGCAGCACGCCGACACCACCCTCTAAGCCGTGACTGACGCTGACCTCCTCCAAGCTCTGCGCGACTGCTTCGACCCCGTTTCCAAGCGCAACATCGTGGAAGCGCGCCTCGTGCAGTCGCACGCGCTCGCATTCGATACCGAGGCTCCCGGCCAGGGCATCCGCGGCGTGCCTTCGCGCTATATCGCGAAGCTCAGCATCCTCTCGCCCTCCAGCGACGACACGCTGAACGCACAGCTCGAAGCCCAGATCGCCAATCGCCTCGCAGGGCTCGAGGCGATCTCTGGCACCGAGATCAAAATGCTGCCACCGCTCTTCCCGATGCTGCGATAAATCCGGGGCTCCGAACGATACCCTGACACTCCGGACCCCTGGATCTCTGGCATTCTGTCGTCTCTTCGCAGCTTTGAATGCGAGCCTTCGCTAGACCCTAAACCCTACACCCTATACCCTCGCTCTTATGCCGCCGCGTAAAAAGCCGATCGCCCCAGCCGTCCATCCCTTCGACCGCGCGCATGGCACGGACACCTCCGGCCTCATCCCTGGCCCGGCGATCGCCGAAGGCACGACCCATAAAGTCGAAGACCTGACGGCCTACTACGGCATCGCGCCGTCAATCCTCACCGGGCTCACCGACCTCTGGCTGCAGCAGCTTCACCCGCAGAGCCCCATCGAGCAGACCGTCTTCCTCGACGTCGGCGCCGGCAAAGGCCGTGCCATGATGCTCGCCTCGCAGCTTCCCTTCCGCCGCATCGAAGGCATCGAGCTCAGCCCCGCCATGTACGCGATCGCCCAGCGCAACCTCGCTATCTGGGGCGCGGACCCCACCGCCGAAGCGCTCGCGCCCATCATGCTGCACCACGCCGACGCGACTACGCACCCGCTGCCCCATGCGCCGACGCTCGCCTTCCTCTTTCACCCGTTTGAAGCCAAGCTGCTCAACCGCTTCCTGCGGCACGTGGAGTCAGAGCAAGCCGAATCCCCGCAGCCCTTCGACCTCATCTACGCCAATGCCGAGCACGACTCGCTGCTGGACCGCGATCCCTGTTTCCGTCGCATCTGGCTCGGCCGCGTCCCCATGTCCACCGACGACCACCTCGCAGACCTGGCCGAAATAGCCCAGCAAACCGAGTACGGCTCTACCGGCGACGAACTTTGCGCCATCTATCGCTTCCATCCTCGCGGTCAGTAGAAAATCTTTCGAAAATCCGGAACTTCCGCTGAACCGCCTGCGTATAGATCTTTGTTGGCTGAGTCGGCTGGAAAACGAACCGCCCTCTCGAAGCCGTTTATCGAACAAACGTGTCGATAAAAGTGCATCCAACGACCGTTTGCTGTACTCTAGAACATAGAAGGTTCTAGAAGCAGAGC
Source organism: Granulicella cerasi (assembly GCF_025685575.1). Lineage (NCBI taxonomy): Bacteria > Pseudomonadati > Acidobacteriota > Terriglobia > Terriglobales > Acidobacteriaceae > Granulicella > Granulicella cerasi. The sequence continues at coordinate 768,655 of NZ_JAGSYD010000002.1, forward strand.
CGGAACGCCACGACGCCCAGCGTTGAAGCGCATCCAGGCCGACAGACTCGGAACCACATCAGTGTTGCGACAGCCGGGTCATGACCCCGTCCCTGCCCTCACCGATACACATACCCTTGAAACCCCAAAACATTGGGCTTCGCGCCGGGGGACACTCGTGCGCCTGAAACTTGGAGACGGAATCATGTACTTTGCTATCACCACTACCTTCGCTGCTCTTACCGTCTTCGTTCCCGCCTTCATCGGCATGCGTGACCGCTCGAACGCTGACTGGCGCTCGCTGTAAGAACCAGTAACACCTGCAACACCTGTAGCACTCACTCGTACCAAAGCTGCACAGCGCCACGAAGAGAAACACGAAGGACGCTTCCAGTACAAAGGAGAAGGCCGCGATCACCTCGCGGCCTTTGTGTTGCCTGCACGTCGATTCCGACGCAACCAGCTTGGATTTTTTAGTCGCGCCAGTGAATCAGCAGCAAACGCTCGTTCTCTTCCTCGCCCTGTCCCATCTGGATCTCAGCATCCGCACGCTCCATCACAGACTCGAAGCGATCGCCCCACTCCACCATCACCAGCGTGTTCGGCTGTTCGACCAACTCCCACAGTCCAATGCTCTCGAGCTCACGCTCTTCTTCCAGACGGTAAAGATCGAGATGGTAGAGCGTTGTCTTGCGGCCCTTGTACTCTTGCACGAGCGTGAAGGTCGGGCTCGAAACCTCGCTCACATCCGCGCCGATGGCCTGCGCCATGCCGCGGACGAGCGTCGTCTTACCGGCGCCAAGCTGTCCACGCAGCACCACCAGCTTCGGGGCCGCCAGCAACTCCGTGATCATCTCGCCCAAAGCCAGCGTGCCATTTACGCTGCGCGTCTTCAGCCGCTTTTCGCGCGTCCACTCTCTCACTACCGCACCGCCAATCCTGTAAGCCAGGTCATCTCGTTGCCATCCACCGCGCGTGAGCGGAAGGCCTCAAACAAATGCATGATGGTGTCTGTAGCCAGCACCGTATGCTCGTCCTGCGCGGCGCAGGCGAAGTCGCCTGCAAGCCCATGCAGATACACCGCAGTCTCCACGGCCTCGGCAACGTTGTCCGGGAACTGCCCCACCAACGCCGCAACGATCCCCGTAAGAATGTCGCCCGAGCCTCCCTTCGACATCGACGGATTGCCGGTCGTGTTCACCGCGATGCGCCCATCCGGATGCGCAATCAGCGTGCGCCATCCCTTGAGCACCAGCGTCACGCCATGTTCGGTGGCGAACTTACGCGCGAGGTTGATGCGGTCCGCTTCCACTTCCTTCACCGTCACGCCAAGCAGACGCGCCATCTCACCCGGATGCGGCGTCAGCACAAAGGTGCGCGGCTTGCCCTGCTTCAGCAAACCAAGACGGCCCTCCGACAAGATGTTCAATGCATCAGCGTCGATCACCATCGGCAGATCCACTGCCGGAATGAAGCGCTCCACGAACGACTTCGCGGCATCCGTCGTACCAAGCCCCGGCCCCAGACCGACGATGCTGATGCCCTTGGTCAACGAATCAAAGCTGGTTGCAGCAAGGTCAAGCGGCGTCAGCATCAATTCCGAAGCCACGCTCGCTACCGTTGGCAGAATCTCGCGCTCGACAGCAGCCGTCACCAGCCCGGCCCCGGAACGCAGCGCAGCGAGCGAAGCCATCGACGGCGCGCCCGCTTTGCCCAACGCTCCACCCACGATCAACACATGCCCGAAGCGGCCCTTGTTCGAGTTGATATTGCGCGGCGTCTCGGTGATCTCCTTCGAGGCACCCGCCCACGTCAGGTTCTGCGTAGAGACGATCGCCTCTTCCGGCGTGCCGATCGGCGCGACCAGCACCGGCCCGAAAACATCCGGCGCCGTGAGGTGGCCGAAGACGTGCGCCAGCTTCGGAGCCGCAAAGCTCACCACCGCGTTCGCTCGGCAGGCTCCATCCACGGTCTGCTCGGTCGAGTCCGCATCCCATCCACTCGGCAGGTCCACCGCCACCACGGGCAGCAGAATGCCATCGAGAATATCTTTCGCGCTCGCAGCCAAACCACGCAGCGGCGGCTTGAAGCCCGTGCCTACAATCGCGTCGATTACCAGCTCCGCGCCCTCGAGCGCCGCGAACAAATCATCAATGCTCTCGCACTCGATCTTCGCCGCTTCGCCAGCGGCTTCCCAAGCGGCCAGCGCGTCGCCCTTCAGTTCGCTTTCACGGCCAAGCAGCGCAATGCGCACATCGCCGTAGCCTTCCGCAAGCTCTCGCGCTGCGACCATCCCGTCGCCGCCATTGTTACCCTTGCCTGCGAGGATCACGATCACGCGGCGATCAGGAAACTGCTCGCGCACGAACGCCGCAACAGCCGCGCCGGCCTGCTCCATCAAATCGTGAACGGACACACCCGCGTCGACGGAACGCTTGTCCGCCTCGCCCATCTCTGCTGCTGTCAGAATCTTCATTGCGCCTCGCTTGTTGGATGCAGGCTCTGCGCTGCGGAGCGCAGCTATCTTCCCGCGTGTTCGCTTGCGCCTACGAGCGATGCACTCGTCGTCGGGGACTGCTGCGAAGGAGCCGTGCCGTTCGGCGCGAAGTAATTGCGGTTCTGCATCGCCTTGTAGAACACGCCCGTCAGCTCCGCCGCACGCGGCCCCGCCACATTGTGATCGCCATTGAGGAAGACCACCGTCACGATGCGGCCCGTCGGTGCGTCGCCGTAGCTCACGAACCAGCCGTAACGCGTGCCGTTGTTCGAGCACGTGCCTGTCTTGCCCAACACGGGGAATGACACGAAGCTTGCATGAAGTCCACGCGCGGTGCCGTAGTTCACTGCGCCGCTCATGCCCGGCATGATCTCCGGGACGATGTCCTTGATGTCGACCAGGCGCTTCACCTTTGGCTGGAAGTCTTTCACTTCCTGCGGCGTCGTCGGATGCTGCAGGTAGTAGAGTGTTCCGCCGTTTGCGATCGACGACACCATTGCGCCAAGCTGCAGCGGCGTCATGTTGATGCTCTCGCCAAACGAGCACATGCGGCCCACGCCGCCCTGCGCCTGCGGAAGAGGCACATCGGGATACGTGCCCAGCTGCTCGCCCGCGATGTTATAGCCCGCAAGCTCGCCCAGGCCAAACTCGTTCGCGTAGTGCTTCACACGCTCAAAGCCCAACGCGCGACCAAGCACTTCGAAGTACAGATTCACGCTCTTCGCGAGCGCATGAGTCAGGTCCAGCGAGTAATGTCCGCCGAGGCTCACCGGCGTGTCGGCCTTCACGAGGCCTTCTTTCAAACCGGCGAGCGCGACCATCACCTTGATCGTCGAGCAAGGCTCCGCGCCTGCGCTCAGCGCGAGCTTCTGGTTGACTATCGTCAGGATGCGGCCGCTCGAAGGATCGATTGCCAGCACCGTGCCATTCATGTTGCCCAGCGCTTCAATAGCGGCTGCGCGCACGACAGGGTCTTCGCCGTCGACGACATCGCCCTGCCCCTGCGGCGTGGTGACAAAGCTCGAAGTGTAAAAGCGTTCGGCGTGTACGCGGACTCCGCGATGAGCGACCACGTGGCGGCTCGAAGCCTGGCGCCTCACGCTGCGTCCCGCAGGCGCATGATGCGCGCCCGCAGCCTGGTGCGCCGCGGAGTGGTGCGGGGCCGCCGTGTGAGCATGGGCCGCGCTCGGACGCTTGTGCGTTTGTGCCGTGGCCGTTGCTGCCACAGCGGAGATCAGTACTGCCGCCAGCCCGAGTTTCAACGTCCCATGCCTCATTGCTCTAGTTTAGTCAGCGCTAGTGGTTCTTACGCAGGAACGCCGGAATGTCGAGCTCATCATCGCTCGGTCCACCGGTCGCAGGCTCCGGCGCAGCGTATCCAGAGAACGTCGGCACCTTGGCCTCGGGCCATGCTGCTTCGTTCTGAGGCTGCGTGCGCAGGTCTTCATTCGGCTTGCGGAAGAAGTCGTCATCGAAGACCGACGCCGGCACCGGCACCAGCTCCGGTAAAGGCTCCGCCGCTGCTTCGGGAATGTACGCCCCCTGCGAACGCTCAGAAGCAGGCGCTGCCTGCACCTCGCGAATCGCAGCCTGCTCACGCGCCTGGTCGTAGTAAGCGCTCGAAGGAGTGCTACGCGGCACAGCGCGGAAGCCCGGGAAATCATCCAGCCCGTCGCTCACCGGCGCAATCACCTGCTGCACGATCGGTCGCGTGATCGGAATCTCCTGCGCGGGCGGCGAGGTAATCTCGCCTGCAGGCTCAACCACAATGTGCGACTCCACCGGCGGCTGCGCTACTTCAGGCTGCGCGGCAGCTTCCCGCGCTTCGCTTGCAAACGGCACCGTCGCCGGGCGAATGTTGATGCGCGGCTCGCTGTACTCAGCCTCTTCATCACGCACACGCGCGCTGTGATGGCCGAGAGAGGTCTCGCTCAACATGCGCTCGCGGCGCTGCGGAGCCTCGTCACGAAAGCCGGTTGCGATGACGGTGATCTTCACGTCGTCGCCCATGCTCTCGTCCTGCACTGCGCCAAAGATGATGTTCGCGTCTTCATGCGCTGCGTCCTGGATCAGCGTCGAAGCCTCGTTCACTTCGTTCAGCTTCAACGAGGACGAACCCGTAATGTTGATGAGGATGCCACGCGCGCCGTCGATCGCACCGGACTCCAGCAGCGGCGAAGCCATCGCGGCAATCGCCGCTTCCTTCGCACGATCCGGGCCCGAGCGAACAGCCGTACCCATCACCGAATAACCCATGCCGGCCATCGTCGTCTTCACGTCCGCAAAGTCGCGGTTGATGACACCGGGAATCGTAATGATGTCCGAGATGCCCTGCACGCCCTGGCGCAGCACATCGTCCGCGATGCGGAAGCTCTCGAAGAAGCCGGCGTCCTTCGCCACAGCGAGCAGCTTTTCGTTCGGGATCACGATCAGCGTGTCCACCGACTCCAGCAACTCCTGCAGGCCGCGCTCGGCCTGCTTCAGGCGGCGCTTGCCTTCAAACGCAAAGGGGCGCGTGACCACAGCCACTGTAAGCGCACCCATCTCGCTGGCGAGCGAGGCAATCACCGGAGCAGCACCCGTGCCCGTTCCACCGCCGAGACCTGCGGTGACGAACACCATGTCTGCGCCCTCGAGCGCTTCGATGATTTTGTCGGAGTCTTCGAGCGCCGCGCGGCGGCCGATATCCGGGTTTGCGCCTGCGCCGAGGCCGCTCGTCAGCTTCACGCCGAGTTGCAGCTTTACCGGTGCCTGCGAGGTCTCGAGCGCCTGCGCATCCGTGTTCGCAGCGATGAATTCAACGCCCTCCACACCGGCAGCAATCATGCGATTCACCGCATTGTTACCGCCGCCGCCTACGCCTATGACCTTGATGCGGGCAGAGCGTTGAGCTTCGTCGTGGTAGTGGATCCTGAGCGCGTCATCAGGCGGATAAGACATTGAGCAAACTCCTCAGAGCTTCGGGCAGAAACACTCTCTTGATTCTGCACAATCACACGCAGAATCAGGCAGAGGAAAATACACTGCCGTTCGCAGGCGTACCTGCGTGGGTTCTCTTTTGTTGCTGGCACGCAAAGCGTGCCGCGATGCAAGCTGGTTTAGTGCGGCGACGGGAAGTGGAAGACCACGCCCACGCCTGCCGAAAGCAGGCCGACCGACGACGAACCCTGGCCGCCCATGCGCTGCATGTTGCCGTAGCTCAACTCCACCAGGCGAAGGTCCAGCACCGGAGCCAGACGAATGTCCACGCCCGCGAAACCCTGGACGACGAAGAAATTGTCGTAGCGCAGCGGCGGCGTCGGGTTCAATATTGTGGGATACGTCTTCAGCGGTTCGGTGATGTTCGAGCGGCTCCAGCCCAACGAAATCTGACCGTAGGGCTTCACAACGCGAATCGGTGTACGAAAGGTCGCCTTCACGCCGCCGAGCACATTCTGCGCGTTGGCCGAACCGTGACCGCCCGCGTTTGCGGTACCCGACTTGTTGCCGTGCGACTCGCCCGCGCGAACGTCGAAACCGATCATCGCCGGACCGTACTGCTTCCAATCATAGGAAACACCGCCCCAGCCGCCGGTCGCATTCACCGAGCCGTTTTGGTTATAGCCTGCGCCGTTCGCGCAGCCGCGCGTGTCCAGGCAGTTGACTCCAGTATGGCGCGTCGCCTCGTAGATGCCGTAAACCGAAAACTGTGCGTGTGCCACGGCACTTCCCAACAGCGCCAAACCAAGACCAACGATCCTGCCGAATTTCATGCTTTCAGTGTACCGTTCCGCAAGCGTAAAAAAGCGGTCCCGCGCGTGATTTTGTCGCGGAACCGCCCGGATTTTCGATCGCCAACGCCCCTAGAAGCTGCCAGCGAAGATCGACTTCAACTTCTGACGCAGCCCCTGCTCCTCGCTGGCCTTGCGGACCTGCGTGCGGTGCGTGTAAAGCAGCATTCCAATCGCTGCGGCAAACTCAGGCTTCGCCAACTCAGCCGGCATACGGCTCAGCGGCACCGGGTAACCGATGCGGGCCGGCACGCGCAGCAGACTTTCTGCGTGGTCCAGCAGGCCGACGAGGTTCGCGCCGCCGCCGGTGAAGACGCAGCCCGCGCCCATCGCTTCGAGCACGCCGCCCTGGCGCAGATTGTCGCGCAGCATGGTGAGGAACTCACGCGCACGCGGCTCCAGAATTTCCGCAAGGAAGCGCTGCCGCACCACGCGCGGACTTTGCCCGCCCGTCGCGAGATCGCCGCCAACTTCGATTTCATTCAACTGCGGGACAGCTGTCACGACGCAATGGCCGTACGTCCGCTTGAGCTGCTCGGCCTCTTCCACCGAAACATGCAGGCCCACCGCGAGGTCGTTGGTGAAGTGGTCGCCCCCGATAGGCAGCACAGCGGTATGTGCCACCGAGCCTTCAAAGAACACCACCAACTCGGTCGAGCTCGCACCGATGTCCGCGATGCAGACGCCCAGCTCGCGCTCGTCTGCGCTCAGCACCGACTCCGCCGCTGCGATGCCTTCAAAAATCGTATCCGTCACTTCGAGTCCGGCCTTGTTCGCGCACGTCACCACCGACTGCGACGCAGAGCCCGAGCACGTCGAGATATGCAGCGAAACTTCCAGGCGGTTCCCCACCATGCCCACCGGATCGTGGATCGCACCCTGGTCGTCGAGGATGAACTGCTGTGGCAGCAAGTGAAGCACTTCACGGTCCGGAGCCAGCCCAATCGAGCGCGCACGATCAATCGCCGACTTCACGTCCTCGCGCGTGATCTCCTTCATGCGCGAGCCCATGCTGATGCCGCCCTGCGAGTTCACGCCGCGAATGTGCGGGCCGCCGATGCCGACGACCGTCGCTTCAATCGGGGCCTTCGACAGCTTCTCCGCTGAGAGCGCGGCGCGATCGATCGCTTCGGCCGCAGGGACGAGGTCCGAGATCACGCCGCGGCGCATTCCCTTGGACTCTTCCAAGCCATGGCCGCGGTAACGCAGTACGCCATCGACCAGTTCAGCCACCAGCACGCAGCTCTTCGAGCTGCCTGCATCCAGCACCGTAATCAGATTTTCGTTGCGTGGGTTCATTGGTTCGCCTTCGCAGGATGAGTCGTAGTATGCGCCTTTGCTGCCGCTCGTGCACGCGCCAGTTTTTGCGCCATCAAACGCTTCGCCGCTTCAGCCTTGGCTTTCGCAGGGGGCTCTTTCGCCGGAGCCTTCGCCGCGGGCTTTGCCGCCACGGGCGCAGGCTTCGCTGCAGCCGTGGCCGGGGCCATTGCAGGCGTCGTCGCCGCAGGAGCAGCAGGATTCGCCGTCGCAGCTGCTGCGTTCGACTGAGCCGCGCCCTGCATCTCGAGCACGACCTGGTGCTCGTAACGCATATCCGCCGCACTCAGCTTCGGATACTGCGACTTCCACTCCGACAGATGTTCGGCAAACTCGTTGTAGCGCTCCAGAAACTTCTCGTCGCCGAAGTGCACCAGCACGTCGGATCCGTTCAACGCGACCAGCGCCTTGATGTCCTCGGGGTTTGTCACATCCACTTCGCTTAGCGAGGCGGTGCGCTTCCTGGCGTCATCGGTGTCGCCACCGAGGTCCTTCATGAAGCTCGCGTAGATCGCCATGCGCGCCGCGCGTGTGGACTGCGGATCGCCCGCGTTCAGCCCCGTCAATACAGGGAAAGAGTAATGCGGATCGCCCGCAGCATCCTGCGGCATATCCAGCAGCACACCGTTCGCATCCACCAGGCCGATCTGCGTTCCCTGGCGCACAAACGCCACCGGCGTGCGCTCCATTACCTTCACGCGAAGATGGTTCGGCAGCAAACGCATCACCGTCGCGTGCTCCACCCAGGGCAGACGCTCAAGGTCCGTACGACGTTCGGCCAGCGGCACCTTGAAGATGTTGCGCTCGAGGTCTGCCCCAAAAACACTGAGCAACTGCGACCGCGTGAGGTGCTGGTTCCCGCTGATTTCAATGTCAGAAGAGGTCGCGACCATGAAGCGCTCATCGCGCATCAGCGAGTGCTCTACGGCCGTGATGATCACCGCAGCCGCGCCGAGAGTCAGCACGGCAAGCGACGCAGCCACGAGGCGCCCGGCCACAGACTTCGGCACGCTGGCGCGCAGGTTGAACTTCTTCGGAGCGCCGCGCTTGGGGACGTAGGCCTCTTCCTCGAGCGATTCGCCCGAAGCCGCACGTTCGCGAGCGCGCTGAAACGCGCCTGCAGGAGCCGGTTCGCGCACCGCCGGAGGTTCGGAAACTTCAGCGCCTTCGCGCTCGAACTCCGAGGCGTACGTCTCCTCCGGCGCATCCAGCACCGCAGTACCGCGAGAAGTTCCGCGTTTGAAGCTCAATTTCATTCCCGCTTAGCCCGAGCAAGGCCGCAGGAGAATCGCCTGCGATGATTCTATCCACGCCACAGCCCGCCGCAGCGCTCCAAATGGGCGATGAACCAGCGAAGGAACAGGCAGGAAGCGGACAAAGCATGAAGAAAGGACCCTGCCGCCCCGCGAAGAACGGGTGCCCCATGTCTCGATCCTGAGACATGGGTTCCCAGGATGCCAACCGGAGCCCCAAGTCGGATCGCCAAGCCGCCGGTCTTACCTCTCTCGCCCCGCCTACCCCTTCAACGCCTCGAGCAACATCGGCCCAGCCTGCGACACGCTGCCCGCGCCGAGCGTCAGAATCAGGTCTCCGGGACGCGCGTCCGCGACCAGCCGCTCCACCGCTGATTGCATGGAGTCCGCATAAACCACGCGACCGCCGCCAGCCTCGCGGATCGCCTGCGCCAGCGTCTCGCCGGTGATGCCTTCAATCGGCTGCTCGCTCGCCGCGTAGATGTCCAACACCTGCACCGCGTCCGCGTCGCCAAAGGCAATGGCGAACTCCTCCATCAGGTCGCGCGTGCGCGTAAAACGGTGCGGCTGGAACATCACCAGCACGCGCCCGAAGCCGCAGCTCCGTGCTGCCGCCAGCGTCGCCTTCACCTCGGTCGGATGATGGCCGTAATCGTCCACCACTGTGACTTCGCGCTCCACACCCTTGGTCTGGAAACGACGATCGACGCCGCGGAAACTCGCCAGCCCTGCGGCGATTTTCTCCGGCGCGATGCCAAGCTGCACGCCGATCGCAACCGCAGCCGTGGCGTTCAATACGTTGTGCTTGCCCGGCACGTTCAGCGTGAACGGCCCCAGTACCAGCCCGCGCGTGTTCACTTCGAAGGTCGAGTGTGAACCGTCGGTCCCCTTCGGCAAAATCCGCAGGCGGAAGTCTGCCTCCGCCGACTCGCCATAGGTAAATAGCCGACGCGTCACGCGCGGCAGAATCGCCCTCAGCATCGGGTTGTCGATGCACGCCGTCACCGCGCCGTAGAACGGCACCTTATCCATGAACTCCACGAACGCGCCTTCAACATCCTGCATGTCGCGATAGGTGTCCATGTGCTCGCGATCGAGATTCGTCACGACGGCGAGCACGGGCGGCAGTTTCAAGAAGGAGCGATCGCTCTCATCGGCCTCGGCCACCAGGTACTGCGACTTGCCCAGCCGAGCGTTCGAACCCATGGCATCCACGCGTCCGCCCACCACGACCGTTGCATCCAGCTCGCCGCCCGCCAGCACGGCGGCGATCATGCTCGTCGTAGTCGTCTTGCCATGCATGCCCGCTACGGCGATGCCATACTTCAACCGCATCAGCTCGGCGAGCATCTCCGCGCGCTGAATCACCGGAATCTTGCGCGAGCGCGCCTCCAGCACCTCGGGATTATCCTTGGCCACGGCCGAGCTAGTCACGACCACATCACTCGCCGCTGCGTTCGACGCCGCATGGCCGACGTAGATCGTCGCACCCAATCCTCGCAGCCGCTCCGTCGTCGGCGACTCCCGCATATCCGACCCCGAAACCGCATAGCCGATCGTCAGCAGAATCTCCGCAATGCCGCTCATGCCGATGCCGCCGATACCGATGAAGTGAATGCGTTGCGACGGGGCAAAAAGTGCGTGATCAGGCGTGTTCAAAGGCGGCTTCCGGACGAAGAATCGACCTCTTCATTCTGCATGATCCTGCTGTGTCTTTCGTTTCGTTCTTCCTGCCGAGAATCTGCGCTTTCTCCTTGCGGACACCACGCAAGGGCAAGATGTCGATGTCTAATGGCGGCAAGGAGCTCTCCCCATGCGAGCACTCATCCTTGCTCTAAGCCTCTTCCCCCTCACATCGGTCGCGAGCCATGCGGCTACGCCGTTCGTCGGCTGCCCCCGCGACGGGCAGCAAGGACCGCAACCCGCTCCTGTGCAACGCCCCAGGATGATCCCAGACGATCCAAGCGGCCAACTCGCGTGGTACCAGGCCGAGGACGGCCCGGGCATCCTGGCGCCCAAGGGCTGGCACTGCTTCGGCACCTACGGCTCCAACGGAAGCTCGCTCTACGTCAGCCCGGATGCCATCACCGCCACGGAGTTCTTCGACTCCAGGCCGAAGTGGAAAGGACTCACGGGCTACGGCATCCAGATCACCTCCCTAGTCGGCGATACCTCCGGCCGTTTCGAGGTGGCGAGGCTCGTTGCGCGTGTCTTCCCGAAGCATCGGAAGTACGCACAGAAGGTCATCGCCGAAGTCCTCGAGCCCGCGACAGACTTCCCCTTCGGACCGTATCCCACCGACAAGCTGCACTACCTCTCCGACCACTTCGTCGAATACGAAACGCCCGCGCATCACCGAGGGCTCGGCACCGATAGCTGGCTCCAGCCCAACGATCAGCCCATCCGTGGCTTGATCCAATTCAACCCGACAGGCGACAACGAAGCCACCGCGCTCTACGTTCGGCTCCCCGCGGCCTACCGCAAGCTTGTTCCCAGCGTTCTCAAGTCGGCCGTGTGGAATCCCGCGCCGTAGCGGAGCGGCGATGCGGTATCCTCGCCACATCATGAGCCATTTGCGTAGCGCCGCCGCCTGCCTGCTGCTCGCCTTTGCTGCTTCTGCCTGCGCGCAGAAGACCTACACGCTCGACGCCACGCCCGCGACCATCGCCTGGGGCAATTACTCAGCGCACGCCAAGCCCGCGCTTACCGTGCACTCCGGCGACACCGTCGTCATGCAGACAGCCTCCACCTGCGGCCCACCCGCGCGTCTGAAATCGCTCGGCGTCGCCGACGCAGACATCCCCGCGTGGCTCGGCGATCTCTACGACAAATTTCCGAAAGAAGAGCGCGGCCCCGGCGGACATATCCTCACCGGCCCGATCGCCATCGCCGAGGCCGACCCCGGCGACGTGCTCGAGGTCGACGTCGTGAAGATCAACCTCGACGCGCCGTGGTCCTGCAACGGCTTCGGCACCGGTCGCGGCTTCCTGCCGGACGACTTCCCCTACGGCCGCACGCGCATCATTCCGCTCGACCGCGAAAAGATGATCGGCCACTTCGCACCCGGCATCGAGATCCCTCTGCACCCGTTCTTTGGCTCCATGGGCGTGGCGCCGCCGGAGTCCGCCGGCAAGTGGAACTCCGCGCCCCCGTGGATGCATGGCGGCAACATGGACAACCGCAACCTTGGCGTCGGCACAAAAATCTTCTACCCGGTGCACGCGGCGGGCGCGCTCTTTGAAGCGGGCGACGGCCACGCCAACCAGGGCGATGGCGAGGTCGACATCACCGCGCTTGAAACGCAGCTGACCGGCAGCTTCCGCTTCACCGTCCACAAAGGCATGGCCACGCAGGTTCACCTGCTCTGGCCGGTCGCCGACACCGGTACCGACTTCATCACCATGGGCTTCCACGAAGACCTGACCAAAGCCACAGAGATGGCCGTTCGCAACATGATCACGCTGCTCAGCGAGCAAATGCCGGCCGTGCATCCGGGCTTCCCGAAGCTCTCGCGCGACGACGCCTATTCGCTGATCTCCACCGCCTGCAACGTCGAAATCACGCAACTCGTCGACACCAAGAGCGGCGCGCATGTGATGTGCTCGAAGTCTCTCTTCAAGGCGCTTGCTCCTGCAAAACAATAGGCTCGCAGGCTATCTTTTGATCGGCGCAACTCCGCAGAACGAGCTGTGTCTAATCAAGTGTGAGCCGGACTGAGCGATCAGCCGGAACTCCATTCGCGTGGGCCGCGAAACCTGCAGTAGACGCAGGAAAACCGAAGGCCACTCGCAGGCAGGACTGAACCATGAAGATCAAGGGCGCAATCCGCACGACACTCGCAGCCGCCACGCTTGGCGTCGCTGCACTCACGCTTACCGCATCCGCATCGGCACAGATCGCCGTTGGCGTGGGCATCACTGCGGGCTACGCTCCGCCGCCCATCCCGGCCTACGACCAGCCGGAGTGCCCCGGCGATGGCTACATCTGGACCCCGGGCTACTGGGCATGGGGCGATGACGGCTACCAGTGGGTAGACGGCGCATGGATTGAGCCGCCCTACATGGGCGCGCTGTGGACGCCCGGCTGGTGGGGCTGGGGTGGCGGCGGCTACTTCTGGCACGCCGGTTACTGGGGCCGCAGCATCGGCTACTACGGTGGCATCAACTACGGCTTCGGCTACTTCGGCACCGGCTTCTACGGCGGCTACTGGAACGGCGGTCACTTCCTCTATAACCGCGCCTACGGCCACTTTGGCCCGGGCTTCCGTGGAGGCTTCTACAACCGCACGTATGCAGGTTTTGGCGGTCGCCCCGGAGGCGCAAGCTTCCAGTCGCATCCTCCGGCGCAGTTCGCCGGTAACCGCGGTGGCTTTGATCACAGCTCGCCCATCAACGGTCGCGGCTCGCAGAACTTCTCTGCCGGCGCAGGCTTCCGCGGCGGACAGCAGGGTGGCAACGTAGGTGGCAACAGCTATCGCGGCGGTGGCCAGCAGCAGGGCTTTGCAAACAGCGGTGCGCAGCGTAGCTTCGGCGGCTCCGTACAGAGCAACGGCGGTAACCGTGGCAACTACGGCGGTGGACAGCAGCCTTCCTCAAACGCAGGCCGCAGCTTTAGCGGCGGGCAGACGATGGGCAACACCGGCGGTCGCGGATTCAGCGGCGGTGGTGGCCAGCCTTCCGGCGGCGGTCGCGGCTTCTCGGGTGGAGGCGGCGCAGCTCCGCAGGCCAGCCATGGCGCGCCAGGCGGTGGGGGCGGTGGCTTCCACGGCGGTGGCGGTGGAGGCGGCAACCACGGCGGCGGCGGCGGACATCGCTAAACCAACAGCAAGGGCTGAGGATCACTCCTCAGCCCTTGCTTTCCGTCTAAACACTGATTCTCTTCGCTCTGCCTGGATCACACTCGCGCCAGCCTCAAAACCATCGCAGCGATCTTCTCAAGCGCACCGGGCTTTGCCAAAGACCGCGCAGCGACAGACATTTCATGCCGCAGCGAAGCGTCCGTGAGCATCTCCACAAGATTCGCCGACAATACGTCCGCCGTGACATCACGCTGCAGAATCATTCGCGCCGCACCGGCCTCCGCGAGCACTTCAGCGTTCTTGCGCTGATGATCATCCGCAGCCTGCGGGAACGGCACCAGCAACGATGGCTTGCCTGCCGCGCACAACTCACTCACCGTAGAGCCAGAGCGGGCCAGCACCACGTCCGCCGCCGCATACTGCGCAGGCATGTCCGTCAGAAAAGCTTCCACCGACCAACGCGACTTATCAGCGCCGCTCGCAGCAAACGCAGCGCGTGTCACTTCAAGCTGACGCACTCCCGATTGATGCACGATCGTCAGCCCTGGCACTTCGTTCAACAGGCGCATCGCAATCTTCGGTATGAGGTCGTTGAAAACCTGTGCACCGTTGCTACCTGCCGTCACGAGCAAACGCGGCTCACCACCGGTCTTCTCTGGCAGCGAGAAAATCTCTTCACGCACCGGCACACCGGTCACCTCAGCGTGGCGAAAGAACTGTGTGGTCTGTGCAAAGTTCACGGCGGCTGCGCTCACGCGCTTGCCCAGCGCGCGATTCGTCATACCCGGCACAGCGTTCGGCTCGTACACCAACGTTGGCACACGCAGCATCACGGCGGCCAGCATCGCGGGGCCGCTCGCATAGCCACCCACGCCCACGACCACCTGCGGTTTGAACGAACGGATCAGGCTCATACATTGCAGCACGCCGCGCGGCAGATCGAAGTACGTCTTCAGCCTCGTCTTCAGGCTGACGCGATTGAGCTGCCCCGAGCGCACCAGTTCCAGCCGGAAGCCGGCCTCCGGCACGAGCTTCTTCTCGATGCCGCGCTCCGTGCCCACATACAAGCACTCGGCCTGATGCTCGTCGCGCAGCTTGCGGCCAATCGCCAACGCAGGCACGACATGCCCGCCGGTTCCGCCGCCTGCGATCAAGATTCGCAAACCCATCAGTCGATCTCTCGCGTGACGTTCAGCAACACGCCCATGCACGCCAGCATGATCGCTACGCTTGTGCCACCAGACGAGATGAACGGCAGCGGCAGACCCTTATTCGGCACGATCGACAACACCACGCTGATGTTGAAGAACGCCTGCACGAGAATCGTCGTCGTCATACCGAACGCAACGAAGCGCGCAAACGGATCGGTGGACTTGTACGCCGCGCGCATACCGCGGAACCCCAGCACGCAAAACGCGGCGATCACCAGCAAGCCGCCGATCAAGCCAAGCTCTTCGCAGATCACCGCAAAGATGAAGTCGGTGTGTGGCTCGGGCAGGAAGAAGAGTTTCTGCACACCTTCCATCAGGCCTTTGCCATGCAGTCCGCCCGTGCCGACGGCGATCAACGACTGCAGCGTGTGATAACCAACGCCCTTCGGATCCGCCTCAGGATTGAGGAACGCGAGCAAGCGAGCACGACGCCACGCCACGCGGAAGAGCATGAAGTACATCACCGGCGATGCAGCCAGAATCGCAACACCGATCCACTTCATTTGCATTCCGGCGAGATACAACATCGCCATCAGCACCAGCGCGCACACCATCGCCGTGCCAAGATCTGGCTCCTTCAGAATCAGCGCAATGAACACCAGCGGCGGCAATGCGGCGGGAAGAATCGTCTCTTTGATGTTGTCGATCTGATGGATGCGCGTCTGCAAAAACCATGCAAGAAACAGCACAATCACAGGCTTCGCCAACTCGCTGGGTTGCAGCGTGAAGCCACCAAAACGGATCCAGCGATGCGCGCCGTTCATCGCGCCCATGCCAAATACCACCAGCAGCAACAACGCCGTGATCGCCATGAGCGGGAAGATCACCTTGGGGTTGTTGTACTTGCGATAGTCGATCTTCATCATCACGAAGAGCGCTACCAGCCCCGCTGCCACGAACGCAGCCTGCTTGATCACAAACGCATACGGCGAGCCCTGCGTCGCCTTGGCGATCACCGCCGAGGCCGAGAAGACCATCACCAGCCCGAACAGCACGAGCGTCAGCACCGTGCCAAAGAGCCATTTATCTACGCCAACGCGCTTCGCCATCGCCCGCTTCCTTCACTAGCCCGTCGCGGACAACCAGCTACTACAGCCCGGCGACGATCTCCTTGAAGACGCGCCCGCGATGCTCGTAGTTCTCAAACTGGTCGAAGCTGGCACACGCCGGAGCCAGCAGCACAACGTCACCCGCCACCGCATGCTCCTTCGCCAGCAGCACCGCGCGTTGCAACGTCCCCGCACTCTCTATCTTCGCGACACCCGCCAGTTGCCGCTCAATCTTTTCCGCGGCTGAACCAATGGTGATAACCGTCTTCACTCGCTCGCGAATCAACGGCGCCAGCGTGGCATAATCGGAGTCTTTGTCCTTGCCGCCAAGCACCACGTGCACGCCGCTCGCGAACGCCTCCAACGCCTTCGCGGTCGCGTCCACATTCGTGGCCTTCGAGTCGTTGAAGTAACGCACACCATCGACTTCGCGCACAAATTCCAGGCGATGCTCCACGGCCTTGAACGCCGCCACCGTCTCGCGAATCACTTCATTCGACACGCCCGCAAGCTTCGCCATAGCCACGGCGGCCAATACGTTCTCCACATTATGCTGCCCCGCCAGCGGAATCTCGCTCAGCGGCAACACCGGCTCAAACGCTCCACCCTCTTCGCGACGGAACACAATCGCATCGCGGTCCACGAACGCTCCACGCTTCACCTGCCGCTTCGCGCTGAACCAATAAATCTGCGCCTTCGTGTTCGCGGCGACGAGCTTCGTCGGCTCATCTTCGCCGTTCAACACAAGGAAGTCTTCTGCCGTCTGATTCTCGGTGATGCGTGTCTTCGCCGCAGCATAGTTCGCAAACGATCCGTGGCGGTCCAGATGGTCCGGCGTGATGTTCAGCACCGCCGCAATGCGCGGCTTGAAAGTCTCAATCGTCTCCAACTGAAAGCTCGACACCTCAAGCACCGACCACGTCTCGGGCGTAGATGGCGGCACCATCTCCGTGACCGGCGTGCCGATGTTTCCGCCCACCAACGTCGGCCGCCCAGCGGACTTCATGATCTCGCCCACCAGCGTCGTCGTGGTCGTCTTGCCATTCGATCCGGTGATCGCAATCACCTCACCCTGCAAGAACTGAAACCCCAACTCAAGCTCACCGATCAGCGGCATTCCCAGCGCCATCACGCGCTGAATCTCCGGCACCGACAACGGCACACCCGGCGAAATGACGATCAAATCCTGACGACGAAACGTGAGCACACCGTGCCCACCGGTCTCAACATCAATGCCCTCATCCAGCAATACGGGAAGCTCAGCAATCAACGTCGCCGGACGCGAATCCGACACTGTTACGCGCGCACCGTGCTGCTTCAAAAAACGCGCCGCCGCAAGCCCGCTCTTACCAAGCCCTGCGACGAGAATCCGTTTGCCTTTGAGTTCCATTGCCATCCGCCGATTTCCTCGAAGCTATCATCGCACCGACAAGGATTGTGGATGACCGCCAACGTTGAATTGTCATCTTGAGCGCAGCGCGTTTCTTCATGTCTCGTTCCCGAAGCGACGCTGCGCCTGCCCGTGGCAACGCAGCACTCGAAATTCACTCTGCAAGGCTAAGCAACCACACAAACACGCCAACCAAGACCACTGGCGGCACGAACCACCAGCGTGGCTTCAAGACTCCAGCAACGCACCAGCCGAGAATGGAACCCAAGGCCAATGCAATACCGATCGGCGTTAGAAATGGAAGTTGAGCAAATAGAAGCAAGCATCCAAAGTAGAGTGCAATGATCGAGCCAACACCGACTTTGTTGCCTGGCGTCATCGCAGCTTCAGCGTCGTCAGCGCAAATAGCGCGAACACCAACGCCAAAATCCAGAAGCGCGCAATCACCTTCGACTCGCTCCATCCAAGCAGCTCGAAGTGATGATGAATCGGCGCCATGCGGAAGATGCGCTTGCCGTTGCGCAGCTTGTAGCTGCCCACCTGCAGCATTACGCTCAGCGCTTCCATGATGAACACGCCACCGATGAACGGCAGCAGCAACTCCTGCTTGATCACCACCGCAACCGTTGCAATCGCGCCGCCGAGCATCAGCGAGCCAACGTCGCCCATGAAGATCTCCGCCGGATGCGCGTTGTACCAAAGGAAGCCGATCGACGCGCCGACCATCGCGCCGCAGAAGATCGTCAACTCGCTGACCATCGGCATGCGCTGCAGTTCGAGATAGTTCGAAAACACCGAGTGACCGCTCACGTACGTCAGCACAGTAAGCGCGCCCGCCGCGATGATTGTGCAGCCAATCGCGAGGCCATCGAGGCCATCGGTGAGGTTCACCGCGTTCGACGCACCGGTGATGACGAACATCACAAACAGCACGAAAGGCAGGAACGCCAACGGCCAGAAGTGCGTGTGCAGCAGCGTGTCGATGATGAGGTTCGGGCGGAAGTTCTTGATGAACGGCACAACCAAACGCGTCGAATATACGCCCTGCCAATCGAGCACCAGCAGCGCGCTTGCGATGATCGCGCTGACACCAAGCTGTGCCGCGAGCTTCTGCCGCGAGGTCAGGCCAAGGTTCCGCTTGTGCACGACCTTGATGTAGTCGTCCGCAAAACCGATCGCCGCAAACGCCAGCGTCGAAAAGAAGACGAGCCAAACGAACGGGTTCGAAAGATCGCTCCACAACAAAGTCGGCACGAGAATCGAGATGCAGATGAGCACGCCGCCCATCGTGGGCGTGCCCCCCTTCTTCTGATGGCTCTGCGGCCCTTCTTCACGGATGTACTGGCCGATCTGAAACTGTCTCAGGCGGTCGATCACGAAGGGCCCAATCAGCAGCCCGATGAGGAGCGCGGTGAGGCTGGCAAAGACGCAGCGAAACGTCACGTATCGGAAGATACGGAAGAGTCGAAAATACGGAAACAGCTTTTGATAGAGCAGCCAGAAGAGCAACGCGCAGAGACCTCGTGGCTCAGAATACGCGGGACGAATCGCATTTGCGATTCACGATTCACGAGCAGGAACCAAACTCCAAACTCATCGAAGGCCGAGCTAGACCCAGCCGACCAGCGCACCTTCGAGCTTCACACCGCGCGAAGCCTTCAGCACAGCCACATCGCCTGCGCGGAGGTTCGCCTTCAACCAAGCTCCAGCCTCCGCAGGCGTGGCAACAAACTGCGCGACAACCCCTTGCGCACTTGCTTCCTCGACGAGCGCCTGCGCCATGCCGGTCACGCCGATGACGACATCGATTCCTGCAGCGGCAGCGGCCTTGCCGCAGGCCCGATGCAGCGACTCGCCCTCCGGTCCAAGCTCGCGCATCTCTCCGGCCACAAGAATGCGACGAGCACTCTCGCTGCTGGCCAACGCCTTGATCATCGCCTGCAGCGCTGCCGGATTGGAGTTGTACGTGTCATTCACGATCATCGCACCGTTGAACTGCAGCGTGTTGCCGCGCTTCTCCGTCGGCCGCAACCGCTCAATCGCCGCGACCGCATCCGCAAGCTCCACGCCAGCCTCGCGGCCGACCGCAAAGGCGGCCAGCGCGTTCAACACATTGTGACGACCCGGCAGATAGAGATGCACCGGCCAACGCGTCTGCGACTCAAGAAGGCCTGGCGCGCGGCGAATGAAGTCCGTACCAAAGAGCCCGCGCTCCAGCACGTCCGTCGCACGCACTTCGGCATCATCGCTCGTGCCGTAGAGCACGACCTTTAGCGACAAGCCATCGCCGAAGCGCCGCACACGCTCATCATCTGCATTCAGGAAAGCCACACCATCGGCAGGAAGCTCTTCAATCAACTCACGCTTGGCACGTGCCACGCCGTCGATGCCATCCGCGAAGAACTCCGTGTGCGCCATGCCCACGTTCGACACCACACCCCAGTTCGGTGCGGCGATCTTCGCCAGCAACGAAATCTCACCCGCATGGTTCATACCCATCTCAACGACTGCGACCTCGTGCTCCGGCTCGAGGCGCATCAGCGTCAGCGGCACGCCGAGATGATTGTTGTAGTTCCCTTCCGTTTTCAGCACGCGGAACTTCGCAGCCAGTACCGCCGCCACACACTCCTTCGTGGTCGTCTTGCCCGCCGACCCCGTAATGCCCACCACGCGCTTGCCCCAATGCTTCCGCACCGCATGCGCGAGCTTCTGCATCGCGTTCAGCACGCAGTCATCGCAATCATCCGGCACACGCAGCACCTTCGCCTCAAGCTCCGGCGGCGTCAGCCAATGCTGACTCACCACAGCGGCAACAGCACCATTCGCAATGGCCTTCTCGACGAAGTCATGTCCATCCACGACCTCGCCCTTCACTGCAAAGAACAACTCACCCGCCGCAATCGTGCGCGTGTCGATCGAGTAGCCCTCGGCCACCGCATCATCATCGAACTCGCCCTCGGCATGAATCCAATCCGCAATCTGTCCCAGCGTCAGCTTCACTTGAAGTATTCCTCTTTCAAAAAATTCTTATGGCTCGGAATGAGTTCGCGTTCGCCATCCCCGGCAGTCACATACACACCGCCACTCACAAACTCCAACTGAACTGGGGCGCCAAAAGGCTCTGCACCACCAACATGCTGAACTCCCTGTAGCGATTTCAGATGCACACGAAGCGGATTACCAGGCGCTCCCTCTCCGAAATAAATCACCGCGTCATATCCAGAAGCAACAGGGCGCATACGAATATCCCAACCAAGAACATCACCCGTTTCTTCCTGTATGTACATATTGCTGAACGTAAGAACCTTTGGTGAAGCAACTGTAGAGCCTACCTGCGAAGCTCTCGCAACACCGCGAACGCAACAAGCCTTCAAACTCTGAGGAGCCTTCTTATGACAACCACTCAAGGTTGTGACAGCAAGAACAAGCGCCAGCAGCGGTATGGAGCGTTGCCTCACTGGATCTCCTTCAACACACGTGCAGCCTCAGCCACATCATCAAACGCCACCGTACGATCCGCAAACGTCTGCGTCTTCTCATGCCCCTTGCCCGCGAGCAAGACAATGTCGCCCGGCTTAGCCGCATGAATCGCTTTCACGATCGCAGCATGGCGGTCCGCGTCGGCAATGACCTCTGCATGAGATGCGTCCACGCCATCACGCACGCCCACCATCACTTCGTCAATGATCGACTGCGGATCTTCACTGCGCGGATTGTCACTCGTCAGCACGACAATATCGCTGCCCAAGGCCGCGACCCTTCCCATCTTCGGACGCTTCGTACGATCGCGATTTCCACCACATCCGAACATCGTGATGACCCGCCCGCCTTGCGGCTGCACGAGCTCTCGCGCAAGGCGCACGAGGTTCGCCAACGCATCGTCTGTGTGCGCGTAGTCGACGACGACAGCGAAGCCAGCCTCGGCGCTCCCCGGCACCACCTCGAAACGCCCGGGCGCGGCCTTCAACTGCCGCGCAGCGAGCAAGACCTCATCTAGCGACAGGCCGCGCGCCATCGCCGCGCACATTGCCGCCGTGAGGTTCTCTACATTCACCTGCCCGGTCAACGGAGACTCAACAAGCACCGTCGCAGCGGGTGTCGTAAGCATGAAGCTTGTGTGCCCCGCGTGGAGCTGCACATCGCTCGCGCGATGGTTCGCGCTCTCAGTCGTGCCATAACGAATGACAAATTCTTCACCTTCGTACGAGTCGATCATCAGGCCCGCAAACGCAGCATCATCGTTGATCACCGCAATGCGCGGCGCTCCGCCGCCGACACCATGGAAGAGCTTCGCCTTAGCGCGCGCATACTCTTCCATCGTGCCGTGATAGTCGAGGTGATCCTGAGTGAGATTGGTGAAGATCGCCACATCCACCGGCACGCCCCACACGCGCTCCTGCTCGAGCGCATGCGAACTCATCTCCATCACGACTTCCGTGCAACCTGCATCGAGCGCTTGCGCGAACAGCGCATAGAGATCACGTGCCTCCGGCGTCGTATGCTCGCTCTCCAGCACACGGCCCGCGATACGCGTCTCCACCGTCCCGAGCAGCAACACCTTGCGGCCTACGCTCTCCAACATCTGCGCCAGCAGAAATGCCGTTGTGGTCTTGCCGTTCGTCCCCGTGACCGCGCTCACCTTCAACAGCCGCTCAGGATGTCCGAAGAGAGCCGCACTCGCTTCCGCCAGTGCGCGCCGTCCGTGCTCGACCAGTGCAACAGGAATGCCGCGCGATTTTACGTCAGCAGCGGTATCCGACGAGTCGGTGATGATTGCGCTCGCGCCCAGCTCCAGAGCTTTCGTGACAAAGCGATTGCCGTCCGTGCTTCCGCCACGCATAGCGACGAAGACATCACCGGCCTCTACGCGCCGCGAGTCATACTGCACGCCACGCACATCAACCGCGGGGTCCCCCCACACAGCGAGTGCGTTGATTTCCTTGCTTAGCTCATGCCAGCGCATAGCTCATCCTACCTTTGCAGAATCCGTGTGCGCAGAGAACGAGCAGCGCGCCGAGTTTATCGCGCGAACCTCACGATGACTTCCGTGCCCGGGGGCACCATCGTTCCCGCAGCAGGAGCCTGGTCCACGGCAAGGCCGCTACCGAGCATCTGCACACGCAGTCCAATCGAGCCCGCACCTTCGACAACATTGCGCAGCGCCTTTCCGTGGAAGTTCGGCACTGCCACGCGTTTGCCCGCGTCGACCACCACAGCGCCGGGGCTGCGCGGTTGCACCACGGGCTGCACCACCGTGTGCACCGGCGCATTCGCATTGGCATCAGGCATCACGGAAGTGGTGTTGCCGTTCGCATGGAAGGTCGCCAGCACCTTGTCCGGCAAACCGAGAATCCCCTTGCGTGGAAGCGCTTCACGCGATGCACGCTGCGCCGCTTCCGCTGCTGCTGCGTCCGCCACCTGGTTCTGAGCCATCGCCGCTGCGTTCTGCGGCTGGCGAAGAGGATCGTCCGGGGGTAGCGTATTCACCTCGTCGTACATCGCCTGCAGATCATCATTTGGCTGTACGTCGCTCGGACCATCAGCCATCGGCTTTACCGCAGCCTGCTCCTGCTTGAACTGCGACTTCGACTTCAACGGCTGGTCATGCGGCACGCCGAGGTACTCAAGCACCTGCTGAGCCACTTCACTGAACACAGGCGCCGATACCGTTCCACCGTAGCCCGTGCCCACGCCCGGTTGATCGATCACGACGGCCACCGAGATTGCGGGAGCACTCACCGGCGCGAATCCAGCGAACGATGCAACGAGCTTCGTATGCGAGTACGTATGCGTCGCCGGATCAATCTTCTCGGCTGTGCCCGTCTTGCCCGCAGAGCTGTAGCCGTTTAGCGCAGCCAGCTTACCCGTGCCCTCAGTGACGATGCCCTGCATCATCATGCGCATCTTCGCGCTCGTCATCTCGCTGATCACGCGACGCGAGCCTTCCGGCAGGTCCTTCGGCAACTGCATCACCGGCTTGAACGGACGCGGTGCCAGACGCGGATCGCCCTTCATCGCATCCGTCGACTCGAGCAGAATGTGAGGCGGCAGATACACGCCTCCATTCGCAATTGCCGACACCATCGTCGAAAGCTGTACCGGGGTTACGCCGACTTCCTGTCCGATCGCAATCGACATAAAACTTGTTGCGGTCCACTTGCGCGGATTGCGCAGCAGTCCACGCGTCTCGCTCGGCAGCTCGATACCCGTGCGGTCGCCGAAGCCGAAGCCGCGAATGTACTTGTAGAACTTGTCGTTGCCCAGCTTCATGGCGAGCTTCGCCGCGCCAACGTCGCTCGAGTGCTCCAACGCGTACTGCACCGTGACTACACCGAAGTGATCGTCTTTATCGTCATGCAGCGTACGGCCATACATCGACCACGCACCGCCCTGGCAATCAACCTTGTCCGTCGGCTGCACGCCCGCACCATCAAGCGCTGCGGCATAGGTCACCAGCTTGAAGGTGGAGCCCGGCTCATAGACGTCGCTCACAGCGAGATTGTTCAGGGCTTCTGCGGTGAGATGACGGGAGTCATTAGGATTGAAGCGCGGACTCACAGCAAGCGCGAGGATGTTGCCAGTGTGCGGATCCTGCACGACGATCGTGCCGTGCAGCGCCTTCATCTTTTGCACCTGCGCGTCCAGCGCTCGCTCCGCCATGTATTGGATATTCGCGTCGATCGTCAGCACCAGGTTCTCGCCCGGCATCGGTTCACTCTCAACAGAGCCCATCACGTGACGCTTCGCATCCACAGCCGTCAACATATGTCCTGGCGTGCCGTGCATCGGGTCATCGAACTCACGCTCAAGGCCGCCGAGACCGTTATCATCCGTGCCGACGTAACCCAGCACGTGCGCGGCGAGATCGTTGTTCGGGTAGTAGCGTTTGAACTCCTTCTGGAAATACACGCCCTTCAGGTTCAACTCGCGCACACGCTGTGCGGTGTCGGGGTCCACCTTGCGTGCGACCCATGCAAAGTTGCGCGAAGCGTTGAAGCGCGCTCCGATCTGCGCCTCGGTCGTGAAGCGGTCAAGCGGATCGACGTGCACGATCTGCGCGAGCATCTGCGCGGCGTTCGCACGGTTCTCGCCAAGCTCCTTCGGCACCGCGTACACGCTGTCCGCAGAGACGGTCATCGCCAACTCACGCAGGTTGCGGTCATAGAGCACGCCGCGGCGCGGTGCTACTTCAAACGTGCGTTCCTGCTGCATTGCAGCGCGCTCGACGTAGTGGTGGTACTGGAAGATCTGCAGCCACACCAGACGCGCGCCAATGACCAGCGTCCAGAAACAAAAAAACATCGCGACGTAGACGAAGCGCACCCGGCGAATGGGTGCGGTCAATGTCGGTCGCGATGTCTTCATCTGGGGAGCCTGTGGTTTAGAAGTAGTGGGTGAAGCCTTGCCTCGTTAGTTCGTGTACGGCACCGTCGGAGCCTGCATCTGCGCCACAACCGTACCGTCATTGCCATCGGGGCGAACCACCTGTCCCGGAAGCGGCTCATCCAACCCAAGCTGCTTGGCGATGCGATCGATGCGGTTCGGATCGCTCAGCTGCGCCTCATTCAAACGAAGCTGGCGGTTCGTCTCACGCAGTTGCTCTACCTGCTGCTTCTGCGCTTCCACGCGATAGCCAACTTCAATCGCCGAAAAGTGCTGGTACACATAGACCATCGTCAGCATGAAGAAGATCATCGTTACCGCTGTGAAGGTCTTCATCTCGCGACGGCGATCAGGATCGTCAGCCTTCACGATGCGGCTGTTGTCCAGATGCTTGGCGAAGAACATCTCCGGTGTAGGCCCACGACGACGAGCACGCTGCTTCTCGTAGAGATCGCGGTTGCGTTCTGCAATGCTGACATTGCGGCCACTCGTCTTGCGCGAGTGCATCCGCTCCATTCCTTCGCCTGCCATTGCCATCGTCGCCATTGTGATTGCCCTCCAAAGCTGCCAGCCATTTGCTTCCGGCTAGTGCCTCGAGCCCGAACTGCTTACCGCCGTCTTACACGTAGTACTTGAACTTTTTCCGCCGCGCGCATCTTCGCGCTGCGGCTGCGCGGATTCACGCGCTCTTCTTCTTCCGTCGCCGTGACCGGCTTCTTGGTGAGCACATTCCACTCACCCGTCACCGCGCCGTCACGAAATGCATCCTTTACCAACCGGTCTTCAAGCGAGTGGAAACTGATCAGCACCACTCGTCCTGCCGGCTTGAGCAAGCTTCCCGCGCTTTCCAGCAGCGATCGAATCTCACCCAACTCATCATTTACCCGAATTCGGATTGCCTGGAAAGTTCTCGTCGCCGGATGAATCTTGTCCGATTTATTGGGCGGGGCTGCGGCCGAGACGATTGCAGCAAGCTCTGCTGTACTCGTCACCGGCCGCGCCCGCACAATTGCTCTGGCGATTCTCCGCGACCTCCTTTCCTCTCCGAATTCGTAAATCAGGTTGGCGAGATCTTCCTCGTCCGCCTGATTTACCACTTGTTCGGCCGTAAGCTCGCTGCGTGCGTCCATGCGCATATCCAGCGGCCCGTCGGCCCGAAAACTAAATCCCCGTGCAGCTTCATCCAGCTGCATGCTGCTGACGCCAAAGTCGGCCAGCAGACCATCGAGCGATCCCGGCGCAATCACTTCGCGCGCCTCAGAAAACGCTCGTGGCACAAACTCTACCTGCGGCATCTCGGAACCCAGCTCAGCAGCAACTCCTGCCAACCGTTCCTTCGCCAAGGCCATCGCCTTGGGGTCGCGATCAAACGCGATCAACTTGCCGCTCGGTCCGAGCCTCCGGACGATGCCCGAAGAGTGCCCGCCGAATCCCAGCGTCGCGTCAACCACCGTCGCGCCGGGCTTCAAATTCAGATAGTCAAGACATTCATCAAAAAGAACCGGTACATGTTGCGGCTTTTCCATCTGTCATCCGCCTCATGCGCTCCGCTCAGGAGCTGAACCTTTACAAACCAATCACGCCCAGCGCTTCGATATCGGCATCCGTCAGAGGCTCGGCCTCCAGCGCTGCCTTGTGCTTCTGGTCGTTCACCACAGC
Source organism: Granulicella cerasi (assembly GCF_025685575.1). Classification (NCBI taxonomy): domain Bacteria; kingdom Pseudomonadati; phylum Acidobacteriota; class Terriglobia; order Terriglobales; family Acidobacteriaceae; genus Granulicella; species Granulicella cerasi. Next base: position 794,961 of record NZ_JAGSYD010000002.1, read on the forward strand.
GAGGAACGTCTGCTGTCCCAATACCGCTACATCACCCTCGATCACCGCTGCCCCGCGCAGTACCTGCGGAATCAGCAACCGGCCCTGCCCATCCATTTCCACCACCTGGCCGTAATAGTTCGTTACGTCCAGAAACTTGCGCTTGGCTCCCGAAGCAGGCGCTTTCGCAATGCCCTCTTCAATCTTTTCCCACTCCTTCATCGGGTAAATCTCCGCACGCTTACCGTCGCGGCTGGTGATGAAGAACTGCGGCCCGTACAACTCGTCTACGCGGCGCTTGAAATCGGCAGGAACCTTAAGGCGTCCCTTTTCGTCGACCCGAGCTGGATGATTGCCGCGAAACACGTTTCTGCCTCTCGATTTCGGAACCTTGCCGGCTACTCACCTTCAGGGCCCGAAACGAAGTAGGATTGAGCTGAAATCTTGCTTCGACTCACCCCTTTAGACCACTTTTGACCACTTCGTTCCACAAGAATCTCGCGAGATACCCCGCGAAGCAAGCCCTATTTTGGAATCGGCCGATAATTCTTGTGCGCTGAATGTGGAAAAAACACGGAATGGTGTAAACGGTGCTGATATCCACTACATCTAGTGTTGGCGTTTTTGAGTCTTGCCACATGTCGCACTTGTGGCAGTTACCTCTGCTCATTTAGGCGCATAAAAAGCGAAAGTGTAGCGGCAGAATCTCGATTTCCCTAGGAATTTCGCAAATCCCGTTCCTCGATCCGCATTGCCCGATGCCCGTTTCGACTGTGCTCTCCCGACGGAGAAGCCGCATCCGCGGCTCCCGAAGCGCGAAACTGGGGCCGGAACGCCAAATCACGTTCTCAGTGGAAGAAAGTGGAGCGGATTCCGTAAGTTTGACCTGGAATGGCCGGTGAACGCCGTAGAGGCCTAGCTGGCGACGGAAGTACGGCGCAGTTCCTGTTTGCGGCGCATACGACGCAGCACAAAGAGCAGGTAGCCGAGCACCAGCAGATTCAAGGCGAGCAGGCCCGCGCGGAAGGCGGTCGGATCGCGGAAGAGCTCGAAGAACTCCCACGGCAGCGCGAGCACCGTCAGCGTGATGGTGAAGTACTCCGCCCAGGTCTTTTCTTTGTAGAGCCCGAAACCCTCGACGAGGCAGACGCCCGCGTAGAGGATGGAGAACAACGCTGTGCGGCGTAGTTGATGGCCGGAGATCAGATCGGCGCGATCGAGCATGAATCGCACCACCGGGCCTTCGGTGTCGAGCCGAAAGAGACTCGCAACACGCATCGCCACTTCGCCTACATCGCGATGGACGAGGTGCAAGGCACCCACCCCTACCCCAACGAAGAACAGCGCCTTGGCGAGCTTGAAGAGCGCGACCAACAGCAACCCACGATCATGGTGGTCAACACCAGGATGGGTTGGCGTGGCTACGGGCTCGGGATGGGTCAGACTTCCCACTCTCTTAGAAGTTGACGATCATCGTTTTGCTTTGTCAACGCAAGGGGGCCTCTCTGTATTCGCGGAGGCAACAGTAAAAAGAATTTTCGAAAGTGCAATCCACTTCCCTTGGCCATGCGTTAGCAAAGTGTTGCCTTTCCGGCCGGAGACGCAAAAGAACTTCAGTGCTTCTAAAACCCACGTCCTCAGGACGAAAGGAATATCCGCTATGAAGAAGACTTTGCTCACTCTCTGCGCCACTGCGCTTCTCGCTTGTGGCAGCACCATGGTTGCTCAGAAGGCTGACCCCACTGTAGGCGGCGCACCGATGTACGCCTCCAAGACGATCGTGCAGAACGCGGTGAACTCGCCGATCCACAAGACGCTCGTCGCTGCCGTCAAGGCCGCTGGCCTCGTTGATACGCTGAACGGCCCTGGCCCCTTCACCGTCTTCGCACCGACCGACGATGCATTCGCCAAGCTGCCCGCTGGCACCGTTGATACGCTCGTCAAGCCCGAGAACAAGGCCACGCTGACGAAGATCCTCACCTACCACGTTGTGCCCGGCAAGATCAGCGCACATGACCTCATGAAGTGGATCAAGAAGGGCAACGGCACCTATTCGGCGAAGACTGTCGAAGGCGGCATGCTCACCTTCACCATGGACATGGGCAAGATCAAGATCACGGATGAGAAGGGCGGCACCGCCTGGATCACCACCCCGGACGTCTTCCAGTCGAACGGCGTGATCCACGTCATCGACACCGTGTTGATGCCCAACTAACTTTCTCGAAGTTCCAATGCAAGGCGTGAGGCCCTGGGTCCTCACGCCTCTTTTTTATGGGCAGGAGAGACCGCTGCGCGCAAAAATTTAGCGCCCGCACCATGAGGGTGATGCGGGCGCTTCCTCGGCAGTGGAGGCTGCCGAAGCTTGTTAGATCTCAGCCCACTGGCGCAGCAGGTTGTGATACACGCCCGTGAGATCGACCAACGACGAATGGTTTGGAACATCCTGCGTGAGCTTCTGGATCGACACATCCAGCGTCAGCAGCAGGTTGCGTTTCACGTCGTCGCGCACCATGCTCTGCATCCAGAAGAACGAGCTCACGCGCGCGCCCCGCGTCACCGGGCGGACATGATGCAGACTCGTCGACGGATACAGAATCGCGTGGCCTGCAGGCAGCTTCACCGAGTGGCTGCCATACGTGTCTTCGACCACTAGTTCCCCGCCCTCATACTCATCAGGTTGCGAAAGGAAAAGCGTCATCGAGAGATCGGTGCGAATGTGCTCGCCCGTCGCGTTGATCCGGCGGATCGAGTTGTCGACGTGATTGCCGAACGAGTGTCCACCTGCGTACTTGTTGAAGAGCGGCGGGAAAATCTTCTTCGGCAGCGCGGCCGCCACAAAGACAGGATTGTTCTGCAACGCCTGCAGAATGCGCTGGCCGATCTCGACCGCGACCGGATGGTTCTCCGGCATCTGCATGTTGTTCTTCACCTGCGCAGACTGATAACCCGCAGTGACCTTGCCGTCCACCCACTGCGAAGCGTCGAGCGCCTCGCGAAATTCGCGGACCTCGTCCTGCGTCAGTACATCGGGAATGGGAATCAGCATGGTCTTACCTCCGGCTAACTAGGCGCCGACGAGTATGTCCTGCGCCTGCGTGGGTGTGTGCGAAGCAGCGAGCTCCTGCGCGAACGACTTGATGCGCGCCGAAGCAGACTGCTCCAGAAAGAGTTTCATCTTGGCCATGAAGGCCTGTGTCGCGGTCTCAGGCACGCGACGGAAGCACGCGATCGCAGCTTCTTCGTTGCCATCTTCGAGCAGCAGACGTCCTGTGTTGAAGTGCCCGCGGAAGTCACCGCCATCGGCCGCGAGCCTGTAATACTCGCGCGCCTTCTCGCGATCAGCCTTCACGATCCAGCCGTCCTCATAGAAGCCCCCGAGGATGTTCATCGACTTCACATGCCCCTGCTTTGCGGCCTCGAGCAGCCAGTGAAACGCCTGCGCCTTGTCCTGCTTCACGCCGCCTTCGCCCAGCGCGAGCAACGTGGCGAGGTTGTACATGCCCCAGTCGAGCCCGCGATCCGCCGCTTTGCGAAACCACTTCTCCGCCATCACCGCATCGCGCGCGACTCCCCAGCCCTGGTCGAAGCAACGCCCGGCCATGTTCATGGCCATCACGTCGCCGCTTTGCGCAGCACGCTCAAACCAGTGCAGCGCCCACGTCGGATTGCGCTCGACGAGTCTGCCGTCAAGCAACATCTGGCCGAAGAGCACCTGGGCCTGGTGCACGCCGCTCATCGCCGCTTCGCGCACCAGTTCCAGATTTTCCTGCGTTGTTACTTCTTCGTTCATTGCTAATGAGTTAGAACTTCACGTTGAGGCCGACGAGCACCGTGCGTCCCGGAGCAAGCACTGCGTAGTGCGTCGTATACGCCTGCTGGTAATACACCTTGTCACCAACGTTCAACGCATTGCCCTGAATGCTGAAGTGCTTGTTCACATCGTAGGAACTGAACAGGTCAACACGGGTGTAACCACGGACCCACTTATTTGTAGACTGATTACCCCAGACCATCGAGTTTGCGTAGACACCGCCACCGACACGAAGGCGTGGGATGATCTTGTAATTACTCGTAAGGCTGAAGCTGCTCCAAGGCGTGTTTGGCATGTGATTGCCATTCGTCAGACCGTTCGCTGCACCTGCACCGCCGGCATTAGTAAGGATGGCATCGATGAAGTTATAACCACCGGTCATATCCCACTTGCGCGTGATGTAACCAGTGACACCAGCTTCGAGACCGATCGTACGGTCTGTACCCGCCGCGCCAACATTGCCGTCTGCGAGCGTGATGCGAACGTTCTGGATGTCTTCGCGATATACCGCGACATGCGCCAACGCACGACCATGAGCGAGTTCACGCTTCACGCCGAACTCTTCCTGACGAATCGTCTCGGGTTGCAGGTTGCTGTTACCAACCGTGCTCAAGTTCGAAGTGTCAGTACCCTGCGCCAAAGCGTTGCCCGTCGGAATCGCGGCCGTGCTCACTGTGCCGTAGATGCTCGTCACAGCGTTGGGTTTATACGTCAAGCCTGCAATGTAAGTTCCAAGATCGTTGACCACCACTTGCTTCGCGACTGTCGAGGAAAGATAGCTAGATTCAAAGTGGTCATAGCGACCGCCCACCGTAGCGAGAAAATGCTTGTTGAGCGTAATGGTGTCGAAGCCATAAGCAGACTTCGTCACCGCGACCGAGTGGGATGGATTATGGGCAAGGTATACCGAATTGGTATAGGTCAGTCCAATGACACCCTTCGCTGACGCTCCGATCCACTGATCCCGATCATTGGGAGCAAACAGCGAAGTGCAGTTATAAGCTGAAGCCGCACCTAGCCCAAGCTGGCACGTTTCTGTACCGCCGGTTCCCTGAGCGTTGGGCGAAGTGAACGCTGTCGTGTTGTTGGTGTAGCTATCGATGTTGCCGCGTTCCTTGGAGAATTCCATGCCCACCGCATACGAGTGCTTGATGCTTCCCGTATTGAACGCCCCTGATAGATCTGTCTGGTTGCCAAGCGTATACACGGAGTTGTACTTCGCATTGATGCGGCGGAATAACAGACCGTAGTAGAGATTACCCTTGCTGTCGTCAGGAAGAGTCCAAAGATAGTCCTGGCTGGTGCGCTCGTAGCGGAAGCTGTTGCGCAGCAGTGACTTGCCATGGAACAAATCCTGTTCGACGCGTGCGGTACCGATCTTCGCGTATTCCTTATCCTTATCGCGGTCAAGCAGGCCGTAGAAGATCGTTCTGTAAGGTAATGCGATCGGCGTGCCATCGCCCGGCTGGAGAACCTGCTTGTATCCAGCAGCGGCGTAGGTTGAGGCGTACGTGTTTGCAGGATTGTTGTACGGAATACCCGAATCAGGAATGCTATTTGTGATCAGGTGGTAGTAGTCCAAAAACAAACGTGTCGGGTGGCCCAGACCAATGGCGAGGCTCGGGGCGAAGCCCCAGCGATTGTTATTCACGCCGTCGCGCCCAGCAACTCCAGCGTCGTACCACATTGAGGTCAAACGACCATAAACGCTGTTCATCAACTTCGCGTTCGCATCGATCGTTGCGCGCTTATAGCTCGAGGTGCCGGGCATAAAGCTACCTGCAATGAAGCGATCCTTACGAGCAATCTTGCTGTTCATGTTGATGCTGCCGCCGCCCGTCCCGCGACCGCCATAAGCACCGCCAGGGCCTTCTTGCACTTCGATGCTATCGATGTCGAAGGTATCGCGCGACTGGGCTGCGATGTCACGCATGCCGTCGATATACGTGCTCGACTGAGAGTCCAAACCACGGATGAAGGGACGATCGCCGAGAGGGTTGCCGCCTTCTCCAGCACCGAAGGTGATGCCCGGAACAGCACGAAGCGCCTCAACTAGCGAAGTCGCGGCCATCTGCTGCATGGCTTCGCCTCCGATAACGTTGACGGTCTGAGGTAGATCGAGAAGCGGTGCGGTGTATTTCAAATTCGTAGGCTGGTTGTCAGCCGTTACCACTACCGACTCATTTGCAGAACGGACGTCGATCTTTACCGAATCCGGTGCGTCGAAGCGCGCAGCAAGCCCCGTACCATCGAGCGCCTGACGCAACGCTGCGTCCACCGGCATCACGCCGCTCACACCTTGCGAAGGCACATCGGCCATCTTGTCCTGCGAGGCCAGCGCGATGCGGATGCCCGCCTGCTTGCGGATCGCCGCGATTACTTCACTCAGAGGACCTGCGGGGATATCAAACTTATGCACTTCATGTGCGGGGTCATTCGGATGTTGGCCCGCACCTTCGTGACCATGGTGAGGGTCGGCTTCTTTGCCAAGGTCGTCGTTCTTGTCCGTCGGCGTGGTCGCGGCCACGGCCGTGGTCGTCGTCAGACCTGCCAGCGTGAGGGCCACCATCGCTGCCAGAGGGTTCTTGCGGCGGCTGGCGGTAACGCCTGCCGGCTGCGCCGGTTCCGTGCCGAAAAGTCCCGCCATCAGGCTTGTCTTCAACTCAATCTGCTTACTCAAAATCTTGCTCCCTGCCTCAAAAAGTCTTGTGTGCCCTCTGGCCTCGTGCAGCGACCCATCGCTCACTTGCCGGACACACGGCCTCGCGCTGTGTGTTGGCGCCTCCCATGCGAAGCTCTGGGAAAGCGCGTTTGTCAGCGCAGATCGGCAGCCCTCACGGCCTTTCTGCTATTCCTGCGCGGCCCTCATCCACACGCAGTCATCTCTCAATCCCGGAAAATCAGGCCGCAGTTTGCCCCGGAAACGAATACGACCGCATCCGTCCGAAATATTGGCGACCCCGTTAGTCCGAGTTCTTATTTACCTTACAACAAATCTCGGACTAGACACGTCGCATATTCAATTTTTGTGCGATATCTGAGACGACCGCGCGAAATTCGCACGGTAAACAGGCATCCTAGTTGGCAATGCCTCAACATTTCCATGCCGAGCAGTGGCTACCCTATCCGGTGGAGCTTGTCTTCGCGTTTTTCGCCAACCCGGAGAACCTGCCGCGGCTGATGCCCGCCTGGCAGAAGGTTCGCATCGAGGAAGCGATGTTCCAGGCGCCCCCGCCAAGACCTGAAGGGACACCCCGCTTTCCCGGCGCCGTGGCCGGCTCCGGCAGCCGCATTCTGATCAGCGCGCGCATCGCTCCGTGGCTTCCTCCGCGCGCCGGGTGGGACGCCCGCATCGAAGACTTCCGCTGGAACGAGGGTTTTTGCGACGTGCAGTACACCGGCCCGTTCAAAAGCTGGCGACACTGCCACACCGTCACCGCGCGCGACAACGACAAGGGGATGCCCGGCACTCTCGTCACAGACGAGGTGACCTACGAGCCGCCGTTTGGCGAACTGGGTGTGCTCGCCGCGAAACCTGCTTTGCACTACGCCTGGCGCATCCGACACGAACGCACAGCAGCTCTGCTGGCGCGCGCCACGACAAACGCTCGCTGAAACGAAAAGAGGGTGGCCGCAGCCACCCTCTTTCTCATGACTTTGAGCTATGCGCTGACAGGCTTGCGGAGCAGCGGACGAACCCGCTCCAGCGCCGCCTCAGCCGCCAGGCCGTACTTCGCGCGAAGGTCATCCGGCTTACCGTGCTCGATGAACTGGTCAGGCCAGCCCACGCGCACCACCGGCGTCTCGAGCCCCGCATCGTGCAGGGCCTCAAGCACCGCCGAGCCGAAACCGCCCGCCAGGACGTGGTCTTCCAACGTCATCAGCAGACCGCAGCGGCGAGCATAGGAGAGTACGCACTCGGCATCGATCGGTTTCGCAAAGCGCGCGTTGATGACGGCGACGGAGTGGCCTTCCGCTTCGAGCGCCTTCGCGACTTTCTCGGCCTCTGGCAGCATGTTGCCCAGCGAGAAGATGGCGAGATCAGCGCCGTCACGGATGACTTCAGCCTTGCCTACTTCCAGCGCCACCGGGGTTTCCTTCACCACCGAACCGGGGCCTGTACCGCGCGGATAGCGAATCGCGCTCGCTCCGTTGTGCTTCAGCGCGGTGAACATCATGTCCTGCAGCTCGTCCTCGTCCTTCGGATCCATGTGGATGAGGTTCGGAACACTGCGCAGATAACTGATGTCGAAGAGGCCGTGATGCGTCGGACCGTCGTCGCCACTCAGGCCGCCGCGATCCATGCAGAAGACAACCGGCAACTCTTGCAGAGCGACGTCATGCACGACTTGATCGAACGCACGCTGCAGGAAGGTCGAGTAGATGGCACAGAACGGTCGATAGCCCTTCGTCGCCATACCTGCCGCAAACAATACGGCATGTTCCTCGGCGATACCGACGTCGAAGTAGCGGTCAGGATGCTGCGGACGGAAGACGTCGAGCGCTGTGCCGTTGGGCATCGCCGCGGTGATCGCCACTACGTTGCGATCCATGTCAGCGAGCTTGTTCAGCGTCTCGGCAAAGATCTCCGAATAGGTCTTCTGCCCTGCCGCCTTCGTCTCGCCGGTCTCAGGATCGTATGGTCCGAGGCCGTGGAACTTCTTCACCTTGTCGAGCGCCGGCTGGAAGCCGCGGCCCTTCTGCGTCAATGCATGAAGCACGACGGGGCGGTTCTGCGTCTTCAGGAACTTGAAGGTCTCGATCAGCATCGGCAGGTTGTGGCCGTCGATGGGGCCGTAGTAACCGAGCCCGAACTCTTCGAAGATCATGCCGCGGCCGATGACGCCCTTCGCGGCTTCTTCGGCCTTGCGCGTGATGTGCCGCGCAGCCTGTCCGCCGAACTTTTCAACCAGGCCTGTGACGCGATCGTAGAAGTTCACATACGTCGGGTTCGTGGCGATCTTGTGGAAGTACTCTGCGATCGCGCCGACGTTCTTGTCGATCGACCACTCGTTGTCGTTGAGCACGATGATCATGCGCTTGGTCTGCGCGGCCACGTTGTTTAACGCCTCGAAGCTGATGCCGTTGGTAAACGCCGCATCGCCTGCGAGCGCGACGATGTGTTCGTCACCACCGCTCATGTCGCGCGCCACGGCCATGCCCAGAGCCGCGCTCAGAGCAGTACCAGCATGACCTGCGCCGAAGCTGTCGTGTTCGCTTTCGGTGCGCAGCATAAAACCGTTCAGGCCGCCGGGCTGGCGGATCGTCTCAAAGCGGTCTTCGCGGCCGGTGAGCAGCTTATGCACGTAGCTCTGGTGGCTGACGTCGAAGACGAAGCTGTCCTGCGGCGTATCGAAGACATAGTGCATGGCGATCGTCAGTTCGACAACGCCGAGGTTGGGCCCGATATGTCCACCGGTCTTGGCCACGCCCTGAATGAGCCGTTCGCGAATTTCTTCCGCGAGGCGCTCCAGTTCGACCATGCCGAGTTTTTTTACATCAGCCGGAGACTTGATCCGGCTCAAATATTCGCTCATCGTGCTGAAAATCCAAGTGGGTCGCGACGAAGCGCACACCCGACGTTTTAGTGTACCAAGCGCATTTGCGCTATACCGTCGCCCCCGCATTCTGATTGCGGGATATCGAATTTCATCGAAATGTCCCACAGAATGCGCTGAATCGCGTTACGATACCTCACATGTTCCCAAGTTCAGGAGTTTCCCGCGCCTTCCGGCGTCTGTGCGCCGTTGTCTTTGCCGTCGCAGCGACCACATGCATCGCTTCCGCACAGACCACGCCCTCCACGACGGTCGTCATCTCCGAGGTCTACGGCGGAGGCGGCAGCACCTCCACCGCTGGTCTCTACCCGCAGGACTTCGTCGAGCTCTTCAACATGAGCAGCGCTGCCGTGGACATCAGCGGATGGTCCGTGCAGTACGTCGCCGCTACCGCTACAACGACCACGGCGGTCTCTGCGTCGAACATCGCCTCGGTCCCATCCGGCGTGAGCCTTGCTCCCGGTCAGCGTTATCTCATCGCGGGTACCTACTCCGCGTCATACGGCAGCCAGAACCCCCTTCCCACCGCCGACGTCACCGGTTCCTTCGCCGCAGCAGCTGGTGCAGGTCACTTCTTCCTCGTCAAGAGCTCCACGGCTGTTTCTCCGCTGGCCTGCCCGGAAAGCGACCCCAACGTCGTCGACAATGTGGCCTACGGTCTCTCCTCGACAGCCGCGCTGTGCGGAGCTGGAGGCGCCGGCGACACAGCTCCTACTCTCACCTCGTCGCTCATTGCCATTCGCACGAATGCCTGCACGAACACGGGCAAGAACGCTTCGGACTTTTCGACCGGCACCACCGCGCCTCGCGCGTCCACTGCCACCGCAACGCCTTGCGGCGCTACGGTCACCGCACCGTCGCTCAGCTCCCCGACAGCTTCGCCCGCGACGGTTACCGCTGGCGGCGCGTTGACTGTCTCGGTCACAGTCACCCCGGGCTCGGGTACGATCAGCACGGTAACGGCTGACCTCAGCCCCATCGGTGGCAGCTCGACTCAGGCGCTCACCAACACGAGCGGCAGCGTGTGGAGCTACCAGACGACCGTTCCGAGCTCCACGGCAGCGGCCACGTATACCGTCAACTTCAAGGCTACGGACTCGAACTCGCAAACGGCGACGGCATCCACCACGTACACCGTTCAGTCGGCTACGGTCTCCAATCCGATCACGCTCTCCAACGGAACGGCGACGCCCTCCTCCGTGACGGCTGGATCGACGACGTTGCTGACCGTGGCAGCCACCGCAGCGACGAACCCCACGTCCACGAGCCTTGCGGTCGTCGGAAACCTTTCGGCCTTCGGTGGCTCGACCACGCAGGCGTTCTACGATGACGGCACTCACGGCGACAAGACGTCCGGCGACGGCATCTACAGCTACTCGCTGGCCGTTCCTTCGGGCACCGCGGCAGCCAACTACACCATCGCGCTCACGGCGTCGGACTCGCAGGCCCGTACGGCATCTGGCTCGATCGCCCTTACGATCCAGCCACCCGCAGTCGTTTCGGCAAATGTGGCGCTTTACACCAACACCACGACTGCAGCCGTTGGTTCGGCTGTGACGTTTACCGCCGTCGTTACAGCGGTGAACAGCTCCGCTACCCCGACCGGAACGGTGAACTTCTACGACGGCGGCAAGCTGCTTGGCGCAGGAACGGCCTCCACCGGCGCGTGGTACTACACCACCAGCGCTCTGGCTGCTGGCTCCCACGTCATCACCATCGCGTACTCGGGTGACTCCACCTTCCCGAGCACCACGACCAGCACGCCCGCTTCGGTGACCGTCACCGTAACGACGACGCCGGTTGCGGACTTCAACCTCATCCTCAGCAACTCGGCGTTGACGGCTTCGGGCGCACAGCGCACGCAGACGATGACGGTTGCCGTTCAGGGCGTCACCGGCTTCAGCGACACGGTCGCGCTCTCCTGCTCGGGTCTCCCTGCCGGTTCGCGTTGCCAGTTCTCGCCGACCAGCATCACGGGTTCGGGCACCTCGGTGCTGACCATCGCCGTTGACGGCGCTTCGCTCCGCCACACCTCGCCCTTCGGCAAGCGTGGCAGCGAAACCGCACTCGCCTTCGGTCTGCTCGCACTGCCGCTGGCGTTCCGCCGTCGTATGCGTGCCAAGCTGGCCCGCGTCACGACGCTGGCAGCGATCCTCGGCTTCGGCATGATGCTCACCGGCGTGATGACCGGCTGCGGCGACGGCAACTCCACGCCGTCGGGCACCTCCACCGTAACGGTTACGGCGAAGAGCTCGACCGCGACCAAGACCGCAACGTTCCAACTGAACGTGCAGTAAACCACCGCCCACAAGGCAAAGAAGAGGCTGCGCCCACCCGGCGCAGCCTCTTCTTCTTGCTGTAAATTCAGCCCAGCAAGAAGGGCAGCGCATCTTCGCGCTGCCCTTCCTGTTGGCGGTCCACCGAGATAAAACTTACGGCGTGGCTACCGGCGTCGTCGCCACGCTTACCGGCGCAGGAGCCGTAGCCGCAGCAGCACGAGCCGCCTGCTTGGCGGTCCAGGCCTTCTGCGCGGCTTGTGCAACAGCCAGCGGTGCGCAAGGCTGCGGCGGCAGCACCTGTCCCGGCAACGCTGCCGGTCCTGGCATACGCATCTGTCCGGCCGGGCAAGCCTTCAGCGCCATCTGCGGCTGCAGGTCCCTGGGAACGGGCGGGGCCGTCACACCAGCGATCTGCTGGTTTGCGTGGCTGCCCGGCCAGTTGTACGGCGAGCGCGTAATGGCGCCGTATCCCACCACCGGGAAGCGCGACGGCAGCGCGAAGTCACGGTTCACGACGACGAATGCCGACGTCGGCACCTTACCCAGCAGACGCTTTTCGCCGCTCAACTGCAGCGTGTGATCATCCGCCTTCACGGTCAGGGTGTTGCCATCGAAAGCGTTCTTCTGTTCCTTCGCGCCCGGGAACGCGTGATTGGAAACGACCGTCACGCCAAGCCCCGGAACATACAGATAGAGGAACTGCAGATCGGCGATTTCGTAGTTCAGTTCGGCCTTGCCGACGACGCCATCCACCGTAAACGTTCCGCGAGCGATCGACAGCGGCGTAAGCTTAGGCGGCTTCACCTTCTCGGCGCGCATCTTCTTGCCGTGCTGGTCATAGCCGAGGTCCGCGGCGGTCTGGAAGACCGGCATTCCCTTCTCGTTGAAGAACGGATTGCCCTTCTTGTCGCGCTGCTGCTTTACCGGCGCGTTGAACATCAACTTGCCGTCCGGGTCGACGCGCTGCTTGCCTTCTTCATCGAGCATTGGCGTAGGGGGCAGCGCGATGATCTCCGCCGGACCAACGTACTCTTCCTTCTTGCCGTTCTTCACGTAAACCGGCATCTTCACCGGGGCGATCGCCGCAGCAGAGGCAACGGGCTTTGCGATGTCCGGCTGAGCTCCATCGCTCTCAGGCGTGGCGTTCTGCGGTGCCGCATTTTGCGTCGCGGCCTGAGGATCGACGGTCTGTGCAGCCAACGTGAAGGGTGCGACCCCGGCGAAGGACAAGAAGAAGGTACAAGCGAAAAGCTGCGGTCTACGAAGCATGACGGCGGGCTCCAAAATGCGCGGGGCTTCAAGGCCATCCGCGCTTAGATAAAGGCGTTTGGAATGAAGCATAGCCGCGCAAATTGTGTAATGCCAGCAGATTGCGATGAGGGCGAACCACGAAAGGCGACATCCTTTCGTGGCGGAATCACTGCTTCGGTGTCTCCGATGCAGGCGCGGCCGGCGCGGGGTCCGTTGTGACTGGCGGCCTGGCCGGTGTGGGGTCCGTCACGGCCGGCGGAGCATCCGCTGCAGGCGCGGTCGGGATAGCCGGAGCCCCCGCGGGCGCGGCCTTGGGTGCCGAAGTCGCTGTCGCAGGCGTCGGGGTCTCCTGCACCTCGCTGCAACGCACGCCTGCAGCGCAGGCCTGCCCTTCCAGACGCGGCTTCAACTCTTTCTTGATCTCCGGCGCGGCCGCAGAAACACCCTGCTGCTGAGCTTCGGCCTTACTGCCGGGCCAGACGTAGGGTGCGAGTCGCGTTGACCCGTAACCCAGCACCGGAAACGGCGCATGCGGCAGGATGAAGCCGCGATCCACCGCCACATACGCAGGCAGCGGCTTGTTCCCGATCAACGGTCTGTCGGAGCTCAGCTTGATGGTGTGCTCTTCCGTGTGCACACTCAGCGATTCGCCGCGGAATGCGCCCAACTGACGCGTCGCTCCCGCGAAAGGCCCGGTGCCGATGATGATCACACCCGTGTCCGGCACATAGACGTAGAGATAGTGCAACTCGGCGATCTCGTAATTCAGTCGCACCTTGCCGACGATGCCGTCGACCATAAGCGCGCCGCTTTCGATCTTCAATCCTGTGCGGCGAGCGGTCTCTTCCTTCGGCGGGCGAATGCGGCGACCGCGTTCGTCGTAGCCGAGGTTATCGGGCGTCTGAAAAACGGGCTTGCCCTTCACGAAAACGGGTTTGCCGTTCTTATCGCGAAGCTGGCGCTCTTCCGGCTCGAACATCAGCTTGCCGTCCGCGTCCGTGCGCTGCACGCCCAACTCATCGAGCATCGGCTTGCCCTGAACGACAATCAGCTCCTGCTTCGCGGCGGGATGAATCGGCTTGCGCGTCGGCTTACCCCGGACCGGAGTGGCTCGGGGCGCTGGGGCCGCAGCGGGCGGCTCCACGGCTTCCGTCTCAATGGGTTTTTCGGCAGCAGGCGGAGCCACAGGCTCGGGTGTGCTCGCAGGTGGCGGAGCAGCCTCTGTCTTCGGCTGAAAGAGCACGATCTTCCGCGGCGAGGCTGGAGCCGGAGCGGGAGCGGCTTCAGTCGGTTGAGCAGAAGTGGCCGGAGCCGTCTCGCGTCCCGGCTGAGCGTAAACCGGCTGAGCGTAGACCGGCCGCGGATACACCGGAGCAGTCTTCGCGGCCGGTGCCGGCGTTGAGGAGGCGGGAGCAGCAACAGACGTCCGCGCCGGTTGCGCATAAACGCCCGGGGCCGTCGCCACTGGAGCGGCGCTCGCCGGAGCGGTCGTGGCTGGCGGCGTGGATGTGGAAGGCGTGGGCGCGCTGCTGTCGGTAGTGGGATGCAGGCTGATGCGCTTCGGAGGAGTCGCGTCCTGCGCCAGCGCCAGAGGCGCTGCGGCGACGAGCAAGCCCGTCGCAAACCCTCGAAACCACCACACTTTCTGCGTCATTACTGGCCCCATACGCTTGTCATTGGCTGCCGCCATCCGCTTGCGAAAGACTAGATTAGCTTGGCTGATGCGGTATCGCCATTGCCCAAAAGAAACAGACGCCGCGCGTCTTCTACACTGGAAGCGGAAACCGCAAGGACACTGCGGCGAACACGAAAATCATGGGCACACTCTTCCGCATCCCGCAACCTGTCGGTGTCACCAAGGCTACCGCAAAGCAGCAAATGCTGCGGCAGCTTGTCTGCAGCTCCGCACCTGAGGAGGCACTCCGTTACCACGGCTATCGCGTCATCGCCGGCGTGGACGAAGTGGGTCGTGGCGCGCTTTACGGCCCCGTCGTGGCCGCAGCTGTCATCCTGCCGGAGAAGTGTTCCGTGCTCGCGCGCATGGGCCTCACCGACTCCAAGCAGCTCGACGAGGAGCAGCGCGAAAAGCTCGACCGCAAGATCCGCCAGGTCGCGCTGGCGTTTGCGATCGCCGAGGTCGACGCCGCGACCATCGACCGCCTGAACATCTACCAGGCTTCGCGCCTCGCCATGCTGCAGGCCGTGCAGTCGCTCGCCGTCATGCCCGACCACATCATCCTCGACGCCATGCTGATCGACCATCCCTGTGCGCAGACGAAGCTTTACTACGGCGATGCGCTCTGCCTGTCCATCGCCGCCGCGTCGGTTGTGGCCAAAGTGCATCGCGATGCGCTGATGCGCGAGGCCGATCTGCTCCATCCGCAGTATGGCCTGGCCGCACATAAGGGCTACGGCACCCCGACGCACCAGAAGGCCCTGCGCGAACACGGTCCCACCCCGATGCACCGGCGCAGCTTTGCACCCGTGGCGCGGCTCGACCCTAATGCCAGCCTCGACGAGCTCCTCGACACCGCCGACCTGCTCTTCGGCGACGAGCAGGAAGCGCTCGAAGCCTAGCCAGGCTGCGCGGTCCCCGCATCCGCGCTAACATAAGGTGTCTATGGCACTTCGGCTTCTCTGCGTCTGCGCTCACCCTGATGATGAATGCTTCGCCTTCGGCGGAGCACTTGCGCTCGCCGCCAACCGCGGCGTGGAAACCTCTGTCGTTTGCCTGACCGACGGCCAGGCCGCGACACACCGCGGCACCTCGTCCTCCGGTAAAGAACTCGGCGCCATGCGTCGCCAGGAGTTCGAGGCCTCGTGCAAGGTGCTCGGCGTGAAGAACTTCGAGCTGCTCACCTACCAGGACGCGCAACTCGAGTTCGAATCGCTGTCGTCGCTGGGCGCGGAACTGGTGAAGCGCATCCGCCAGCTTCGCCCGCACGTCATCATCACCTTCGGCGGCGAAGGCGCGCTGAACACGCATGCGGACCACACGACCGTTTCGGCAGCAACGACGGCGGCGTTTCACTGGGCAGGTCATGCGAAACGCTACCCGGACGCAGGCCCGCTCTTCCAGCCGCAGCGCCTCTACTACGTCACCAGCAGCTTCGTGCTGCCGGAGCGTCACATCCCGCTGCTCGCGCCGTGGACCTGCACCCTCGACATCAAGGACGTCTTCGAGCGCAAGCAGGAAGCCTTCCGCCAGCATGTCTCGCAGGCGCCGGTGATGCACTCGACCGCTGACGCGTTCGCCAGGTACGGACAGAGCGAGCACTACACGCTGGCAGCCGCTACCGTCCCGCAACCTGCACGTCAGTCGACGGATCTCTTCGAAGGCGTCGCGGACGTCTAAGGGATCACTCGCTTCGAGCAACAAGAGGGATACGCAACGAGCGTATCCCTCTTGCTTTTGCGGATAACTGCGAGTTTTGCTCACGAAGTCAGATTCTTATACGTCTGTTCACGATAGAATCGTTTCCACAACACCCGTAACTCGTATCCTCAGGAGCTTCACTGTAATGCCCAAATATCTACTGCTGTCCCTGGCCTTGCTGGGTGGCACAATGCCGCTACACGCGCAAAGAACCGATGTCTCCGTCGGCGGCGGTTTCAACAATCTCAGCCAGGGATCAGCGCACGGCGCGCTGGTGGCTTCAGGAGCGATCCACTTCGGCGATCATCTCTCGGTCGGCGCCGAATATGCATACCAGAGCGCTGGCGAAGCCCAAAATACCGAAGTTCTTTCTGGCAGTTCTGTCATCTCGGTGGACAGCAAGGAACGTTTGCAGAACTATGGTGGCGTGGTGCGCTTTGGCTTGCTTCATCACCGCCCCGCGCAGTCATATCTGCTCGTGGCAGGAGGCGGGCTGCACGTCAGCGATACCGTCGCGGCGCAGTATTACTATGCGGGTAGCACCATTCTTTCCGGTGCGAACACCACCACCGCGAACGGTGGCTACTTCGGTGCAGGCGCAGGTGCGAACCTGCCGATTCGTGGTGGTTTTGGTTTGCGTCCGGAGGCTCGCTACGAGCGGCAGATGCTCCCTGGTTACGACGCGGGCGGTTATCATTTTGCCGCTAGCCACGCGAACCAGCTGCTTGTGACGCTTTCGCTCTATAAGAGCTTCGGCGGACGTCAACGTAACTGAAACTCTGGCGAGCCCATCACCAGCGCCGAGAGCAGGTTCAACATGCCGACAGGATCGGCAGACTCCGGCTGCGATGCCAGCTCTTTCTGAATGAGCTGGTTCGTCTGCGGCGATACGGGAGTGCCGATCATCGTCGTCTCGAGCACTCGCATTGTCACCATGGGGCCAACGCGCGGTGCGGGGGGAGTAGGTGCTGCCTCCTGCGCGCTGGCTTCGTAGCCGACACGTTTAGCGCCCGGCGTTGGTGTTGCGGGCAGCGCCGATTGCGTGGACGTCGGCATGATCTGCCCTGAACCCGAAGGAGTCATCAGGCCAATGGCGAGCAACTTCGGTGCGTCAAACTTCTGCGAACCGTAGCGTCCCGTCGTGAGGTTATAGCTGAAGTTCAAGCGCTCCTTCAACGCGTTCGAGTTCATCCAGATATCTGCGGTGAGGTAGTAGCCCGTCGGCTCAAGCTTGTTATACAGCGGCTCGCCGAGATCGCGAATGGAGTTGGAAAGCTGGCCGGGATTGTCCGGCGTGGTCGCCGTCGCGCGGAAGACGGAAGCGATGAACTCTTCGGGCGTCTTCACCTTGTTGTGGAAGTACAGCCTGGAGTTGAACTCCGGCGAATGCGCGATCGTGCGCAGCATCTCTTTGATGTCGCCGCCGGTGCTCGCGTACGTCTTCTCCAGCCGCGCGACCATCGCAGGCGGAGGCGTGTCTGCGATGAAGTACTGCGCCAGCATCTGCGACACGAAGTGCGCCGTCTGCGGGCTTGCCGCAAGGATCTTCAAAGCAGTGATGCCCTGCTTGATGCTCTCCGGCGTCGCTACCTGATCGCTTGGCCCGAAGCTCTGCTTCGGCATTTCACTCGCAGCGATCTTCGTGGCCGTACCGTCCTCATTGATGCGATAGCCCAGCCAGTACTTGGGCCCCGGCTCATGCCGTTTGTAGTCGAACGCAAAGCCGCCGCCCTGATTCACGCGGTCCACGCCCCAACCGGTGAGGATCGCCGAAAGCGCCGTTACGTCTCCCTGCGAGTAGCCGCCGTTCACGCTCAACGTATGCAGTTCCATCACTTCGCGACCATAGTTTTCATTCAAGCCGCGGCCGCCGCGCTTCGCGTCCGGATTCCGCGGGTCGACGCCATTCGCCAGTGAATCCGGCCCGATGGAGAGATAGTTGTCGAGGTAAACCATCATCGCCGGTGACTGCGCGGTGGCCAGCAGCAGGTCGCCGAACTTGCCCAACGCATGTTTGCGAATCACCTCGCGCTCGTAGCTCGCGGTGTACCACTGGTCACCGTCCTTGGGCATGTAGACGTTGAAGTGGTTGAACCAGAAATTCGTCATCACCTGCTCGAGCTGTCGCTCGGTCATGATGTCGCGCAGGATGCGTGCCTGCGCCAGCTCATCGCGAAGAAAGTACGCGCTGTTCGTCTCGCCGCTCATCGCGTTGAAGGCTTCGCGCTCATGTGCGGTGAAGCCCGACGTTAGCAAGTTGTGTTGATCGCCAGTGAGGTTGCCATTGCGCGTCAGGTCGATCCGGTCCTCAACAGGCAGCTTCACGATGGCCGCCATGCGCTGGTTTCTCGGCAGCACCAGTAACTGCGCTGCAAGCTGCGTCGCGCGTTCCTTTTCCCGCTGCTTTTTCGCAGCGTTCTCGGCTTCGCTCAACTCAGGCTTCGCAATCACCTTGCCGTCCGCGTCACGGTGCGTCTTGTTCGCGACACGCTTGGCGACCTGCACTTCCATCACCGCGTTGTCGAGCGGATCGGTGGGATACGGCATCTTGCCTTCCGTGACCATGTCCACCTGCGTCACGAACGGATACACCTGCGCCGCAAGCGCAGGCGTCATGTTCACCGTCGGATAGTCGCGGAGTTTCGAGTCGAGCGCGGCGTCCTTGAGGCTTGCGGGGTTGAGCTGCTGCTCAAACCACTTGTCCGCCCCCATCGCCAACACGCGGTCCACATCACCGGGCCGCGGGCCGTAGCCGAAGCGGTTCAACATCTGCACCACGCGATCGCGGGGATTCAGCGGAAGCATCTGCGCGCTCGTGGCGGCGGGTTTCGGCGGAAACGCGGCCTTGCCCTTCTTCGCGAACGTGTCGCTGCTGCGATCGGAGTCGGGCGGACGCATCTCGTCCGCGGGCGCGTCCTGCTGCGATGGCGACTGCATCTTCGTGTCGCTCATCGCCTGCGCATTCGCACGCGGCAATACGCCTGCACTCAATGGGAAAGCCAACACCAACGCCAGAGGACTCAACTTCATCGGGACACACCTCCACCTGCGCGCAAACAGTCTCTGCTTACGAGAACACAGTTGGCAAACCGAAGTTGCCTAGGCGGTGACCATTCGCGCGCGTTTCTTGCGCTTCTGCCAAAGGGTCCACACCAGACGAGCGATCATCAACGCAAAGAAGACGATCGAAACCACCGCCGGAGCGTTGTTCCCCTTCTTCAGCGACCACCAGAAGTGCATGAGCGCTAGGAACCCGGCAACGTACACCACTCGATGCAGGCGCTGCCAGTTCTTGCCGCCCATTGCGCGCAGGACACGCTGCGGGCTGGTGATCGCGAGCGCCAGCAGAAGGACCCAGGTGATGAGGCCGACCTGGATGAACGCGCGCTGCTTCACGTCGTCGATCATCGACGGCACGATGAGCTTCAACTGCTGCCACGGCACGCCCCAGTGGTGCGCTCGAATGCCTTCAAGCGCCGTCGCGGTGTCATACCCCGAGAACAGGAACACGTACACCAGCATGTGCAGCGTGGCGTAGAAGAACGAGTACAAGCCCACCATGCGACGGAAGCGGATGAGCCACGACAGCTTCGGCGACAAGCGTCGCACCGGCGTAATCGCGAGGTCCCACACCAGCAGCCACAGCGCCCAGAGCCCCGTGAAGTGCGTGAGGAACTGTACCGGGTCGCTTTCCGCAGCCAGCGCGCCGGAGTGAAACATCATGAGGAGTTTCAGCAGCGGCAACAGGCACAGCAGATGCACTACGACCTTGAGCCACGGAATCACTTTGCCTGGCATGAGCGGACAGCACCTCAACGAGCGGGATCAACGAAGAACGTTGCAGCTATTGTCGCCGCATGGCTGCAGAAAGAGAAATCACTTTTCGTGATCCGCTCTTAGTAATTCACGCGAAGATCCATGCCCGCATACAGGTGTGCCACCTCGTTGCCGTAACCGTTGAACGGCTGCGTGCCCACGATCTTTGGCAGGAAGCCGCTGCCGAGCACGCGTTCGCGCTCCTGCGAACGCCACGGCGCGACGCTCGGGTTCACGTTCGAGTAGAAGCCATACGCCGGCGCGTTCAGATCGTTCCACGTCGTCTCCGGCTGCTTGTCGACGAAGCGAATGCGCACGATCGACTTCGGGCTCTTGAAGCCATACTTCCACGGCACGATGATGCGAATCGGTGCGCCCTGCTGGTTGGCGAGCGTTTCGCCATAGCTGCCAAAGGTCATCAGTGTCAGAGGATGCATTGCCTCATCCATGCGCAGCCCCTCGGAATAGCCCTGCGGGCCGACGCCCGAAGAGTTTACGCCAGGCATCTGCTTCGGATCATGCAGCGTGAAGAACTGCACGAACTTGGCGCTGGGCAAAGGATCGAGTGTCTTCAGGAATTCACCGAGCGAGAAGCCGTCCCACGGCACCACCATTGACCAACCCTCAACGCAACGGAAGCGATAGACGCGCTGCTCGATCGGCCGCAGCTTCATCAGGGTGTCGATGTCGATCGTCTTCTTTTGCTTCACGAGGCCGTCGACCTGGATCGTCCACGGTCGCACATGCATGGATTGCGCGTTGCGCTCGGGGTCGCTCTTGTCTGGGCCAAACTCGATGAAGTTGTTGTACGAAGTCACCTTCGACTGCGGCGTGATGTCGCCGAGGTTGTACTTCGTCGGCGAGGCGTTCAGCTTTGTCGCTGCAAACATCGTGCGCGGCAGCATCGCGGCTCCGGCCATCGTTCCCAGCCCTGCCAGAAACTGTCGGCGGTTGCGCTGAAACTCGCGCATCACGGACTGCGAAGTAATTTCACTGGAGGGAATTTCCTGGCGAGTTCGTAACAGCATCGGCGTTCCTCTTCTCATTCGACGCGCAGCAGCAGCGAAGGGTGCCAACAAGCGCGTCTCTAACTCTACGTGGCGGAAAGCTCTGTGGATGTTTTGCGGCGCAGCAGGAAGACGATCGTGCCAAGCACCGCGATGACCGCTGCGAAGATGACCTCACGAGCAAAGTGCGCGCGCGAAAGAACGACATAGCCAAAACCCACCAGCGCGAGCACCGGAGGCAACGGGTAAAGCCAGACGCGGAAGGGACGCGGTGCATCCGGCACGCGCTTGCGCCACAGCATCACGCCCACGTGCTGCAGCATGAACTGCAGCAGGATGCGCAGGACAACAAGCCCTGCGATCACGTCCGCAAGCGACAGAAAACAACACGCGCAGGCCACTAACGCGAGCGCAAGCAGCGAGACCACCGGAAAGTCACCCTTGCTATCGAGTTTTGCAAACGACCGCAGAAAGTTGCCATCGCGCGCGGCGGCATAAGGGATCCGCGAATAGCCGAGCAATAGCGCAAAGACGCTCGCAAACGCCGTGATCATCACGCACACGGCCGCAACCACCGCGATCGCATAAGCGCGTGCACTGCCGACCACCGGCTGCCACGCCATCACCATGAACGTCGAAAGCATCGCTCTGCGTTCGCCGAGCGTCTGCACCTTGAGCAGCGCATCGCTGCCCATCACACTCAGCACGCTGGCGTTCAACGCGAGATACAGCACGGCCACGATCGCAATCGACCCCAGCAGAGCGCGCGGAATCGTGCGCTGCGGATCACGCACCTCTGCTCCAAGAAACGTAACGTTGTAATAGCCCCAGTAATCGTAGGTCGCGACCAGCATCGCCGAGCCGAGCCCGAGGAAGAACGTATGGTTGGGCGCGAAGGCATGAGGCGGAAATGCCACGATCTGCGACCAATGTCCGCGCAGTGCTCCGGTCACGCAGGCGCCGAAGATTGTCAGCAGCACCACGCCCAGCATGAACGTCGCAAGCCCTCGCAGCGCTCCCACGCTCCGCATCTGCAACGTAGTCGCAACGACCACCGCGACGACGGCCAGCAGGCTTGCCTTCCCTGTCACCGTGCCGACGGTGTACGCGCCAAGATGCAGCGCATGCACGCTCGCCTGCGAAGCGAACGAAGGCCATATGAAGCCTGCATACTGCGCGAGGCCGATGCATCCGCTCGCGATGCTGAGCGGAGCGCTGAAGCAGAGCTGAAAGACGAAGAGGAAGCTCAGCCAGCGTCCCCACTTGCCCGGAAACATCTCGGCAAGGTAGCGGTACGTGCCGCCCGCGTGCGGCATCGCCGCGCCGAGCTCTGCCCACACCAGGCCATCGCATGCCGCGAGCAACGCGCCGAGAATCCACCCGAGCATCGCTTGCGGCCCGCCCATCGCCGCCACCAGCAGCGGCAGCGTGAGGAAGGGTCCGACCCCGATCATGTCGAGCAGGTTCAGCGTGAGTGCGCCGCGCGGCGACAGCGAGCGATGCAGATTGGGCGATGCGTCCGTCATCTCGTCCGAGTGTACAGGCGCGATCTTCCGGGCAGCACCCTCTTCGTGGTCGCATCCTGACGCAGGCTATGCGAATCTATTCGGCATGAAGCGAATCATCCCCGCTCTGCTCGCGACTGCGGTCGCGTCCTCGGCTCTTGCGCAACAACCCGCAGCGTCGCTGCCCCGTTTCGCCGACCCCGCCAACCTCAGCGGCGAGCGTATGCAGCCGCGTGATGGTCGCGAGTTGCCGATCGACCAGGGCAAACGAGGACTGGAGCAGATGCTCCGTCGCTTGAACACCCGTGCGTCAATCCTCAACATCGTCGCGCATCCAGACGACGAAGACGGGGGCATGTTGACCTTCTACGCGCGCGGCATGGGAGCACGCGTAGCCGACCTTTCGCTGACGCGTGGCGAGGGCGGACAAAACGCCATGACCGGCGACTTCGAAGACGCGCTCGGCCTGCTGCGCACACAGGAGTTACTCGCCAACGACCGCTACGTGGGCATCACGCAGATGTTCGGCACCGAGGTGGACTTTGGCTTCTCGAAGACGAAGGCGGAGAGCTTCGGCAAGTGGACCCATGAGCGCGTGCTCTATGACGCCGTGCGCGCGATTCGCATCTTCCGTCCCCTCGTGATCACCTCGACGTGGATCGGCGGCGTGACCGACGGCCACGGACAGCATCAGGTCTCCGGCCAGATTGCGCAGGAAGCCTTTGTCGCAGCGGGCGATCCGAAGGTCTTCCCCGAGATGGAAAAGGAAGGCATCTACCCCTGGCAGCCGTTGCGCGTTTATGCGCGCGTGCCTCACAGCGCGATCAGCAAGCAGGGGCTTTACGACTACGCCACGAATCAGTACGTGCCTGCAGAGTTCCACAACTATGTCACAGGCAAGACGTCATCCACTCCGCCAGAGGCGGACGTCGGTGTGCATGAGGGGCAGGTTGATCCACTGCTCTCTGCCGAAGGGGAAGGCCCGGTAAGCTACGTGCAATTTGCGCGTCGCGGCTTGAGCCAACAGAAGTCGCAGATGGGTCCGGGCGGCCGCAGTGCACCAGAGGGTGCGTTCGATGTGGCGTACCACCTCTATGGCTCCCGCGTTGCGCAGGAAATGGCTGGCCCTAAGCGCGACTTCTTCGATGGCATCGACACGAGTCTCGTCGGGATAGCGGATGTCGCACCCGAGGCTCCGGCGTCTCTTCGCACAGGGCTGCAGCATGTGCAGAGCCTGCTCGATCAAGCGACGCAGAAATTGCCCTCCGGTTCTCTGAAAGAGATTGACGCGCTGTTGCAGCAGAGCGCAGCGAGCATGGATGAACTGCTCTCATCACTCCGCGAAGCAAACGCTCAGAATGGCGATAGCAGCTTCTTGAGCTTATCGGCGCAAGAGCGTGCCAGTCTCCGTCATGAGCTTCTGGCAAAGCGAGCAGAGATCGACGAAGCACGTTACTTTGCACTGGGCATTCACTTGCAGGCTTCAGCGCCCTCTGTCTCAGGCGATATCGCCCCCGGCAATCCACTCGCGATCACCGTTCAATACGACGCACCGTATGCAACGCTCGACGAGGCGAAGCTGTGGGAACTCAATATTCGTAGCGAGTCGAACGGGACGGCGAATCCGCAGGCGAGCACGATCCTTCTGACTGCAAACGATATTGCACGCTTCAGGCCCACGCTGCCTTATTTCAAGCGAAACAACATCGAGCAGCCCATCTACGATCTCACTGCGGAAGTGCTGCGGAACGCTCCGCTCTCGCATCCGCCTCTTATCGTTCAGGCAAAGATTACGGCAGGCCTCAGCTTCACCGTACCTGTGGTCGTAACGAACGGTGCGGATCAACAACCGTTGCAAATTTTGCCATCGACGCCTGAGTTGCGAGCCCACCTGCGCGCGGTCGGCTACGGCGATCTGCCGCGCACAAACTTCATCGAGCGTCCGGCGAAGTTCATCGCGCCTGCAGGACTGCGCCTACCGGAGAAGCGTCGTATCGGCTATCTTCCCGGCACAGGCGATGCCGTGCCCGAAGCGCTTGCCGCGATGGGACTTCACGCTACGAAGCTCACTGTCGGTGACCTCACCGCGCAACAGCTTTCTGCGTTCGACACGGTCATCCTCGGTGTGCGCACCTACGCGGCGCATAGCGATCTGCACGGCTCTCCCACACAGGAGCTGCTTGAGTTCGCACGCAACGGCGGTAACGTGATCGTGCAGTACCAGACCACAGAATTCGTCGCGGACGACGCACCGTTCCCGCTCTCACTCGGTGCGAACGAGAAGGTCGTGGACGAAACGGCTCCGGTGAAATTGCTCGACGCAAAAAACACGTTGCTGACGACGCCGAACGTCGTCACTTCCGCAGATTTCAACGGCTGGGTAGAAGAGCGAGGCCACGGCTTCCTCGAGACCTGGGATGCGCGTTACACCGCGCTTACGGAGACGCATGATCCCGGCGCGGCTGAGGAACACATTCTGCCGCAGAAGCCCCAACGTGGCGGCATCATCACCGCCTCGCTTGGCAAAGGCCATTGGACGTACGTTGCCTTTGCGCTTTATCGGCAATTTCCAGAAGCGGTTCCCGGCGCTTATCGACTCTTCGCCAACCTGCTAGCACAGTAGCTGCGCAAGCAAAACGGCCTCCCATGCGGGAGGCCGTTCTTGTTGGGGACTCGCAGCTTAGCGCTTGCGAGGAGCCGTGTGGTGGACCGGAGCTGCCGGCTTCTTCGCCGGAACGATGGTCGCATCCGACATCGTGATGTTCAGCGGCTTCTGCGTGTAGCTAGCGTAGGTGCCGTCGACGGTGATCTTGTCACCAGCCGCAGGAACCTTCGTTGCCGGGGTCTTCAGGTTGACCGTAAAGTCAGCCGTCTTACCCTGGATCGCGTCATCAGAAACCGAGAGCTGAACCTGGCTGTCGGTGGCCGAAACCACAACACCCGGCAGTTCTACGGCCTTGCCCTTGATCGTCGAGAAGACCTTGTCTGCATCCTCCGGCGTGCCGTTCTGCAGGATGAATTCCTTGTCCGACAGAGCGAGAGTTGCGAGGTCCGGCGTGGTCGCGATGATCTGCTTCACGTAGTCTTCCGGCTTCGGAGCAGGCTTGATCGTCGAGGTCAGCGTCGCCGGCGGATCAATCGAGGTCTTCACCAGAGCCTGGAGTTGATCGAAGCCGTCCTTGCTGCCGTGGTACTTCTGGTAGCAATACAGCGCGGTCGGCTGAATCTGCGGCTTGTACGCATCCGGTGCGTAGACCAGAGCGCGCGTGCCGTACCAGGCGCAGTTCAGATAATCAGGCGGGGTCGAGGTGTAGTAAGCCTGGGCCAGCGTGAAGACATCCTGCAGCACGGGGCTGGGCTTGGTCGTGTCATCCGGATCAGCCGCGATTTCAGCCTTCAGAGCTGTGATAGCGGTAGCATTGTCCTTCTTCGCCAGCGCAGCATCAGCAAGAGCCGAATCAAACGTCGGCGTCGTTGCCTTCTTCAACGTGTCGAAGTCGGCCTGCGCCATCGCGTCGGGCTTGGTGGCGTTCAGGCCCTGCTGCGCATACTTCGCAACCGGCTCGAGAGCCGCAGCCTTCGCTGCCGGATCGGTCAGCTTGTCCGCGTCAGCGCGGCGGTAGTAAACCTCGAGCGTCAGCGCACGCAGGTTGTTCGGATCAGCTGCGATCACGCGATCAGCAGTTGCGACCGTGTTCGCCTGATCACCAGCCTGGTTGTAGGCAAACAGCATCTGGTTCAGAACGTCGTTCTTCACAGCGGAGTTCGGGAACTGCTTCAAGTACGCTTCAAACGCGGCAGCCTTGGCAGCAGGCGTCGTCTGGGTAGCTGCGTTGTTGTAGACCGCATACTCCTGCTCCGACATCTGAACCTGACCTGCGGCCGGGGCGGCCGGGGTCTGTGCTACGGCAAGAGGAACCGCCGGCGCTGCAACAGCAAGCGTCAGCAGCGAGGCAAGGACGACCTTCTTCATAAAGCAAACTCCTCGAGGACTTCGGGGTTCTACGGTTTCAAGATTGCGCGCCAAAACATCTAGGACGCCGGGAGAGCCATTGGGGTTCTGCCACACCAGAATTCCCATAGGTGGATGATGCGGATTATAGAAACCGTGTTGCTCGTGCGCAACTTCTGCCATTTCCTGCACTCTTTCGCCTGGGCCCGACATATTGCACCTCCTCTGGTGCTGATCTCTTAGACACCGGAATTTTCGTTTCGTTTCCTCTTCGCTGCGGCTGCCACAAAACCGGTGCAGTGGGCAAATCGCCGAGCCGCGAGATACTGCGATTCGCCACGCGATCACCACAACTTATGGGTATTGGTACGCCTTATCCACAATATCTCGCGCAAAATGGGTTGCCGCACATGGTTCCCGTCCGTAGCATTTCCACATACCTAAGGACGGTTCGTTCGTCCGTTTCCAGCGAGGTTTCTGCGCGTGCTGAAGCTCAAAAAAGTTCAGATTCTTGGTTTCAAGTCGTTCTGTGATCGCACGGAAGTGCAACTGACCGGCGAAGGCATCGCTGCCATCGTCGGCCCGAACGGCTGCGGCAAATCGAATATCTCCGACGCCATCACCTGGGTACTCGGCGAGCAGTCGGCCAAGAGCCTGCGCGGCATCAAGATGGAAGACGTCATCTTCGCCGGTACGCGCGACCGCAAGCCCACCGGCATGGCCGAGGTTTCGCTGACGCTCGTCGACCCGGATGTCTACGACGGACAGACGCTTGCCGACGGCGAGCCTGAACTGCTGCTCGTCGACGAGCACCCTGCTGAGACCGCCGTGAAGGCCAATGGCGACTGGGACGAGAATGCTCTCCGCGCGCACATCGCACAGGAGACCGAGGAGGCTGTCGCCGAAGCGCAGCCCGGACAGACCTACGAAGCGCGCATGCCGAAGAAGCGCAAGCCCGTTCTGCCTGAGAACGCAACGCCGGACCAGATGGAAGTCTACGAGGCTTCGCTGGCCGAATACGAAGCGCAACAGGCTGCGCTCGCTGCTGAACCGCAGCCTGCAGAAGAGGTCGCCGAAGGCGAAGCGACGCTCGCGCCTGCGGCCTCGAACGTTGTGCTGAAGATTCGCCGCCGCAAGTTTGGCCGTACGCCCGTGCGCGCTGGTGAAATCACTGTGACGCGTCGCCTGTTCCGCTCGGGCGACTCCGAGTATCTGCTGAACGGCAAGATCTGCCGCCTCTCGGACATCAAGGACATCTTCATGGGCACCGGTCTGGGCGGCGAAAGCTACGCCATCATCGGTCAGGAACGCATCGGTCAGCTGCTCTCCTCCAAACCGCTGGATCGCCGCTCGATCATCGAAGAAGCCGCAGGCATCACGCGCTTCAAGACGAAGAAGCGCCTCGCCGAACTGCGACTCGAGTCGGCCAAGCAGAACCTCTCGCGGGTGAACGACATCTTTGAAGAAGTCACACGCCAGATGGGTTCGCTGAAGCGTCAGGCCGCGAAGGCGGAGCGTTATCGCGAGGTGCAGACGGAACTCCGCGCCAAGCTGCGCACCACGCTTGCCTCGCGCCTCACGCAGATGGACTCCGAGCAGTCGTCGGCGTCGTCAGAGATCGCCCGCCTCGGTGCTATCATCGACGAGCATGCGACCGGCCTTGAAGCGATGGACGCCGAGCATACCGCAGGCGTCGCACGCGGCTATGAGCTCGACGGCAACATCCGCGAAGCCAACGCGCGCGCGAACTCCTCCGCAGTGGAGCTGGAGCGCATCACCGCTCGCAACAATGCGAACAACGATCGTATCGAAGACCTCACCGAACGCTCGGCCGTAGCCAGCGAAGAGCTTGCGCAGGCGCAGGCCCAGCTTGCGACGCTCGCTGGCGAGCTTGAGCAGCACAAGGCCTTTCTCGCCAATGCGACCAGCGACTCCGACAACGCGCGCGATGCTGCACGCGAACAGACGGAACAGGCACAGGCAGCGACGCGCGAAGTCTTCACGGCGGAAGCCAACGCCGAGAACCAGCGTCGCTCTGCCATGCAGGCGATGCAGCGTGCGTCGGGCGCGAACAACGAAATCGCACAGGCTGAAGCAGGCCTGCAGGGCCTCGATCGCGAGAACGAGCGCCTCGAAGGCGAAGCCTCTTCCGCACGCGCAGAACTGGAACAGCTCGGCGTGCAGCGCGGACAGGCGAAGATGACCTTCGAAGACGTCACCGAGCGCCTGAAGAACCTTGAAGGCGAGATCAACGATGTCCGCCAGCAGACGCAGGGCAAGCGCGAAGAAGAAGCGCAGTCGCGCCGCCGCTCCAACGAGCTTCGCTCGGAAACGGCGACACTCTCCGGTCGTCGCACCTCGCTCGAAGCGCTCATCAACGAGCACTCCTACTCGACCGACACCGTTCGCGACCTGCTGCGTGCTGCGCAGAAGGGCCAGGGCGGTCTTGAGACCGTAGGCACACTCGCCGACTATCTCGAGGTCGATGGCAAGTACGAATCGGTCGTCGACGAGTTCCTGCGTGATGAGTTGAACTTCATCGTGGTGAAGAGCTGGAGCGCTGCCGAGGCGGGCATGAGCCTGCTGCAGAAGGACGTTAGCGGGCGCGCAACCTTCCTCGTGCACCCTGATGGCGCAGAAGCAAAGTTCCCGCTCGACGGCCAGAGCTCGAACGTGCCGACAACCGATGGCGTCGTTGCGTTGAAGGATTGCATCCGTGTGCGCGATGGCTTCGGCAAGTCGCTCGAAGTGGTTCTGCCCAAGCTGCGCGAAGGCTTCATCACCTCCGACGCAGAGACCGCACGCTCGCTTGCGCTGTCGCATCCGCAGAGCTTCTTCCTCGCACCGAACGGCGAAATCTTCAACGGCATCACGGTCACCGGCGGACGTCCTCGCTCGCAGGGCCCGCTCGCGCTGAAGCGTGAGCTCGCCGAAGTGCAGACGAAGCTCGAAGGCGTGGAAGCGGAGCTCTCGCAGAACGAGATCATCACCGCCACGCTCACGCGCGAGATCGCCGAGTTCTCTTCCCTGCTTGAGGCCAAGCAGGCCGAGCGCCGTGACGCCGAGCGTGAGAGTGCGAACCAGGGCGCAGCGCTGCGCCAGATGGAATCGGAAGTCTCGCGCATCCAGTCGCGCCTGCAGCAGTATGAACTCGCACAGAGCCGCAACAAGGACCAGCGCGGCCAGCGCGAGGAGTTCATCAACCGCAAGCGCGCCGACGCAGAGCGCTTCCTCGCCGAGCAGGCGGGCATCGAAGCGCAGGTGGCCGAGCTCACCGAGCGCATTGCCAACATGCGTGCGCAGCGTGAAGAGTTGCAGGCAGCAGCCTCTGCTGCGAACGCGATGCTCGCAGGCATCGAAGAGCGTCGCCGCAACGCAAACGCAAACTTCGAGCAGACCAATCGCCTCTTCCAGTCGCAGCAGCATCGCATTCAGCAACTGGAGCAGCAGCTTGCTTCGGCACAGGCTGAGCGCGCTCGCCGCGAAGAAGAAAACGGCACGCTCGGCGGACAGCAGGCCGAGCTTGCGGAGATTCGCAAGCAGGCCGTAGCCGAGGGAGAAACTCTTTCCGCCGAAGCCTCGCAGCTTCGCTCGCAGATGGCTGAACTCGACGGCAAGCTTCGCGCCCTGCGTGCAGAGACGGAGACCCTGCGTGAGCAGCGCGCGACGCTCTCAGCGCGCTCCGCAAAACTCACCTCGGACATCGAGCATCTTGAAGCCACCTGCCTCAACGACCTCGCTGTCGAAGCTACGGTGCTGCGTGAAGACGAGAGCATCGAGCGCATCGAAGGCGACGCGCTGGTTGCAGAAGAAGACCAGGCACGCACGTTGAAGGGCCGCCTTGAAAGCATGGGCCCTGTGAACATGATGGCGCTCGAAGAGTACGCCGAGACCGCGCAGCGCCACGAGTTCCTCGAGACGCAGCGCAAGGACCTGCTCGACGCGATCGAGAACACGACCGCCTCGATCAAGGAAATCGACGAGATCTCGCGGGTGAAGTTCGACGAAGCCTTCCAGGTGATCAACAACAACTTCTCGACGACCTTTACGAAGCTCTTTGGCGGCGGACAGGCGTTCATGAAGCTCACCGATCCCGAAGCAAACGGCAAGACGGACCTCTCGGGCATCGACATCATCGCCTCGCCTCCGGGCAAGAAGATGCAGAACGTGCTGCTGCTCTCGGGTGGCGAAAAGGCCCTCACTGCGCTCTCGCTGCTAGTTGGTATCTTCCAGTTCCAGCCTGCACCGTTCTGCATCCTGGACGAAGTCGATGCGCCGCTCGACGAAACCAATGTCGGCCGCTTCGCGCGCCTTGTCGCTGAGATGGCGGACACAACGCAGTTCATCGTGATCACCCACTCCAAGCGCACGATGGAGCAGGCGGACGTGATGTACGGCGTGACGATGCAGGAGCCCGGCGTTTCGAAGCTCGTATCCGTGTCGCTCGGCGGTCGCTCGCAGGGTAAGGAATCGCGCGCCGCGCAACAGGCGGCGTGAGCGTTTCAACCACACGTCGCGGGGATCGCTTAGACGGCGGTCTCCGCGAAACTGTTTACGAGTCTTCGTGAGTTTATGAAGCTTCCGTTCGCATCTTGCTGCGACGTTTGAACGACTCGGCATCCTCGCACAAATAAGCCATTTACAGCGCCGCGAGAATAGCGATACTGGGAGTTGCACAGAGGTTGAGCTTCTTCCTGTTGCCGTATTTCATCCTGTCGAGGCATCGCACTTGAAGCGCGTGTCGTTCCCTATTTTTGCTACGGCTGCGTTGCTGTCCTTACTCGGCTGCCACCGCATGAAACCGTTCTCCGCTCTTCCGGCAGAGGGCGTGCGAGTATTCGACGTCAATATTCATTCGACGATCCTCGGTCGCGACCTGCCGATGCGCGTCGCTATGCCCGAGACGATTGCGACCAACACAAAGCTCCCCGTGATCTATCTGCTGCACGGCTATGCGGCGAACTACACGTCCTTCTCCGCATGGACGGCTGCGGACTCGCTGCTCGTCCCCAAGGGATACATTCTCGTGATGCCGGAGGACGTTTCCGGCTTCTATCTGAACCAGGCGGGCGGCAAGGCGCGCTATGAAGATTACTTCCTCAACGAAGTGATTCCGATGGTTTCAGCCGTAGTGCCCCAGGCCGCGAATGATCGCGCTCACCGCGCAGTGGTAGGCATGTCGCGCGGCGGATATGGTGCCATGAGCATCGCGTTGCGGCATCCCGAAGAATTTGCGTTCGCCGGCGGGCTGAACTCTGCGTTCGACATTTCGACGCGTCCCTTCATCTGGACCGAGTTTCACGAGTCTCTGATGACCAACAGCGCGCTCGGACCGCCGGGCAGCCCCCTGCGCAGCAAGTACAACCCCATGACGCTGATCCACAGTGTGAATCCCGCAACGGCGCCGTTTATCTTCCTTGCCTGGTCGAAGGACGATGATGATTCGCGCGATGACAAGGAGTTCGCGCAGATGGTCGAGCACCACGGTGTGCGGCACAGCTTCGCGGAGGTCAATGGCGGTCATACGTGGGAGGCGACCTCCGATATGCTGCCGCCGCTCGCCGACGCGCTTGCGAAGGTGCTCACTCCCGTGCACCAATAGTTCTGGATGAACCCTCTCGACTGGCTCCTGATCACCCTGCTCGCTTACTCGACGATTCGAGCGGCGTTTCGCGGCTTTGCGCGCGAGGCGTTTGCGCTGGCCGGTTTGCTGGTCGGCTTCGTCGCGGCCTGCTGGGGCTATCAGGCGCTCGCCCTCAAGCTGAAGGGCCTGATCAACGCCGCGCCGATCGCGCAGTTGGCGGCATTCTTCGTCATTCTTGCAGGCGTGATGATCGTCGCCACGCTGCTCGGGCACCTGGTGCGACGTACGGCTTCGGCGGTAGGACTAGGCTTCTTCGATCGCCTCGGTGGGGCGGCGTTCGGACTGGTGCGAGGCGCTGTTTTCGGCGGCGCGTTCCTGCTCGCGATCACCGCATTCCTGCCCGTGGCGCCGTGGATCCAAAATTCTTCTCTCGCACCGTATTTTCTCCGGGCCGCTCATGCGGTATCCTTCACCATGCCAGCCGATCTTGCAGCGCGCCTGCGGCATGGGCTTGAGGAAATCAAGCACACAAATGCCGATTGGATCAAACTCGGCTCTTCGTCGCACACTGGTATCTCAACTCACTGACCGAAGGAACCGCACCGAGTGAAACGCGATCTCGACCAACTCGTTCTTCAAATGCACGCTGCCGGCGTCAACTACAACGATGCCGTGCGCGAGTTCAAGAAGCGTTACATCCTCGAGGTCCTTTCGCGTCACCGCGGCAACCAGTGCAAGGCAGCCGAAGAGCTCGGCATGCACCGCAACACGCTTTCGCGCACACTCGCCGAGCTGGAGTTGGACTCCGCGCAGATCCGCAAGGGTATGCGTCGCCCGGTGCGCTCGGTGCGCCCGGCGGTTGCCACCATGCAGCGCCCGAATCTTCAGGTGGTTAACGGCGGACGTTAAGCCGTTTGCTGCGTCTAAACTTCATGTCACCTGCACAGCACCTTCGTCGAGCCGCACTTCCCTGTTCGCTCGCGTCCGTGCTGTGTTTTGCGTTTGCGGCGCATGCGCAGAAGACCGAGGCCAACACACCGGTCTCGCCCCCCGCAGGCGCCCAGCCTACGGCATCGACGACGCCCAGCCCCACGCCGACTATCGAGGTCTCCGACCGCGACCATCGCGAGGCGGACAACGCTTACCTGCAGGGCGCGCACTACATTCAGAAGCGTGACTTCCTGAACGCCGAGCGCAGCTTCGCTCGCGCGACGCACCTCGACCCCACGAACCCCGACTATCCGCGTGCGTTGTTCTTCGCGCGCGAGTCGCAGATCACCGATCTGCTGCACGCCGCCGCACGAGCGAAGTACGACAAAGATTTTCCTCGCGCGAAGTCGCTTCTTGAAGAGGCGCAGAAGCTCGATCCGGACAACCGCATCGTGGCGCAGCACCTGGCCAATGGCGGGGAGTACAACTCGCCCGCCTTCGATCCTCTGCGCTTTCCACCCGCGAATATTGCGTCGACGCTTGCAGGCGCAGTGCAATTGAAGCCCACCTCGGGCAAGCACAGCTTCCACGAGCGTGGCGACGCGACCAGTCTGCTGCGCGCGATCTATGCTGCCTGGGGCATCACAACCATCGTCGACACGAACAGCACGGACAATCTACCGACGACGCCGATCCGCTTTGATCTGGACGACGTCGACTTCGATACGGCGACACGTCTGGCCCATACGATGACACGCAGCTTCGCGACGGCGCTGCAGCCCGATCGCGTGATCATCGCCAAGGACACGCCGGACAATCGCGACCGCCTGACGCCGCTGGTCGAAGAGACGATCTACGTTCGCGGCATGACGACCGAAAAGCTGCAGGAGTACGCCAACGTCGCGCGCAATATCTACGACGTGAAGAACGTTACGGCCAGCGCGGCTTCCGGAGCGCTTGTCCTGCGCGCTGACGAACCCACGCTGAAGCTGGTGAACGCGGCCTATGCGGACCTGCTCGATGGCACCACGGACATCATGCTCGACATCAACCTCTATGAGGTGGACAAGAGCTTCGAACGCAACCTCGGTGTGACCACGCCGACCTCCGCCAGTGGTTACTCGCTTTACACCAAGCTAGAGAGCATCTTGACCGAGTACCAGAGCACGATCAACGCGGCTCTGTCTTCGAATCTTATCGACCTTTCCGGCCTCTCGCAGTCGCAGACACAACTGGCGGAGCTCTACTATCTGTACAAAGCCGGCGTGCTCAGCTCGTCGGAAACTTCATTGATCTCCGGTCTGCTTGGCTACCTCGGAACATATGGTGGCGTGCCGCTGCTTGGCGTCTCCCTCAGCAGTGGTGCGACGATCAATGGCCTGCTCACGGACTCGCAGACGCGCCTGCTCGACTCAGTGACGCTGCGTGCTGAAGACAACGAGGCCGCGCAGTTCCGCCTCGGCGAACGTTATCCCATCGTCACCTCAACGTATTCTTCGGGTGTCTCGAGCTCCGTCGCAGCACTCGCTGCGCAGTACGGCTACAGCGTCACTTCGGTAACGATTCCGCAGATCCAATATCAGGACCTGGGACTCAGCGTGAAGGTCACCCCGAAGATCCATCGCGGCGGCGAGGTGTACCTGACGCTTGAGATGAAGCTCTCCGCGCTCGGCTCGCAGACGATCAACAGCCTGCCCGTGCTGAATAACCGCGAGTTCTCTTCTTCGCTCACGGTACCTGCGAACCAGACCGCGCTCATCACGAGTGCGATGTCGCGTAGCGAAGCGGTAGCGCTCTCGGACTATCCGGGCTTGAACGACATCCCCGGCTTCTCGGGCACGAACAAAGACTCCATCAAAGACACAACGGAGTTGTTGATTACCGTGACGCCGCACATCATCCGTCAGAGCCACATGCGCGTAGAGTCGCACCCTTACCTGACCCCGAATCCGGCTCAGGGTGGGAGCAACTCGCAGTAGCTGCGCTGCGCGCCAGCTCACCTCGGTCGACGCGCGCAACGCGCCGAGAGCGTAATGATCCGTCCAGCAGCCCGAGCGTGGGTAAACCACGAAGATGTCGTTGCAGGCACCAGCGCCTCGGGCTCTGTCGTTGACGACGACCGCTCGCCTCAGCGAGCAGCATCGCTCTGCATCGTCTTGGAAGCCTTCTGCAGAATCTCAATCTCATGTTCGCGATACGGCTTCCCGTCCGGGTAGTAGAGGTCGTGAAACCACACCGTCGGCTCGCGGTTCGCATAGGGAACGTCCCAGCTATCCCACGGAATGTAAGTTCCCATCTTGCCTTGCACAAGGCCCCAGTTGATCATCCCCACGTGGTGCGCCATCGCAATCGGAATGTCATTGTCGATCGTGGAACCCGTACCGCGCGCCATGTATTCCGTGCAGAGCAGCGGGCGATGCAGCTTCTCGAGCTGCTCGATCCGGCTCTCGAACCTCTCCGGCCATGAGTAATCATGGAAGGAGATGATGTCGCTCTCGGTGAGCTGAATCTTCTCCGTCTTCGACCACTCCTTCGGATTGCTCCAGTCTTCGCGCGTCCACACGCCGCTGGTGAGCGGCTGAATGGGCCCCTGCGAGCGCGCCCACGAGAACACCATCGGCAACATGGCATCCATCAGAGCAGTCTTGTGCTTCAGGTTGTTCTTGTACTTGCCACCGCCGGGGTTGTCGGGTTCGTTCCAGACATCCCACGCCAGGATGCGGTTGTCGCTCGCGAACGCGCCGACGATGCCTTTGACGTACGCCTCGAAGCGAGGACGGTTGGACTCATCGGCCAGCGCAATGCCGGGGCTCTGCACCCAGCCGGAGTTATGAATGCCCGGGATGGGCGGATGCTGCGGGCCGAGCTTCGGCGCGGGGTCCCAGCAGGAGTCAAACAGCACCAGCACCGGCTTGATGTGGTGCTTCGCGCTCAGCGTCAGCACAGTGTCAAGGCGCTTCTTCAGACCCTCCGCGTCCTGCTGCCAGAGCAGGTCGTGCAGGAAGATGCGCATCGTCGTCATGCCAGCGCTCTCGGCCCAGCCGAATTCGCGGTCAATCTCTGCGGGGTCGAAGGTGTCTGCCTGAAACATCTCCAACTGATTAATCGCATTGGACGGCAGGAAATTACTCCCCAGCGGCCATGGCTGACTGCGCATATATGTCCATGCTTGCGCTTCGGTCCAACGTCCGCGCGGCGTGTTCGCGGATGCAGCATAAGACATTGCAAACCATAGCGCGAGCGCAAACAAAATCCTCTTCATAGCCACAGTGACCCTTCCTCCCAATCCTTAGTGCACGTGTTCGAGAACGCTGAGTCCGCTCTGACGCTGTCGCGAGAACGACGATCACAGTAAGTGCCCAACCTTACGCGGAGTCCCATGCTCGACGCGAACAGAAGCTCTAGGCGAGTACCGGCACTCCTACACTGCGATCGCCGACATCTCCCGGGAACCAGCGATGAAGCAGTGCGTCCAGCTCATCAAGGTTTTGCCCGACGCCCTTCGCCGTACTCGTGATGTTGCGATCATGAGTCCATCGCGACTCGTACCACTGGCAGTTATGAAACTCGTCGTTCTGTTCCTTCCGCCACTTCACGGATGTCTCGCGCAGGTGCGCCAGCGTCGCAGCGTAGGATTTATCGCCGGCAAGATCCTCGAGCTGGTAAGGGTCCTTCGCATGGTTGAACAGGAGTTCCCTTCCATCCTTGCGATAGATCGCGTAGGTAAATTCCTCGGTGCGCGCAGCACGCCATTCGCTGCCGTCAGCCCAGGCCGCCGTGGCGCCCATACCTTGCAGATGAGCGGCCTCCACATGCTTGACAGGCTTGCCGGTCACATGACCACTCAGGTCCTGCCCCTCTACCGCTTGAGGCGTGGGCAAACCGAGCATCGTGAGAATCGTGGGCATGATATCCGGCGTACCCAGCAATGCATCGGTCACCGTCTTCGGGCGAATCTTCCTGGGCCAGCGCACGAGGAACGGTACACGCGCCGCCTCCTCATAGAAGATCAACTTGCCCTGCCGCCCATGCGCACCAAACATCTCGCCGTGATCGGAAGTGAAGACGAAGATCGTATCTTCAGTCAGCTTCGCATCGTCGAGCGCCTTCATCAGACGACCGAGATTCCAATCGAGGTTCGCGACCTGCGAGTAGTACACACGCATCCACTCGTGAATGCGCTGGTCATACGCTGGCCCGATCTTCTGCCAGTTATCGGAGTAAGGGTCTGAGATGGTCGAGTAATTCGGCGCCAGAGGAATCTGTTTCCCCGCGAAGAGCTCGGCAAACTCCTTTGGAGCGTTGTTGCTCGGACCCCATGGAGAATGCGGCGGACCCCACGAGAGGAACAGCGCAAAAGGCTCATCGTCACGGCGATGCGACTTTAGATACTCGATCGCAACATCGGTCTGCGCATCCGGCTCGTACTGCTCGCGGATGTGAGGCGTCGTGTCATTCAGGAAGTACGGCGAGTGATTGTAGGAATGGTTGAAGTTGTAAGCCGCCCAATACCCATCGAAGCCCAGGCGATATTTTCCCGGCGGCGTGAAGCCGTTGCGGATGAGGTCGTGATGCCCCAGTTGCGCTCCCCACAGATGCCACTTGCCGATGTATGCGGTCTGGTAACCACCCCTCGTCAGCACGTGGCCAAAGCATTCGTGCTCCGGGCTCAGGCGCATTTCGTTGATGACCATGCCCGTACTCGACTGATACTTCCCCGTCATGAGCGACGCGCGATAGGGCGCGCACACCGGCGTTGACGAAACGGCCTGGCGATAGCTCGCACCTTCTGCTGCGAGCTTGTCCATGTTGGGCGTATGCGCGAGCGCGTCGCCCGCATAGCCGCAACTGCTGTAGCGCAGCTGATCTGCAAACACGTAAACAAGGTTTGGCTTACGCTTCTTAGACGTGGCAGCTCGTGCTGACAGAGAGGCTGCACTGAGCCCTGAGGCCGCAGCGCCTACGAGAAATTCACGACGATCCATAACACCTACTTTTCTATGCGACGGAAAGCACGATTGCCCTTGGGAACCGCTGCTTTTACGAGGAATGCTGGAGAGCAGAGTCGCGCCTATGCCCCCGGATACGACGAGTACGATTTCAGCGCGGCTTCGTAGGGGAAGTCATCGCCGACGGACTTGCTCCACTCGATGAGCGCGGCGTTGAACTCTTCGATGAGCTTGCTATTCGCCGGATCCTGAATCAGATTCTTCACCTGGTAAGGGTCCTTCGTGTTGTCGTAGAGTACCCACTTGCCGTCAAGTTGCACGGCGTACGTATGCGTCTTCGTGCGCAGGCCGCGATACGTCGGAGTGTTCACTTCCTGACGATTCGGTGGCCCCTGATTGTTGAGCAGAAAGACGATTTCACTCTCCTTGAATCCCGGCTTCTCCTGCATGTGCGCCGAGAAGTCCCTGCCGGAGCAATGAGACGGCACCGGTACTCCTGCAAGACCGCAGAGCGTCGGATAGATGTCGACCGAAGCGAAGAGTGCTTCTGACTTACGCGGCTTCTTGAACTGAGGATGACGGATGAAGAACGGAACATGACTCGACTCTTCATGCGGCATCTGCTTGGCCATGTGTCCATGCGATCCCATCATGTCGCCGTGGTCCGACGTGTAGATCACGATGGTGTTCTCTTCCTGTCCGTTCTCCTTCAGCGTCTTCAACAGTCGAGCGAACTCCAGATCAACGGCTGTGACGCCTCCGTAGTAACCCTGCGTCGCCTGGCGTAACGTCGCGTCCGACTCCAACGCGCCCCACGGTTGCACGGCACGATCTGCCGGCGTGGGCTTGCGCACGTTAGGCCTTAGCTTGAACGTCGCAGGATCGTATAGCTTCTGGTCTTCCGCGGGAGGATTGTACGGTGGGTGCGGCGGGTTCCAGCTCACCACGAGCAGCCACGGCTTTGTAGCACCCTTCTGCGCACCGAGAAACTCGATCGCCTGGTCCGTCATTCTCGTCGGCTGATAGCCCGGCACTGTGATCTTCTCGCCTGTCTCAGCGTCGAAGGTGATGCCGTCATAATGCTTATTCGTATTGGACCAGACACGCCAGTGCTCAAAGCCGAACCGATAAGGGCCCTTAGGAACGAACTGCCCTTCGCCGTTGTGCAGATGCCACTTGCCCACATAGCCGGTGTGATAGCCAGCCTTCTGGAAGGTCTCCCCCAGACCGGGCACACCCGGCTCAAGCGAAGACTCATTCCCCACCACCTTCGACTGATGAGGATAGAGTCCGCTGATCAGAATGCCGCGGTGCGGCACGCAAAGCGGATAGTTCGAGATGCAACGATCCATCGAGAGGTTCTCTCGGCGGAAGCGCTCGAAGGTCGGCGCGATGACCTCGGAGTAAGGCTCACCCGGTAACGATGCTGCGCGATGCTGATCACTGAAGACATACAGCACGTTCCACTTCTTCGTCCCTGCAGGTTCAGCAAGAGCCCGAGTCGCAGTGGCGGCCAATGATGCCGCTGCGGTCTGCTTCAGAAATTCACGACGATTCATGCGAGAGATACTCCGTTCATTCAGAAATGTTTTGGCAGACGTACTGGATAGCCGCGAT
Source organism: Granulicella cerasi (assembly GCF_025685575.1). Lineage (NCBI taxonomy): Bacteria > Pseudomonadati > Acidobacteriota > Terriglobia > Terriglobales > Acidobacteriaceae > Granulicella > Granulicella cerasi. Next base: position 834,575 of record NZ_JAGSYD010000002.1, read on the forward strand.
GCAGATTACGCACCGTCTTCTCCGCCACCGCGCGTGACAACTTTGCCCGGGTATCCCGTCGCGAGTTGCTTGCGTGCGCGCTGCTCTGTTTCGTCGATCGATCCGCCCACTTCATGCTCCAGTCGCGTGTGCAGCTCCGCGATGAGCGCAGCATAGCGCGGCTCCGCTGCCAGATTGGAAAGCTCCTCGGGGTCTGCCTGCATATCGAATAGCTGACGCTCCGTGGCCATGTTCTCTGCTGGACGACCATGGTAGACATACTTCCACTTGCCAGTACGGATCATCGCAAAGCCATGTGCAATCAGCTTCGCGTAGTACTCCGAGCATGCCTGGTCCTTCCACGTATGCTTCGCATTGTCGAGCCAGGGCAACATCGAGTCGCCATTCCAATCCGCACCCGACTGCCCACCACCCAGATCAACGATGGTCTTCACCAGGTCCACGTGCCCCGACGCGAGCTTGCGACGTTGTCCACCCTTCCAACGCTGCGGCCAACTCACCACCAACGGCACTCGCGCTGCCTGGTCATACATGCTGTTCTTCCACCACAGGCTGTGTTCGCCCATGTTCTCGCCGTGGTCGCTGGTGTAGATGATGATGGTGTTCTCGGCAAGCTCGGGGTTCTTGCGTAGTGCCGCGAGGACTTGCCCGACCTGGTTGTCCATCCAGCTCGTCAAGCCGTAGTACAGCTCGCGCCCAAACTTCACCGTCTCTTGCGGCACATCTGTTTCGTGAAATCCCACACGCTCCAGCTTGTAGTTCGTCGGCAGCGTGTTGACGAAGCCCTCTGGAACATGAGGCGCAGGCACCTTGTCCTTGTATTGCGCGTAGAAAGGTTCCGGCACAATCAGCGGAAAATGCGGTGCGAGATAACCGACGAGCAGGAAGAACGGGGCGTCGCTCTTGCGATGCTCGAGAAAGTCCACGGCACCTGCGGTCACGCGCAAGTCATGCTTCACCGTTGATCCATCATCACGCGTGGCGAACTCGCGGAAGCGTTGCGACAGCACCGTGTGGTCTTTCAACTCTGCGGGCGTCATCCGCTTGCCAAGACCGTCTTTCGGATAGCGGTTGAAGTCGCCGCCGACTTCGGTGAATCCATAGCGGCGACCTTCTTCGTAGTGCATCTTGCCGCATAGAAACGACTCGTATCCGGCTGCATTCATCGATCGCGCAATCGACGGCATGTCATCACGCGGCAACTCGTTGGAGAGGTCCCACACATCGACTCGCGATGCGTACTTCCCTGCCGTGAATGACGAACGTGACGGTACACAGAGCGGCGAGTTGCAGTAGTGGTTCTCAAACGTGATGCCACTCGCTGCAAGCGCGTCGATGTTCGGAGTCTTCACGACCGTGTTGCCATAGCATCCAGCGACGCGCTGATTGTGCTCATCGCTCATGATCAGAAGGATGTTCGGGCGCTTGCCGTTCTTCTTACCAAGCAGCCCTGGATACAGCGCACTCAGGCCAGCAGCGGAACTATGGCCGAGAAACTGTCTCCGATCCAGCTTTGAAAACTCCTGCATATTCGACTTCTTTCTTGATCGCTCGAGGTTAGGGTTGTGCCACAGCGAATGAGCGCTGTAGCCATCAACAAATCCTGTAGGAGAGCGTTGCCGCATCAGCGGAACGAGCGCATGAAAATGCCCACGCATCCGTACTTCGATGCGTGGGCATTTTCAAAAACTTACCAGCGGGTCTGGCGCAACATCAGCCGAGACAACACGCGCACACGCAACCTTTTGGAAGGCAACAACAATTCATGTTGGTGTGTACGCTCATGCGAACCGAGCCTAAACGCCGTGATGCCTCGTGTCAAGAATCAATGGCATTCGCTATGGCTTTGCGGTATGCTCCTCACATGAACGCAGCTCGGACTCATCAACAGAATCTTTGTTGTCGCTGACACTTTTTCATCGTGTCGGTTGAGTCCTGGAGCAAAGCCGTTCTTTCTCTTACTCGCTGAAGCCCTAAGGGGCACAAACGAAATCCCCACATCATTCCGCATCAAGAGCCGTGCTGTCGGCCATGCGTTCGTTGGCGTGCACGCAGGAGAAATGTAGATGGCAAATCGTCGTGACTTCTTGAAGATGGGGGCTGGTCTCACAGCTTCATCGCTCGTAGCTTCCGCTGCAAATCTGCCTCGTGCAAACGCAGGCACAGCCGCGGGATCGCGTCCCAACATCATCTTCATCCTTGCCGATGATATGGGCTTCTCCGACATCGGCTGCTTCGGCTCCGAGATCGAGACACCCCACCTCGATCAGCTCGCCGCGCGTGGTGTTCGCTTCAACCAGTTCTACACAAACCCTCGCTGCTGCCCGGCTCGTGCGTCGATCCTCACCGGGCTCTATCCGCATCAGGCGCACATGGGCAACATGACCGCAGACCACAAACGCTATCCCTTCGAAGCGTACGACGGCATCCTTGCGCAGAACACTGTGACCGTGGCCGAAGCGTTGAAGAGCGCAGGCTACAACACCGCCGCCGTAGGCAAGTGGCATCTCGCCACCGAAGATGAAGAAGGCAGGCGCAGCTGGCCTTTGCAGCGAGGCTTCGACAAGTTCTGGGGCATGATCGCGGGCGCGAGCGTGTATTACGAATCACCGCATCTGATGAGCGGCAATGACCGCTTGCCGCCTCCGCCGAAGGACCAATACCTTACCGACATCTGGGCGCAACACGCTGTGCAGTTCGTAGAAGAGCTTTCGAAGGAGAAGAAGCCCTTCTTTCTCTACACCGCGTTCAACGCGCCACACTGGCCGATTCAAGCACCGGAAGAGTCCGTGCAAAAGTATGCGAAGCGCTACGCCGAAGGTTGGGACAGCATTCGCGCAGCGCGCCATAAGAAGCAGTTGGATTCCGACCTCCTTCCCGCGAAGTGGGCACTCACACCGCGTGATGCACGTGTGCCCGCATGGGAAGTCGCCGAGGACAAGGAGTGGGAGATGCGACGCATGGCTGTCTATGCAGCGATGATCGATCGCCTTGATCAGGGCATCGGCCGCATACTCGACGCCGTGGAGAAAGCCGGGCAGACGGAGAACACACTCATCATCTTCATGTCTGACAACGGTGGCAACGCCGAAGAGCTTGGACGCGGCCCCAGGCCGAGCACGGATCCCTGCCAGCTCGGCATGAACTGCGCGGGCAACATTCCTGGCGTAATGCCGGGCAGCGAGCAGACGTTCCAGAGCATCGGCATCCCCTGGGGGAACGTGGCAACCGTGCCCTTCCGTCTGTACAAGCATTACGCACACGAAGGCGGCATCAGCATTCCGTTCATCGCAAGCTGGCCTGCGCACATCAGGCCTTCTCATGCTCCTGTGAGCGGGGCTGGACACTCCACCGACCTCATGCCCACCTTCCTCGAGGTTGCGGGCGCGAGCTATCCCACACGCGTCGCGACAGGCCCCGTGCCACCGCTTGAGGGCCAGAGCCTTACGCCCCTCTTTGCAGGTCGCTCGCGCACACGCAAGCCGATCTTCTGGGAGCATGAAGGCAACAAGGCAGTGCGCGATGGCAAGTGGAAGCTCGTCTCGCGCTTCCCGGACCAATGGGAACTCTTCGACATGGACGCGGACCGAACAGAGCTGCATAATCTCGCGGCCGCAAACCCGGAACGCACGAAGGCGATGACGGCAGAGTGGAACGAATGGGCGAAGCGTGTTGGCGTCGAAACATGGCCAATGCCACAGACGCCTCCACGCGAACGCACCGGTGAACTGGGCGTTCCACCCTATCTGAAGAAGTATCAACACACAGAGAGCGGAGAGGCTGCTGCAAAGCAGCAGTAAAGGCGTCTGCCACACAAACTACACGACAAAGCCTGCGTCGAGGACGCAGGCTTCGTCGTGTGCAACCAACGCTGCAGGCCACAAAAAGAAACCCGCGGCATAGGCCGCGGGAGAGGGGGCGCTGCTGTTACAGCCTTAGAACAAGAACTTGCCTGCGAACTGCAGGACACGGCCTGCATCTGCACTCTGGAAGGCATTCACCGCCGTCGGATAGACCGTCAGGTTATTGCGCACGCTCGTCAGATGCGTGTAGTTGAAGACGTTGAAGGCCTCAGCACGAAGCTGGAACTTCACACTCTTCGGCAAGGCAAACTCCTTGTTGGCAGAGATGTTGCTACGCCAATCGTTCGGGTTCCGCATCGTGTTGCGCTTCTCCTGCCCATAGGGCGAGCAGTTCACATCCGTCGTAGCAGCGCCGCAAGGCTGCGACACGATAGGGCCTCCATACATGTAGCCCTTGTAGACCATGTCGTAGTGACTGCGATAGTGCTTGTACGGATCGCCCGAGATGTTCACGCGATCGTTCGTGTTGCCATCGCGATTCACATCGACATTGGCCTGCAGCGTGAACGAAGATCCGGACTGGAAGATGCTGATGTCGCTCAAACGCCATCCGCTCAATACCTGCTTGCCGAACTGCCCCCAGAGATGAACATCCGGCGTGCGGTACGTTCCTGAAAACGCATAGCGCAGACGAACATCCACGTCGGCCGGGCCGTAGTTCTTCCTGATATCCGACTGGTCGACCGTCGGCGTGGTGAAGTTCAGCACCTTGCCCCACACGATGTTCGAGTTGAAGTCGAACGAACGGAGGTGGCCCGTAAGCTGCGCCTGCAGGCTGTTGTAGTGGCTGTTGTTCGCCGGAAAGTATTCGTTGATGGCACCGAACTGCAGCGGATACCCCTGCGCATCGCTGAAACCGCCGGCGGTTGCTCTGTTGAAGGTGCAACTACCCGTGGTGTTCGTCGGTCCGCCTACACGATACGGCTGATAGGGACGGCGGCAGTTGAGGCCATTGTCGCCGATCGGAAGAGCAGCAGTCTGCTTGAAGATATTCTCGTTGACATCCGCGCCCGGATAAAACTTCGGAGTGTTGATGTCGAGTTGAATGTACTGCTTCATGTAATTCATGCCCACATAGCCAATGGTGAGCGCGGTGGACTTGCTGAGTTGCTGCTGCACCTGCAGGTTCCACTCTTCAGCGTAAGGCGTGCTCTTCTCACCGGGGCGGAACGCCGACAGCGTGGTGTTGCTGTAATACTTTGCATTCCCAGCCGAATACTTATAGGGGAAGGGCGAGGATGAACCCACGCAGCTTCCGCCGCTGTAGGTGCCGCCGTAAGGGCATTGAAGACTGGTGACGCCGTTCGTCTGTTGCGCAATCGCGTAAGGCTCCTGCGTCTGTCCGCTGATAGTGCTCATCTCGATCTGCGAATAGAACATGCCGAACGCACCACGTACGCTGGTACGGCCATCGCCGTTCAAGTCATATGCAAAACCAAGACGCGGTGCGAAGCGGTTCCACGCAGTCTTGAACGCGCCGTCCGGCACACCTGCATCGCCATTCACCAGCAGCCCAAGCGGAGCATTCGCGTTCACGACCGACTGTACGCCTGCAACGAAGGTGCTCTGGTCGTGCTCCCCGAGCCACGGCTGCACAAGCTCCCAACGAACGCCGAGGTTGAGGTTCAAGCGACGAGTCACCTGCCAGTCGTCCTGCGCAAAGAGTGCGGGATCCTGGTTGCGATAGCGATGATGCACGCCGTTGTTCTGCACGAGCGTCGTCGCGGATCCCATCATGAAGTTCGCCAATGCGAAGTTCGTAGCGCCGCTTCCATTGAAGGTGAAGTTTCCGTTGGAGTTGCCCTTACCGTCCTCACTGTACTTCGCGGAGATCCATGCACCGCCGACCTTGACCGCATGACGGCCGAGCTGCAGTGTGGCCGTATCGATGGCGCCGAATGCGATCTGGTTGATATCGCTTGGGCCAGCGCCGCTCGGCCCCAACGTGAAGTATCCGGTCACCGCATATTGCGTGGGGGATGTGGTGTCACTTCCCTGCGCGAGACCACTGCCGAGGCTGCTGGAGAAGTTGTCGTTTCCGAGCTCATTGGTGATGATATAGCGGTTCGCCGTATAGAAGAAGCGGATCGAGTTCACTGCACGGGTGCTAAGCGTCCAGTCATCCGACACGACCGCGTTCTGCTGATTTTCCAACTCGCGCATACCCGAGTATTGCGGCAACACTCCGGGAATACCGAGTCCACCATTGCCACCAGCACTCGGGTCAAGCGTCAGTCCCTGCGTGCGGAAGTACATGCCCGAAATCTTGTGGTTCTGAAAGCCGTCCCAGTCGATGCGCCCGAGGCCTTCGTCGTTGTTGATGTTGCCTGATGCCAATTCCTGTGGAGTACCGTTGTTGAACACCGGCACAAACTTCAGCAACGCAAGCGCCACTGGGTCGAGCTTGTCCGAGCAAATGATCTTGGGATTCGGATTCGCAGCGCACTGGTAGGCTGCGGGCACAGTGAAACCTGCTGGAGTGCGATTGTCATTCGTAAAGTCGCCTGTGCGCTCCGCCGCAGTCAGCGTTTGCTGCGAGTTCTGCGTTGCGTTCTGATGCAGCGTCAGATGCTGATACGAGGCGAAGAAGAAAAACTTGTCCTTGAAAACCGGCCCGCCAAGTGATGCACCGTACTGGTTCTGGCGTAGCAGAGCGCTCTGACCAGAAGTGTTGAAGAAGCCCCGCGCATTCACCTGATCGCTGCGCCAGTACTCATACACCGAACCGTGGAATTTATTCGTGCCGCGCTTCGTGATCATGTTGACGACCGCGCCCGGCGTGCGGCCGAACTCCGCATCGAAGTTCGACGTGATCACATGGAACTGCTCCAGCGCGTCAGGATTCGGAGCTTTGTTGCCACCGGGACCGTAGAAGTTGGTGTCATACGCGCCATCCAGGTAGAAGCTCGTCTGGTCCGTCGGCAAGCCATTGACACTCAGCGTCGCACCGCCACGAGTGCCTGTGACGCCATCGGTGCCGAGGTTGGATACGCCCGGGACTGTGGCCAGAAGGCTATACGCATTGCGATCGACGGACGGCAGATACTCAATGTCTTCACGTTCGATCGTGCTTGCCACTTGCGCTTCGCGTGTATCCACCAACGTCACTCCAGCTTCGATCGACACCGTATCGCTTGCCCCACCTACGGTGAGCGCCACCGGTACATGGATGTTGCTGTTGGCCTGTACCGTGACCCCGGTCTGCGTCTGCGTCTTGAAGCCAGGAGCCTGCACCTCAACGGCATAGTCGCCCGGGAAAATCGTCGGGAAAAGGTACTCGCCCTTGGAACTGGTTTCCCGCGTCTGCTTCACGTTCGTGTGTACGTCCGTGACCACAACACTGGCGTGAGCCACGGCTGCGCCAGTAGGATCGGTCACCACGCCGTAAATACTGCCATTGGTCGTTTGCGCAAAAAGAGCTGGTGAAATTGTGAGGATAAGGGCGAAAAATACGGTCGCCCACAGACTGCGTCGCATGGATGATCTCCTGGAAAGTGCGGCGGCACATGCATCTCGGAACAAGCGTTTCCGGATGCTCGGGGTATGCGTTGCGGAGACGGACAAAGTCCACCGACAGCCCGCACGGGCAGCCAAGGAAACACCTTGGGCCTGGGAGGCCGCAACGCTAAAAATTTTTAGGAAGTAAAAGCAGAGCGCTCTATGACGAGGTCGCGATTAGCAACAACAACAAGCGGTCTGGTGAAGGAGGTTCACATGCCTACCGTAATGTCATACGACTTATTTGTCAAAACAAACAACGAAGAAGAACCATCTTCTTCAAGCAGACCCTCTCTCTATAGGCCTCTGATGTCCGCATGAATATTGATCTTCGCGAATACACATCGCATCGTCGCCGATGCACACTCGCTTGCATTCTCATTGTGTGTCACGCTTATAGGTCGGGGCCTTTATGATCATTCGCAACTTTGAATACCTGCTTGCGCTCGCCAGGGAGCGCCACTTTTCTCGCGCAGCCGCAGCGTGCAACGTCTCGCAACCCACGCTATCCGGCGGCATCAAGCAGCTTGAAGAAGATATGGACGTGCGCATCGTTGAGCGCGGTCGTACATTCGAAGGCTTCACCGCTGAAGGTGAACGAGTGCTCGCGTGGGCCCAGCAGATGATGGATGACTGCACTCGTCTGAAGCACGAACTCCGCTCCTTCCGCGAGTCTGCAATGCAAGGTCCGTTCCGCATCGGCGTGCTTCCCGCAACGACATCACTGGGGACGCAGCTCAGTGTCCCCTTCGCGGAACAGGCCTCGCAGCTTGAGCTCTCAATCCGCACAGCGAGCTCGCTGGAGCTGCTGAACCTCGTGCGCAGCGGCGACCTCGATGTAGCCATCACCTATCTCGATGACACCTCGAGCGAGGGCCTCGCGACACATCTGCTCTATCGCGAACGTATGTTGTTCTTCTCGGCGAAAAGCCCCATCACAAGCAATCGTGTTGCGATGAAGCAGATCATCGAGCAGCCGCTCTGTCTCTTGACCGCAGGTCTTCCCGCGTCTCTCAGCGAACAGCTTGCACTGGCACCGAAGGTCCTCTACACCGACTCCATCGCGATGCTCGCCGCTCATCTACGCACAGGAGCCTGGTCTACCGTGCTCCCGCAATCACTCGCCAATGAGTTGATGCCGTCTCCAAAGCTGCAAGCTGCTCCCCTGCAATCAGGTGCTCACGCAGACGCCGCCGTAGGCTTCGTCACAGCACGTGTCACGCCCTTGCCTGCCTCGCTTCATGCGTTCATGGAACTCGCGCACACTCCGCAAGTGGTCGCGTCGTTGCGCGAAATGCTGAGTGCTCACGAGCCGATGCTGAACTCCGGAGTGCGCAAAAAATCTTCATAGGAATTACCGATCAAACATCTGCAATTCCAGTTGGCGTTGCCCTGACAAGCAATGTCATGCTCGCTGGAGTCATGCCGTTCGCCGAAGCTATACTCGACTCCCGCACCCTCATCCTCGAAGAGCTGCAACGCAGCGTTTCCTCTGTCGACTCGGCAGCGTTGCACGAAGCGAAAAAAGCGGTCCTCGCGGCAGAGAGTATCTTCACCGCGGGCGCAGGGCGCAGCCGCCTCTCACTCATGATGGCCGCCATGCGCCTCATGCACCTTGGCCTCCGGGTGCACGTCGCTGGCGAAACCACGACGCCAGCCATCAAGGCTGACGACCTGTTGATCATCGCTTCCGGCTCCGGCACGACAGTGAGCGCGCTCGCCGCAGCGAGCGTCGCGAAGAAGGTCGGCGCAAAGGTCCTCGCCATCACTACCGCGGCTGCGTCACCTCTCGGGGTCATAGCGGATCATCTGCTCGTTGTTCAAGCCGCTGGCAAGCAGGAGCACGGAGGCACCATCTCCCGCCAGTATGCCGGTTCGCTCTTCGAACAGAGCGTGCTGCTGCTGGTCGATTCTCTCTTCGACACCATGTGGCGCGAACGCGGCGAATCCGCCGAGGAGTTGTGGAAGCGCCACGCCAACCTCGAATAACCCCACGCACGATCAACCACGGAGAAACACATGAAGCTGCAAGTTGCCATCGACCTTCTGTCCACTGCGGACGCTCTCGCTTTGCTGCACAAGGTCGCTGACCACGTCGACATCATCGAGCTCGGCACACCGCTCATCAAACAGCAGGGCCTCAGCGTTGTGACCAATGTGAAGGCCGCTTACCCTGACAAGCTCGTCTTCGCGGACATGAAGACGATGGACGCAGGCGAACTCGAAGCAGAACTGGCATTCAAGGCCGGTGCCGACATCATGACCGTCCTCGCGTCCGCAGCCGACAGCACCATCGCAGGCGCAGTGAAGGCAGGTAAGGCGCATGGCAAGCACGTCGTTGCCGACATGATCGGCGTAGCAGACAAGACGACCCGCCTGAAGGAGTTGAAGGCGCTCGGCGTGAGCTGGGTCGAGCTCCACGCAGGCCTTGATGAGCAGGCACAGGCTGGCTACTCCATCGAGTCGCTGCTGGAAGCAGGTCGCAATGCTGACGTAGCGTTCTCAGTGGCTGGCGGCATCAACACCGAGCGCATCGGCGCTGTAGAGGCCGCAGGCGCAACCATCGCCGTAGCCGGTGCCGCAATCTATGCGGCGAAGGATCCCGCCGAGGCCGCGAAGACGCTCCGGGCAAGGATCGAAAAGCACGGCTAAACTTTAACCACTCAATTTTTCTCAGGAAGCGCCACACCGACAGTGTGGCGCTCTTTTTTCACGCATAGAAGAATGCCCGCAGACACAACAAAGCCCCCGTCACTGGCGGGGGCGAATCCTGAAAGTTGTTTGGAGGCGCGGGTCGGGATCGAACCGACGCATAAAGGTTTTGCAGACCTCTCCCTTACCACTTGGGTACCGCGCCTCGAACACACACCGGCTCTCACCTGAAAACTCCGGCGGGGAACACTCGTAGATTGTAACGGGGTGTACCGCTGAGAAGGGGTGTTTTGGAGCGGGAGACCGGGGTCGAACCGGCGACATCTTCCTTGGCAAGGAAGCACTCTACCACTGAGCTACTCCCGCCCTGCCTCAACCAGTATAAGCGGAAACCCGCCGAAATTGCAAAGCGATGACAACAGAAATTCCAGCTGGAGCAGAAGCCGCTGTTCATGCGGGTTTCGCCGCGCTCTGCAAAACGAAAGGACGCCCGAAGGCGCCCTTCATCCTCGTTTTCCTCAAAGTGCTTATTGCAGCGAAGTCAGCGTGGGCTGCAGATGCACCGTCACGCCGTCCAGGCCTGCACGGAAAGCGATCATCTTCTTCAGCGTCTCGTACGGGATCGACGCCACCGGCAGCGCCCAGCCGTTGATAAAGAGGGTCGGCGTCGAGTTCACGCCCAGGTCTTCACCCAGCTTGCGCTGGCTCGCGACGAGCGCCTTGATCTCCGGCGTGGCCGAGCATGCGCGCACCTTCGCCGGGTCCGCCTCCGCGCGGGCGATCGCCGTCGTCAGTGCACCTTCGTGGTTGGAATCCGTCAGCGCTTCCTGGGCTTCAAACACCGCGTTCACGTACTTGAAGAACGCTTCGTCGCCCTTCTCCTTGCGAATGCACTCGCCCATCGCAGCCGCCTCGGCAGCGTACGGGTGAATCTCGCTGATCGGGTAATGCTCGAACACGATGCGCGCCTGCGGGAAGTCGGTTTCGAGCTGGTTCATCGCCACCTGAGCCTCCTTGCAATGCGGGCACTGCAGGTCGGCAAACTCCACCAGCAGCAGTTCATTGCCCTTCGCGCCATGGGCTGCGCCCTTCGCCTCGGCCTGCAGGCGAGCGCGCTTCTCTGCGAAAGGCTTCGGGCCGAAGTCCATGATGTCGCCTGCGAGCGCGTGCTTGCCATCGGGCGTCACGTAGAAGACCGACTCCACTTCCTTGCCCGGCTGACGCGTATCTCCCACCAGGACCGACACCTTGGCCATGCCCGGTGCCGGCGTCGATTGAATCGCCTGCACGCTCCAGACGCGGTTTTCGTCATAGCCCCAAAGCTGCTTCAGGAAGGCGTCCGTGTCTGCGGCCGTCGGGGTGGTTGCGGTGAAGTTCTTCGGGTTCGGCGTCGGGAACTTCACACCCTGCGCAGCGGCGCGCGCGGCCGCAGTAGGAGCCGGCGCCGCAGGAGCTGCGGTCTGCGCCGTCATCGTTGCTGCGCCTGCAAGCGCCCATCCCAACACTGCTGCTTTCACTGTCTGCTTCACGCTTTTCCTCTTTCTTGCTGAACTCGTTATCGCACGGCCACGATGGGGAACCTGCGCCCACGGCCAAAAGACTTCTTGGAAACCTTCAACACCGGCGCGGCCTGCTGGCGCTTGTACTCGTTGATCTCGATGAGACGAATGATGCGGCGCACAAGTTCCACGTCCACCTGCTGCTGCGCGGCAATCTCTTCGGCCGAGGTGTAGTCCTCAATGTACGCACGCACGATCGGATCAAGCACGTCATACTCGGGCAGCGAATCGGTGTCCTTCTGCCCGGGTCGCAGCTCCGCGCTCGGCGGCTTGGTCAGCGTCTCTTCCGGGATGATGCGACGCTCGCGATTTGCATAGCGGCTGAGCTTGTAGACCTCAGTCTTGTAGCAGTCCGCGATCACCGCCAGCGCGCCGACCATGTCGCCATAGAGCGTGCAATAGCCCGTCGCCATCTCGCTTTTGTTGCCTGTCGTCAGCACCAATGCACCGGTCTTATTCGAGACCGCCATCAGGATCGTGCCGCGGATGCGCGGCTGCAGATTTTCTTCGGCTAAACCGAACGGCGTACCCGCAAAGAATGGCGTCAGCGAATCCTCAAAGCGGTTGTAAATCTCTTTGACCGGTGCAATCTCGAAGCGAATGCCGAGGTTTTCCGCGAGTTCACGCGCGTCCGTCACCGAGCCCTCCGACGAAAACTCGCTCGGCATACCGATGCCTGTCACATTCTCCGCACCCAGCGCTTCGACCGCGATCGCGGCGACCAGCGCGGAGTCGATGCCGCCGCTCAAGCCCACGAGGGCTTTCGAGAACTTCGACTTGTGCAGGTAATCACGCGTGCCGAGCACCAGCGCATCCCACGTACGTGCAATCTCAGCTTGCTCAGAATCTTCAGCAAACGGAATGGTCTCGCTCGAAGCGGTGTCCACGATCACGAGATCTTCGACAAAGCCATGCGACTGCGCGAGCAACTTGCCTTCCGGGTTGATCGCAAACGAGGCGCCGTCGAATACCAATGAATCGTTCGCGCCGACCTGGTTCACCATCACCACCGTGGCGCGATGCCGCTTCGCCAGCGCGCCGATCATGCGATAGCGCACCTCGCATTTGTCGTGCCAGTAAGGCGAGGCAGAGATGTTCAGGATGATGCGGTTGCCGCTGAGAGGCTGCGGCAGCACGGCCCACTGCTTCATCAGTTCTTCGATCGGATCGACAGGATACTGCTGACGCGGCCAAAACATCTTGTCGTTCCAGGCGTCTTCGCAGATGCTGATCGCCACCGGCTGGCCCTTGATCATCGTGAGCCCCTGCTGTTGCGCGGGCTCGAAATAACGCTGCTCATCGAAGACGTCGTAGAACGGCAGCAGCATCTTCGTCTGCACGAACTGCACCTGGCCACCATCGCAAACCACCGCCACGTTGCGTACATGCTTCTCGCCGGGCCGATCGCAGCGCATCACTGCGCCGCACAGAATCGCAGGCTTGCCGTCGCCGCGCGTCACCTCCGCCACGCGCAACAGCGTCTCTTCCGTGCGCGCGATGAAGGACTCTTTCTCGAGCAGGTCGGCTGGCCAGTAGCCGCAGACGGCAAGCTCGGGAAACATCACCAGCTCGACGCCGGCAGCTGTGGCGCGCTCGTAAAAGCTCGCGATTTTCCCGTAATTTCCGTCGAAGTCCCCAACTGTGGGGTTGATCTGAGCAAGCGCAATTCGCACGTGTCTAGTCTAAACGCTTAGCTGCCGCTACCCGAAAGCACCACGCCGATCGTGCGGGCCAGAATGCGCAAATCGAGCATCAGGTTCCAGTTCTCGACGTACGCGGTGTCCAGCGAAATGTAGCTGTCAAAGGACGGGTCCTGCCGCGCTTCCACCTGCCACAATCCGGTCATGCCGGGCAGCACGTCAAGACGCTTCAGGTGCGAGATCTCGTACTTCGCGACCTCCGACGCCAACGGCGGACGCGGCCCGACGAGACTCATGTCGCCGCGCAGGACGTTGAACAACTGCGGCAACTCGTCCAGCGAGTACTTACGGAGACGCGCGCCAACCTTCGTCACGCGCGGATCATTCGTGATCTTGAACAGCACGTCATTGCGCTCGTTCAGATGCGCCAGATCTTCCTTGATCTTGTCTGCGTTCGTGACCATCGAACGGAACTTGAAGCAGCGGAACATGCGGCCCTTGCGGCCTATACGCACAGCGCGGTAGAGCACCGGGCCCTTGGAGTCGAGGCGCACCATGATCACAATGGCCAACAGGATCGGCGAAAGCACGATGAGCAGAAGCGTCGACAGCACGACATCCAGGATGCGCTTCATCATGTACGCGCCGCGCGGAAAATCGCCGCGGTGCAGCGGGATCGTCGGGAACTGACCGATGAACTCGACCGGCGCGTTCCACGCCAGGCCGTCGTAGAGATCGGGCACTACGCGCACGTCAATGCCCTGTGCGCGCGCTTCCTCAACGACACCCACGACGATCTTCTTGTCCGCAGGCGTGGAGAAAAAGATTTCGTCCACGAAGAGAGTGCGCGCCAACGAAACACACTCCTGCACGTTGCCGATCACATTCGGGTCGGCCGAACTCTCTCCAACATCAGAGAGCGAGATGAACCCCTTGAAACGGAAACCCATATGCGGCAGCGCTTCAAGATGGTTGCGCAAAGCCTGCCCCACGCGCCCGCTGCCGACGATCAGCACGTTGCGCGTCTCAATGCCTTCCAGGAACTGCCGCTGCCGCAGCTTGCGCCAGATGCCGCGCCGCAGCGCGATGAGGAACACCGTGAACAGAACGGTGTAGATCACCAGCAGGCGCGAGACTTCATACGCGTGCAGCATGTACAGCGTGCCCAGAAAGAGCAGCCCAGCGACCAGCGTCGTCTGGAAAACCATGCGCTGCTCGTGCAGTCCGCTGGTGTTGCTGTTCGCACGATAAAGCCCGTAGATACGCGCGAAGATCAGGAAGTAGAGGATGAAAATCGTCAGATACGAAAGCTGTGCGACCGGCGAGTGCGAGATGTCGTGCAGCCAACCATGCTCCGGCACAGGCGCACCACTTACGCGAAAGCGAAACCCCAGCAACGCCGCCACGAGGATGCTGAGCGTGTCCAACAACGCCCACGCAAAACTTGTCGCAGAGAACTTAAGACTGGCCTCTCCGCGCGCGCCCGAAGTCGCACGTCGTCTCCGGTTGGAAACAACGACCTGCTCGAGATAATCGGGGGTGGTCATCTGCGTTTCAACTCCTGCACCCGAATTGTCTGCGAGCTGGGAAGAACGAGCAGCGATCACAAAAGCGGGGCTTGCTGTTGACTTCAGGCTAACATGCGGCATTCCGCGGGTTAGCAGGAAATCAGTAGGGCAGCACTAACTCGTCCAGTGCCAGAAATTCACGAAGAATGGGGTCTTCGCTCGCGCGCATCTCGGCCATCGTGCCAAAAAAGCGTGCCCTTCCTTCATGCAGAAACACCACGCGGTCGGCAAGGTTCTCTGCAAAGCGAGTGTCATGCGTCACGACAATGCTGGTGAGATGCAACTGCTGCTTCAGACGCTGGATCAGGTCTCCGAGCAGCTGCCCCATCAGCGGGTCGACCATCGTCGTCGGCTCGTCGTAGAGCACCGCCGTGGGTTGCGCGGCCAGTGCGCGAGCGATCGCCACCGACCGCTTCATGCCCGTCGAAAGGTCACTGGGCAGCTTATCTTCCATGCCCGCCACGCCGACCATCTCCAGCAGGCCTTTGACAACCTGCAGCATCTCTTCTTCGCTCATACCACCGCGCTCGCGCAGCGGAAACGCGACGTTCTCCCCAACGGTGATGGAGTCAAAGAGCGCGCCGTTCTGGAAGACCATCGTGACCTTGCGACGCACCTCCTGCATCTGCCGCTCGTTGAAGCCAGCGATGTCCTGCCCTGCGACGAGCACCGTTCCGCTGTCGGGCTTCAGAAAACCCATCAGAATCTGCAGCGACACCGACTTGCCGACGCCCGAACGCCCCAGGATGCAGAGCGTCTCACCTGCATTGACGAAGAAATTCACGTCGTCGAGTACGACGAACTCGCCGAAAGATTTGTGCACATGCTGGAACGCGATGTACGGCCCTACGACGCTGCCCGCCTGCGCCTTGGCTTCCTGCGCGCCCTCTTCCACATGCTCGGCCACCTCGCCGAGAAATGCTTCCATCGTCGGGGCAACGTCCGGCGTCAACTCGGCGACGAGCGGTTCTTCCGCGTCGTGCCGGGGAGCCTCATGGGAGTCGGGGGTATGCGCCATGCTCTTTAGTATGACGCAGCTTCAGCCGCCGCGAGTTCCTCAGGCGTGTTAAGATTCCGGAACCACTCTGCCGCGCGCGCGTCTTCCACGCGGTAGACGTACACTTCGCCAAGCTGATCGAGCACGCGCATCAACCGACGCTCCCCCGATTCCAGCAAGCTCTGCAGCTTTGGAGCGTGGTTGCGACGCACCATGCAGAACGCAGGCTGCATCGCCTCTGCAAACAACACGCTGACGCCATCCTGTGCCATCACCAGCGCTTGCTGCGCCCATGTATGCAGCAACTCCGCTGGAACGAAAGGCGCATCGACAGGGATGAACAAAGCCCACTCCTGCAAGGCCGTGCTGACACCGGCCTCCACCCCCGCTGCGGGGCCACAACCGGTGCGTTGCTCATGCGCTACCGGCGCAAAAGCCGCGAGGTCGTCTCGGTTTCCAACGACCGAGACGACCTCACAGACTTCCTTCAACTTATCGATGGCGATCTCCGCCATCGGTTGCCCGCGAAACACGAGCATGGCCTTGTCCTGCCCCATGCGTGAACTCTGCCCACCCACCAGCACAAAGCCGTGAAGAGGCAAACGCTCGGCGACCATGAGCTACTCTCCGACCTTCTCGAAGAAGCGGATGATCGATGCGATGCCGCGATGGAAGTTCGGCAAATGGAACTTCTCATTCGGCGCGTGCAGATTGTCATCCGGCAAACCGAAGCCCATCATCACCGTCGGAATACCCAGCTCGCGCACGAAGTCGCCGACGATAGGAATCGAGCCGCCGCCGCGTACATATACGGTGTCCTTGCCCCATACATCCTTCATCGCCGCAGCCGCTGCGTGAATGTAGTCGTTGTCCGTCGATACCACGATCGGCTCGCCGAAGTGAATCATGCGAACCTCTGCGGTCACGCCCTTCGGCATGTTCTCTTCCACAAACTTCTTGTACTTTTCGAAGGTCTCCGCAGGCTTCATGCCCGGCACCAGGCGGAAGCTGATCTTCGCCACAGCCTTCGCCGGGATCACCGTCTTCGCACCCGCGCCAATGAAGCCTCCGGGCATGCCGTGCACGTCCATCGTCGGGCGCGACCACGTGCGCTCAAGCACGCTGAACGCCTCTTCACCGGTCAACGCAGGCGAGCCCACTTCGGTCTTGCGATAGTGCTCTTCGTCGAACGGCAGCGAACGCCACGCGTCGAGTTCGGCCTTCGTCGGCGCTTCCACGTTGTCGTAGAAACCGGGGATCGCGATGTGGCCGTCGGCGCGCTTCATCAGCGCGATGATCTGCGCCAGCGCGATGAACGGATTCGGCGCCGCGCCGCCGTACATGCCCGAGTGTAGATCGGTCATCGCGCCACGCACTTCAAGTTCGGCGTAGATCATGCCGCGCAGGCCAACGCACAACGTCGGCAACTCCGGCGCAAACATCTCGGTGTCAGAAACGAGCGCCGCGTCGGCCTTCAGCACATCGCCATGCTCACGCACGAACGCAGCGATGCCCTCGCCACCAACCTCTTCTTCGCCTTCGACGATGACCTTGATGTTCACCGGCAGCGTGCCGTCCGCTTTAAGCAACGACTCAAGCGCCTTCACATGCATCCAGAGCTGGCCCTTGTCGTCCACCGCACCACGCGCGTAGATGTTGCCGTCGCGCTCAGTCGGCTCGAACGGCGGCGTCTTCCACTCGTCCAAAGGCTCAGCGGGTTGAACGTCGTAATGCCCGTAGCAAAGCACCGTCGGTTTACCCGGCGCGTTGAGCCAATCCGCATACACCAGCGGATGTCCCTTGCGCTCACTCGTGGTCGTCTCGATGAGCTTCACATTCTGCAAGCCCGCGGCGGTCAAATGATCCGCCACAAACTGCGCAGCCTTGCGCACATCCTCCACATGCTCCGGCGCCGTCGAAACCGACGGAATCCGCAGCAGGTCCTTCAACTCATCGACAAATCGCGCGCCATTCTGCTGCGCGTATTGCGTCGCTTTCTCACTCATCACAAACTCCTGAACCACTGGAACTCTGGAATCTCAACTCTGGCAATCTGATGTGCGCGCAGCTTACGACAGCGGCGCAGTCACCACAGGAGCCGCAACCTTCGGACGCTTGTAGAACGGCGTCGGCACCACAACGGCCTTAACCGGCTGATTGCGAATCTCCACAAACACTCCCGTGCCCACCTCAGCGAACTCCACCGGCACATACGCAAGCGCGATGTTCTTCTTGAGGAACGGCGCGGGCGAACCCGAGGTCACTTCGCCAATTACCAGACCCTCCGCCGAGCGCACCGGATACATATCGCGACCGATGCCACGCTCTACCATCTCCAGGCCGACGAGCTTGCGCTTCGGTCCGCCTGCTTCCTGCACCTTCAGCAGAGCGTCGCGGCCGACGAAGTCTGTGCCCTTATCGAGCTTGCAGTAACGACCAAGGTTGGCCTCAAACACATTGATCGTATCCGAGATTTCGTGGCCGTAGAGAGCCATCGCCGACTCCAGACGCAGCGTGTTGCGCGCGCCCAGGCCACACGGCTGAATGCCGAATTCTTTGCCTGCTTCGAGCACCTCCGCCCACACGCGCGAGCTCGTCGGCTCATCGCTCGGCACGTAGATCTCGAAGCCATCCTCGCCGGTGTAGCCGGTGCGCGCGATCAGCGTGTTGTGGCAACCGCAGACCGTGCCCCACGTGAACCAGTAGTTCTTGATCGCCTTCAGGTCGACGCCGGTGAGCTTCTGCAGCGTCTCCATGGCGCGCGGTCCCTGGATCGCGATCTGTGTGTAGTAGTCGCTGACGTCGGTGACGTGCACGCCGCTCATGCCGCCGATCACCGAGCGCACCCACTTCACGTCCTTCTCGCGCGTGCCAGCGTTGATGACGATGAGGTAGTCATTCTCGCCGAGCTTGTGTAGCACCACGTCATCGACGAAGGTGCCGTCGGGCGTGAGCATCGCCGAGTAGTGCGCCTGGCCCGTCTGCAGCTTGCTCGCATCGTTCATCAGCAGCTTCTGCACGGCGGCCAGCGAGTTCGGCCCACGCAGCTGAATGTCGCCCATGTGCGAGACGTCGAAGATGCCCACACGTTCACGCACGGCCATGTGCTCGTCGATCAGGCCCGTGTACTGCACGGGCATGTCCCAGCCGCCGAAGTCCACCATGCGCGCCTTGTGCGCGTGGTGCGTGGCGTGGAGAGAGGTCTTGCGAAGAGGAAGTGCGTTTTCGAGCATGGTTTCCATATCGCTCTTAGTGTATGCGCGGAGAGCCACGCAAGCGATACGGCAACGGAGCGATTATCAGCCGCGACGCTCGCGGCGGCGAGCCCGCACAAAGCTGCTCACCGCAAAGTACGCAAAGAGCGCAAACAGTACGAGGTGTAGCAGGAATTTCACATGGTCCGGCCCGCCATGCAGTGAGCCCCGCAGCTTCCAGGCCCCTTGCGCGATGAACGCCGCGATCACTACGAAGAAGAACCCCGTCACCTCCAGCCAAAGCACGCTGGAGAAGCGACGAATTGGTGCAGCCATGCCCTTCGCAGCACCTTTGCCGCCAGCCATCACGGCGCGCCTGGCCTGCGTCTTCGTCTCGGACACGTGGCGGTGCGCTTCAATCACCTTCTCGACCACAGGCTGCGCCGAGCTACGCACATCTGCGCGAGGATCGGGCGAAGCAGCAGCGTCAGCGGCTTCCATCAGCGACTTCGCCGATGCCCGCACCCCGCGCCCTAACGCCCTTCCAAAGCGAACCTTATCCACGTCCAACAGTGTAGCCGCCCTAGCGCGAGCCGCGCTCGCCGCCGCCTGCGGTCAGCGAGTCATGCTCGGCCTCGACCGCGCCCTTGTTCACACGCATCTTCACCTTCAGCGCAATTGCCTCGGGCGTTTCCTTGTCGAGGTTCAGCCCCGTCGGATCAAACTGCGGCTTCGGCATCTTCATCTTCAGCGACTGCATCGTCTCGAGCAGCACCTTCGACACCGCCACATCGCGATACCACTTATGGTCCGCCGGAATCACGAACCACGGCGCATGTTTCTTCGATGTGTGGCGCAAGATGTCTTCATACGCCTCGACGTATCCGTCCCAGTACAGGCGCTCTGAGAAGTCCGAAGGCGACAGCTTCCAGTGCTTCTCCGGCGTATCGATGCGCGCCTGCAGGCGCTCCGTCTGCTCCTCCTGCGAAATATGCAGGAAGAACTTCAGCACCACCGTGCCGTTCTCGACGAGCATCTGTTCCCAGTCGTTGATCTGCTGCATTCGCTCGCGCGCCGTCTTCTTCGTGATCTGCCCATGCACTCGCGGCGAGAGCACATCCTCATAGTGCGAGCGGTTGAAGATGCCGATGATGCCGCGCGCGGGCACCTGCTGATGGCAGCGCCAGAGGAAGTCATGCCGCTGCTCAATCGGCGTCGGCACCTTGAACGAGGCCACATCGCAGCCCTGCGGGTTTATACCCGAGAAGATGTGGCGAATCGTGCCATCCTTGCCCGCCGTGTCCATGCCCTGCAGCACGACCAGGATCGAATTTTGCTGCGTCGCGTAGAAGATCTCCTGCAGGTCTTCCAGCTGCTTGCGATGCTGCTTCACCACATCGCTGGCGGCGTGCTCATCCTTCACACCCGTGTGAATCTTCGTGCGCAGCGATCCGAGCTTCACCTTGTCATGCGGCTTTACGAGAAACGACGATGCAATCTTCATCTTCACTCCGATGCTCAAACACCGGCCAAAGTTCCAAAGAGCGGGCGATCTTCGGCGGCTTCTGCGCCTTCCGCGAGCATACAAGACTCCTGCCGACGAAACCCCGCGTGTATGCTGGCGTCACCACTTCTCAGGAGTTTTTATGCGCCACCCTCTTCGTACAGCTTTGGCCTTCACCGGCATCGCGCTGAGCCTCATCGCCATGCCGCGCGCCCGCGCTGCAGAACCCGGCAGCGCCAACGCGATCTTCGAGCACGCACGCACCGAAGCCAGCGCCGGACACAAGAACGTGCTGCTCGTCTTCTCAGCTTCGTGGTGTGGTCCCTGCAAGCTCTACGAGCGCTTCCTCGACGATCCGAAGATGAAGGCGATCACCGAGAAGGGCTACGTCGTCGAGCGCATCGATGTCGGCGAGCGCGCCGATGACACCAAACACACCAATACTCCCGGCGGCGAAAAGCTGCGCTCGCAACTCGGCGCCGCAGCCGAACCGGGCTTCCCGTTCCTCATCGTCACCGACGCCGCCGGCAAGCCGCTCGTGAACTCCTACCTGAAGGGCGACAAGAGCAACAACATCGGCTACCCCGTCCTGCCCGCCGAGATCGATTGGTACATCGCGATGCTCCAGCAGACAGCACCGTCGCTTTCACCGCAGGACCTCGCGGACACGCGCGCTTATCTTGAGGGCATCGCCAGGCGCATCCACCACTAGACGCAACAAAGGCACTAGACGCAACAAAGGGCTTCTGCAGATCGCAGAAGCCCTTCGACGTTTCAAGCGATTACTTCTCCTTGCTAGGATCGCCGCCGGGATTCCACTTCGGCACGAAATCACTCGTCGCCAGCCAGCGGATCGGCTCGACGAAAGACTGAATCGCCGCCGTCATGAACGGCAGGTCGAGGTGCGCGATGTCGTCGTTCGGCTGGTGATACGTGGGCACCGTGCCCCAACCCGCAGCCGTATGCGCCACCACGCCCTTTAGCGCCAACTGATAGTTGTCCGACCGCTCGAAGAAGTGCTGCTCCGGGTAAGGATCGGGCCCGACCAGCGCGCCATGCTCCTTCAGCGTCAGGCCAAGGTTCGAGCGGTCGTAGCCGGTGAAGAGCAGCGTCCCCTTCGGCGTCTTGGGGTCCTGGTTGCCGATCATCTCGAACTCGATGTTGGCCACAAGATCCTTCAGCGGCACAGGCGAGTGCGCGCCGAAGTACAGCGAGCCGTACTCGCCCATCTCCTCGCTGCCGTAGCAGACGAAAAGCACGCTGCGACGCAGCTTCGGCCCTGCCGCCAGCGCGTGCGCAAACTCCATTACAGCGGTCGTTCCGGCAGCGTCATCGTTCGCGCCGTTGTAGATCGCGTCGCCATTCACCGGCTTGCCCGTGCCGAGATGGTCCAGATGCGCGGTCAGCAGAATCGTTCCCGCCTTCGGGTCCGAGCCTGGCAGATAGCCGATCGCATTGAAGGTCTCCATCTTCGCCGGGGCCATCTCCTTCGCGCTCAGCGTCACCACCGTGCCTGCAGCCACGCCATCCAGCGCCGCGGACTTCAACGCCAACGCTGCGGCCTGGGCACGCTCGGGCTTCACGCCTTCGAGATGCATCCCGACCTTCGTCTGGCTGCCGAGCACGCCGTACAGCCCCTCGACGCCTTCACCCTGCAGCAACACCGCCGCCGCGCCCGCGCGCCTGGCCGCCGTATACGCGCCGAAGCCCTTGCCAGGATCGCCCGCCACGCCCGTCACCAGCACGATAGAGCCGCGCTCAAACTTCGTCGTCTTCAGCTCCGTGATCGGCACGCGCACGAGCTTGCCGCTCAGGTCGCTGCCTCCGTACACCAGCAGGTCGAAGTCCTTGCCCTCACTCACCGACACACTGCCCGCGCTCAGCGTCGCGTGGCCGTCGAGCCTCGGCGAAATCAGCGTCGCCATCTGCAGATAGCTCGACATGCCCGGCGCGTGCTGCAGCCCGTAGCCCTCAAACTCGCTGGCAACATACGTCGCCGCAATCTGCTCGTCGCGCGTGGCGGAGCCGCGCCCGGCCATCACATCGCTGGCCAGAAACTCCTCATGCGCCTTCACCCACTCGGGCTTCACCGTCCACGCAGCCTGCTGCGCCGTCATCGGCAACGCCATCGCCAACACGCACGCCGCCACACCCCCACGAACCACTCGCTTCATTCCTCGTACTCCTTGGATTCAGCAACATGCTAACGCTTTCGGTCGCGCGGGAAACGAAGTTCCGGCCCCAAAGCGACGAACCGCCCCATTTTTGCGTCTAAAATGGAAGCCATCGATGCGTTTGCGCGTTCGCCAACTCGCTTGCCTCCTCTTCCTCCTCGCCAGCATCACGGCAGCGGCAGGAGACAACAGCCGTCATACGACCGCTGAGTTCGCCCCGCGCTATGTGGCCGTGCTGCAGGAGTTGCACGCCCGCAACCTTCGCATGTTGGCCTCTGCAGGCGAGCCCGACGAAGCTTCCCACGTTCGCCCCACAGCGCTCGACGCCCGCGAGCACGCCGCGCTCGACACAAGCTGGCCCATGATGCCAGCCGCCGCGCACACCAGCGCCATCGTCGCGCGCATCGCGGCCTAAGCGACCACCCCGTCGCACCTCCCTGATTTTCGATTTCCATATCCGCAGTGCGTCTGTGCGTCAGACAGCCTGCCCATCCCGCTAGGACAAACGACCGTGTTCAACAAGACCCTCGCCAAAGTGTTTGGCACCTCCAACGAGCGCGCTGTAAAGCGCCTGATGCCCGTTCTCGCACAGATCAACGGCTACGAAGAGTCGCTCAAGCAGCTCACCGACGAGCAGCTTCGCGGCAAGACTTATGAGTTCCAGCAGCGCATCGAAGCCGCTCGCGCCGGACTCGAAGACGCCGAGCAGATCAAGGCCGCTGAGCAGAAGGCGCTGGACGAGATCATGCCCGAGGCCTTCGCCGTCGTGCGCGAAGGCTCGCGCCGCATCATCGGCATGCGCCACTACGACGTGCAGATGATCGGTGGCATGGTGCTGCACTCCGGCAAGATCGCCGAAATGCGTACCGGTGAAGGTAAGACCCTCGTCGCCACGCTGCCCTGCTACCTGAACGCGCTCGCCGGCAAGGGCGTGCATGTGGTCACGGTGAACGACTACCTCGCCAAGCGCGACGCCGAGTGGATGGGCAAGGTCTACGGCTTCCTCGGGCTGTCCGTAGGTGTGATCACCCACGAGCTCGATGACAACGAGCGCAAGAACGCCTATCAGTGCGACATCACCTACGGCACGAACAACGAGCTCGGCTTCGATTACCTGCGCGACAACATGAAGTTCGAGCTCGGCCAGATGGTGCAGCGCGGACAGTACTACTGCATCGTCGACGAAGTCGACTCCATCCTCATCGATGAAGCGCGTACCCCGCTCATCATCTCCGGCCCGACCGACAAGACGACCGACAAGTACGGGATCGCGAACACGATTATCCCGCAGCTGGAAGAAGGCGAACTCGTCGAGACGCTCGAGACCAAGACCTGGTCCGGCGACTACGTTGTGGACGAAAAGGCACGCGCCGTGACCGTGACCGACGAAGGCTGGGAGAAGGTCGAAAAGCTGCTCGGCATCGGCAACATCGCTGACCCGGAAAACTGGGACATGAAGCACCACGTCGAGACGGCGATCAAGGCTCACTCGCTGTACAAGCGCGACGTCGAATACGTTGTGAAGGACGGCGAAGTCATCATCGTCGACACCTTCACCGGTCGTCTGATGCCGGGTCGCCGCTGGTCCGATGGCCTGCACCAGGCCGTGGAAGCCAAGGAAGGCGTGGAAGTCCGCAAGGAAGACCAGACGCTCGCGACGATCACCTTCCAGAACTACTTCCGCCTCTACGCAAAGCTCTCCGGCATGACCGGTACGGCCGAAACGGAAGCCACCGAGTTCCACTCGATCTACAAGCTCGACATCGTCGTCATCCCGACCAACCGCGGGATGCAGCGCATCGAGCACCCGGACGTCGTCTACCGCACCGCGAAGGAAAAGTACTTCGCCGTCGCCGACGAAATCGAGAAGCTCCACGCCGAGAAGCGCCCTGTGCTGGTCGGCACCACGAGCATCGAAAAGTCGGAATTACTCTCGCAGATCCTGCAGCACAAGGGCGTGCGCCACGTCGTGCTGAACGCGAAGTTCCACGAGAAGGAAGCGGAGATTGTCGCGCAGGCCGGCCGTCTGGGCATGGTCACCATCGCCACCAACATGGCGGGCCGCGGTACCGACATTCTGCTCGGCGGCAACGCTGAGTTCATGGCGCGCCAGGACCTCGTGAAGCGCAACATCGCAAAGGCTCTCGCAGTCGTGGAAGGCGAGATCACCCCGAACGCGGCTCCCGGCTTCGTGCGCTTCCTGTATCAGTCGCAGGAGTTCGAGGTAGCTGAACCGCAGTACAACGAAGTGATCGCAGCGCATCAGGCTGCGACGAAGATCGAGCATGATGCCGTGATCGCCGCTGGCGGTCTGCACATCCTCGGCACCGAGCGCCATGAATCGCGCCGCGTCGACAACCAGCTTCGCGGACGTGCTGGACGTCAGGGGGACCCCGGTTCTTCGCGCTTCTTCCTCTCGCTCGAAGACGATCTCATGCGCATCTTTGCGCGCGAGTGGGTCTCCACGCTGCTGCAGTCCCTCGGCATGGAAGAAGGCGTGCCGATCGAGAGCAAGATGATCTCGCGCCGCATCGAAGCCGCGCAGAAGGCCGTCGAATCGCAGAACTTCGAAAGCCGCAAGCACGTGCTCGAGTACGACGACGTGATGAACAAGCAGCGCGAAGCTGTTTACTCACTGCGCCGCCAGCTCATGGAAGGCGTCGACCAGAAGGAGCTCATCACCGAGCACTACACGGCGACGATCCTCTCCGGGCTGATGGAGCAGAACATTCCGCTGCAGTCGCGCCCCGAGCAGTGGAACACCGAGGGCCTCTATAGCGGTGTCGAAGATGTCTTCGGCGTGAAGCTGGCAAGCGAAGTACCGAACGTCACCGACCTCAGCCGTCACGACCTCGGCGAAGCCATCTTCAACCTGCTCGGCAGCAAGTACAGCGTGAAGGAGCAGATCCTCGGACCGGACACGATGCGCTATCACGAACGCGTGGTGATGCTCAGCGTGCTCGACCAGCTCTGGAAGGACCACCTGCTGAACATGGACCACCTCAAGGAGGGCATCGGCCTCCGTGGTTATGCGCAGCAGGACCCGCTCGTGGCCTACAAGAAGGAAAGCTTCGAGATGTTCGAGCAGATGATGCTCGCCTTCCAGGAGCAGACCGCACGTCACCTCTTCCGCATGCAGATCCTCGCTCCCGATGGCACGCCGATCGAGTCCGCCGAGCAGTTCCAGGCTCTGCAGGCAGCGATGGCCGCAGCTCAGCAGGCAGCCTACGATGCGCAGATGGCCCAGCAGCAGCAACTCGCCGCCGCAGCCGCCGCGCAACAGCAGCTTCCCGCACAGTTCTCGCATCAGGCCTTCGGCACACCGCAGCAGCGCACTTCGATCGACGCCATGGAGCGCGAGTTCGAGGAGCGTAAGGCTCGCGAACTCGGCATGGCTCGCGAAGAAGGTGCGGTCGCCGGCACCTCGGACCCGAGCCCGAAGCCCGCGCAACCCGAGGTTGGCCGCAACGACCTCTGCCCCTGCGGCTCCGGCAAGAAGTACAAGAAGTGCCACGGAGCGAATGTGTAATGCGTGCCTCCGCACAAACCCAAACAGCCGCATGGACTCGTTCCCTGCGGCTGTTTTTTTGCCTCTGCGCCATCGCCGCTACAGCCCACGCGCAGAAGCTCACCATCACCCTCGTCGGCACCGGTGGACCGGAACTCACGCCCGACCGCAGCGGCATTGCCACGCTGGTGCGAAGCGGCGACGACACGCTGCTGATCGACGCAGGACGCAACACGCTCGATAACCTCTACCGTGCGGGCATCGACCCGAACACGGTCAAGACGCTCCTGCTCACGCATCTGCACAGCGACCACATCAGCGGCCTGCCCGACCTCTGGATCACGCCGTGGTTCCTGCTCCACCGCACAGGTGGACTCACGATCTACGGACCTCGCGGCACGCAGCAGATGGTAAACGGCATGAGAGCCATGTACACGCATGACCTGGTCGCCCGCGCCAATCCAACCGCTCTGGTCCGCGACCTCGACATCCACGTCATAGAACTCGAGGACGCAGCCGACTTCCAGATCAACGGCTTCTCCGTTCGCGCCAAAACCGTGCAGCACGCCGACGGCAATCCCGCGTTCGCCTTCCTGATTCGCAACGGATCCCACTCGGTGTTTCTCACGGGCGACTGCACGCTCACGCCCGAGTTGCTGCAGGCCGCTCCTCGCGTGGACGTCTTGATCGCGAACGTCGCTGCCGGAACTCCGGCGCAGGAGGGCCTGGCGCAGTGGAAGCCGGTGTTTGCGAAGCTGCTGACCGTCGCCCAGGCCGCGCAACTGTTCAGCGCTTCGAAGCCCGGGCTGGCCGTGTACTCGCATATCGTCACCAAGGGCCGCGTTCCGGATGCGACGCTGATCGAGCGCACCCGGAAGGCGGGCTACCAGGGTCGCCTCCTCGTGGGGCGCGATGCCACGCGCATCACGTTGGACCACGGCATCGATGTCCGGAGAAACCCCGCTCCGACCGGGTCGGAAGACGGCGTGCGCCGGTAAAATGCGGGGGCGCAGCAAACCCTCCCACCCGGCTGGCCATCCTAGATACCGAGTCCTAAGTGTGAACGAAACCGACGCAAACCAGAACGAGCTCGACGACCTGCGTCGTCAACTCGCGTTTATGCAAGAGCGCGAGGAATTGCTGGGGCGCATCAATGGCTCACTGCGATCGCTCACCGACCCCGAAGAGATCGTGCGCCGCGCTGCCACCTTCCTCGGGCAGCACCTGGCGGTGAATCGCTGCGCTTACGCCGACGTCGAAGGCGATCAGAACACTTTCAACCTCTTTGGCGACTACAACCACGGTGTCCCCTCGATGGTGGGACGCTATCGCTTTGAGGACTTCTCGGCGGATTGTCTAGCCGCGATGCGGGCCGGCGAGGCGTTCGTCGTCGAGGACTCCGAGACCGATCCGAGGCTGGCCGACGTGCGGGAAAACTTCCGCGCAGCGCAGATCCGTTCAGTGGTGTGTGTCGGCCTTCTCAAGGCTGGCAAATTCACCGCAGCCATGGCCATCCACTCCATCGAGCCCCGTCGCTGGAGCGAAGAAGAGGTGGAGATCGTTCTCTCCGTCGCCAACCGTTGCTGGGAGTCCATCGAACGCACCCGCACGCTGCGCGAGTTGAAGAAAGAGCGCGAGGAGTTGATCCGGCGCCATAGCGAAATCGACAAGCAGCGCTCCGAGATCGAATCGATCTATCGCACGGCGCCAATCGGCCTCGCGCTCTTCGACCTGGACGACTACCACTACCTCCGCCTGAACGACCGGCAGGCAGCCTTCTTTGGGCTGAAGCCGGAGGACGTTCTGGGCAGGACCTTGATGGAGATGGCCCCGATCCCCGGCCTGCGGGAACTCTTCGATCAGGTCGCGCAGGGTGGCCCCCCCATCGTCAACTTTCCGCTCGAAGGCACGCTGATCAACGATCCCGACGATTTCCGTTACTGGCTGGTCAGCTACTTCCCCGTTCACGACGGCGAAGGCAAGATCACCGGCATCACCGCAGCGTCGCTCGAGATTACGCAGCAGAAGCGCGCCGAGCTTGCACTGATTCGCAACGACAAACTCGCCGCAGTCGGCAGGCTCGCCTCCTCCATCGCGCACGAGATCAATAACCCGCTCGAAGCGGTGACGAACCTGATCTTCCTCGCGGAAACCAGCGAGAGCTTCGATGAGGCTCGCGGCTATCTGCGCAGTGCCGACAGCGAACTCCAGCGCATGTCGCAGATCACCAATCAGACGTTGCGCTTCCATCGCCAACCCACCAGCCCCACGGAGACCACCGCCAACGAGCTGCTGGACACGACGCTGAGCCTCTACCACGGTCGCCTGGTGAACGGCAGCGTTCGCCTGCAGAAGAAGCTGCGCGCCACGGCGGCGATCCAGTGCTTCGAGGGCGAAATCCGGCAGGTACTGGCGAACTTGATCGGCAACGCCATCGACGCCATGCCGAGCGGCGGGACGCTCTGCCTGCGTTCGCGCGAACTAACGCGCGACGACCGACGTTGGCTGCAGATTATGATCGCGGACTCCGGCTCTGGCATCTCCGAGCAGCATCTGCGCCGCATCTTCGAGCCGTTTTTTACGACCAAGGGGGACAGCGGCACGGGCCTGGGGCTGTGGGTGTCGCAGGACATTATGCTGCGCCACGGCGGTAAACTCCTCGTCCGCACCTCTCGCGACCCCAGGCATCATGGCACGGCATTCATTCTCAGCCTGCCCTATGACGCTGTGACGCGCTAGGCGTCTATCCTATTAGGTATGGAACTCGAGATTACCGTCGACGAACTGAAGGCCCAACTGGCCAGCGCGCATCCCCCTCTCGTACTGGACGTACGCGAAGGCTGGGAGTACGAAACCACCCATATTCCTGGCTCCAAGCTGATGCCCATGCAGGAGGTTCCCTCCCGGGCGTTCAATGAACTGGACGAGGACCAGCACATCGCAGTGCTCTGCCACCACGGTGCACGCTCGCTTTCCGTGGCTAACTGGTTGCAACAGCAGGGCTTCAGCAACGCACGCTCCGTAGCGGGCGGAATTGACCTCTGGGCGAAAGTGATTGACCCAAAACTCCCACGTTATTAGTGCGTGAGATGAAAAATGTAGCGGGGTAAGACAGTAACACTGTTTTCCTCCGGTCTCTCCCCCAAACGTATGATGGAGTCTAGAAAACCCTGACGCTACGGTTATGAATAGACATTACTGAGAAGCGACCAATCTAGTGAACAAGCTGGCACTGAAACTGGAACCAATTGAACGCGCGACCGCAAGGCTGCGCAACAAGCCGGCCTCCGGATTGCGCTTTGAGCCAGAACTCGAAGCGATCTTTGACGTGTCGACTCGATATCGTCATGCGCGCCGCCGCTTGTGGCTGGGTTGGACGATTCTCTTCATGTACGACCTGCTGATCCTCAGCGACTTCCGTCATCTGCATTCGAACTTCCGATTTGCACTAGCGGTGCGTCTGCTGGTCACCTTGTGGCTCGCGTTTTCGAGCACGCTGCACTTCCATGCGCGTCGTGTTGTCCGTGAGCTCAATGTGGTGTCGATCGCCATCGCGATCGTCTGCTCCAACCTCATTCTCTATCGCAATCTGTCGCCGGTGCTGTCTTCGGTATCGCAGGTAAACACGCTCGTCGCTCTGCTGATGATCGTCGTGCTGGCGCAGTTGCGCTTTCCCTACGCGGTCTTTGCGACGGCAACGTTGTTCGCGATGCAGTTGTGGTCCATCCACGCCACACACATCATGACGGTTCCGCAGGCGATCTTCACGATCCGTCCCATCGTCGTGGGTGAGCTCTTCATTCTGCTCGCAGGCTTCAGCATGGAGCGCGAAGAACGCCTCAGCTTCCTCTCAGCGCTGCGCGTTGACCTGCAGCGCGAGAAGCTCGTCGCGTTGAACCGCGAGCTTGCCTTGCTCAGCTCGCAGGATTCGCTTTCGGGCCT
The DNA here is from genome assembly GCF_025685575.1 of Granulicella cerasi. NCBI lineage: Bacteria > Pseudomonadati > Acidobacteriota > Terriglobia > Terriglobales > Acidobacteriaceae > Granulicella > Granulicella cerasi. The sequence continues at coordinate 864,674 of NZ_JAGSYD010000002.1, forward strand.
GGCGAACCGCGCCTCCTTTGATTCCCGCTTCGAAGACCTCTGGAACCAGGCGGTCGAAACCAGCAAGCCACTCTCCGTGGTGCTGTTCGATATCGACCACTTCAAGAACGTCAACGACACGCAGGGACATCTCTACGGGGACGAAGTCATCCGTCGTGTCTCGCAGCTGCTCGTGCAGTCGCTGCGTGGCAAGGAAGACTTCGCCGCACGTTACGGCGGCGAAGAGTTCGTCATCCTTTTGCCCGATACCTCCCATGCCGTCGCACTCAAGGTCGCGCAGCGTATTCGCCGCATGGTGGAGCTCGCAGGTTCGCCTGCGTTCAACGACGACGAGCACGTGCCGAACGCTTTCACCACGCTCAGCGGTGGAGTGGCAACCTACCCCGGCGTTGGTATCGAGCATCGCGATGAGTTGCTGCGGGAAGCTGACGTAGCGCTCTACGCCGCCAAGGATGCTGGCCGCAATCGCATCCACTCCGCTGCCCTGCAGTGGAGCGAGGCCTCCAAGGCGCAGCGTCAGGCCTAGGCGCTAGTCGTTGCCGTTCGCGCGGGGATGGGTCTGCTCATACACTCGCTGCACCTGTCCCACCGTCAGCTGCGTATAGCGTTGTGTTGTCGAGAGGCGCTCATGCCCGAGCATCTCCTGAATCGCTCGCAGGTCGGCTCCCTCTTCCAACATGTGCGTTCCAAACGCATGGCGCAGCGTATGCGGATGAACGTCTGCGGCAAGTCCGCCGTGCACCGCAATGCGCTTCACGATGCGGCCAACACTGCGCGTGGTCAGGCGACACTCTCCGCGCATCCGCGCGTTCAGCAGCAGCGCCCCTGCCTCTACCATCCTGCCCTTGCCTGCACGCTGTAGCCGCTCTGCACGTTGCGGCAGATACTTGCGCAAAGCCTCCGCAGCCGCGTCCCCCAGCGGAACGATGCGTTCCTTGCGGCCTTTACCAAAAACGCGCACAGCGTCATCGCGCCACAGCACGCTATCGAGGTCGAGCCCGCAGAGCTCCGAGTTTCGGATGCCGCAACCGTAGAGCAGTTCGAAGATCACACGATCGCGCTCCGGCCACACAGCCGCTTCTTCCTCGTCGCCCGGCACGTCGAGCGCGCTCTTCGGTGAAGGAGCGGAAAGCGAATCGAGCACTCCATTCACCTCTTCCATGCTCGGCACGCGAGGCAGATGCTTCGGCAGCTTCGGCGTAGAGACCAGCAACGCAGGATTCTGCTCAATCGCTCCGATGCGCGCCTGCCACTTGAACCAGCTACGCACCGCCGCTAGCGCCCGCGCTACGCTCGCCTTCGTCAGGCCACGCTCAAACAGCAAAGCCATATACGTGCGAATGTGCGTGTGCTCCACGCGGCGCACATCGCCGTCCGCCCCAAGCATCTCGGTAAGAAACTCTGCGAACGCACCCACCTCTCGGCGGTACGCGCGCAGCGTATGATCGCTCGCTCCGCGCTCGTCGCGCAGCATCGCCAGGTAGCGTTCCGCAAGCGAAGTGAACGTGCTCATACCGCGGACTCCGACGGAGCACCGCGCCGTGCGCGCGGATGAAATTGACGATGCACCTGCTTTAGCCGATCGATCGCAAGGTGCGTGTACACCTGCGTCGTCGCGATGTCCGCGTGGCCCAGCAGCGTTTGCACCGAGCGCAGGTCTGCGCCGTTCTCCACCATGTGCGTTGCGCAAGAATGCCGCAGCTTATGCGGGCTCGCGTGCGAGTTCAGCGTATGCACAAACTTCCAGACCGTTGTCGCATTCAGCGCGTTGCCGCGTGAGCTCAAGAACAACGCGCGTTGCAATCCGCTCTTCGCCTTCGCGCGCCGCACGAGCTCAGGCCGACCACGCTGTACATACTCTTCCAAGGCGCGCACCGCACGAGCATGAATAGGCACAATGCGTTCCTTGTCACCTTTGCCGCGCACCTGCACACTCTGTACAGCGAGCCGCAGGTCCTCTTCGCGCAGGGTGACAACTTCAGCCACCCGCAAGCCACCGGCATACATCAACTCCAGCATCGCGTGGTCGCGCAGCGCGATGCCATCCGCGTCAGGCATGTTCGCTGCGGCAGCAGTCTTCTGCAGCATCTCGGAGACATCGGCAGCAGGCAGGCTCTTCGGCAACACCTTCCACGCCTTCGGGCTTTCAATATTGATCGTCGGATCATGCGCGATGCGCTTATCCCGCAGTAGCCAGCGATAGAAACCACGCAACGTGCTGAGCTTGCGCGCCACCGAGCGCGACTCCTGCGAGTGTTCGCGGAGGTGCTGCATGAACGCGCTCACGTCATCCTGCTGGGCAGCTATGAGCGTGCGCTCATACTGCTCCAGGAACTCCGCATACATCTCGAGGTCCTTCGCATACGACTTGCACGTCAGCGGACTCAGTCCACGCTCAACGCGCAGATGCATCGCGTACTCCTTCAGCAGCGCGGCGTTGCTCTCCTGGCCCATGTGGCTATTGTCGTCAGCCGCAGGCGCAAACGCCATCCCGCCGAACCATCCGCAGCAACAGCAAAAGGCGCCGAGCTTCGCATCCCCTGCGAAACCCAGCGCCTCTTTTCAAGCTGCTTACCTGGTCTGTGGCAACACCAGCACTTCCACGCCGCTTGCCGCATCGCTCTGGTGATACACCGTCTCTGTCGCCTTCACGAAATCGCTCGGCTTTGCCTTGGAGATATCCATGAAGGTCTGAGGATTGCGATCCACCAGCGGGAACCACGAACTCTGTACCTGCACCATGATGCGATGGCCCTTCAGGAAGGTGTGGTTCACATCCTGCATCGTAAAGTTCACCGTCGCGACCTTGCCCGGCGTCAGGGCCTTCGGCTCCGTCCACGAGTCACGATACTTCGCTCGGAATGGTTCGCCACGCACCAGCATCTGGTAGCCCTGCAAAAAGATCTCCGGCGCCTGCGAACGCTTGCTGTTCACCGGCAACTCTTCGTTCGTCTTGTAGTCCTCGGGGAAGACGTCGATGAGCTTCACCACGAAGTCCGAGTCCGTACCCGTAGACGCGATCTTCAACCGCGGCGACACCGGGCCGGCGATCGTAATATCCTCCGTCAGCGGCTCGGTCTCATACGCGATCACATCGCCACGCGTCAGCGCAAAACGCTGATCATCATCCATGTAACGCTGCGGCACGTCGGCGCCCGTAACGTAAGCCGTAAACGGCACAGGATGCGCGGGATCGCTGACATAGCTATCGCTGCTGACCTTCTCCTTCGGAGCGCTCCAGGCGAGCCCGCCACCGGGCTGGAAGTAAAGCGTCTTCGCCACAGCCCCCTGCGGAGGCCACGCTGCATACTTGCGCCAGACGTTCGAGCCCGTCTCAAACACATACGCCTTTGGCAGACCGTCCCACGGCTTGTCCTTCAGATAATGCTCAAAGAACGGCGCTTCAATCTGCTCGCGGTAGAAGACTCCCGTCTTCGCGCCAAATGCGATATCGCCAAGACGCGAGCCATCGCTGCGCGCCCATCCACCGTGCACCCACGGGCCTTCCACCAGCGTGTTCGCAGCGGCCTCAGGGCTCTGCTTCGCGATGGAGTGGAAGACATGCACCGGCCCAGCAAGGTCCTCTGCGTCAAACCATCCACCGACGTTCATCACCGCCGCCTTCACGCCGTGCATGTGGCTGCCAATGTCGCGCGCCTGCCAGTACGGGCCGTAAGCCGTGTGCGTCACCTGGTCGTGGAAGTAAGCGTTCGTGCCTCCAGCGGGCGAGTCGAGGTTCGCGATCGTACCCATGCGCAGGTAGTACTGATACATGTCCTGCGTCGGAAAGTCGAAGGTCGGCGGCTCGGGCTTCGTCATCGGCGTTGTCTGCGGACGAAAGAACGGCGCATAGAACGAGTGGTTCGCGCTCAGCATGAACGCTCCACCGTGATACGCATCATCGCCCATCCAGAGGTCGATGATCGGCGCCTGCGGGCTCGCCGCCTTAATCGCCGGGTTGGAGTCTACGATGCTCGCTGCCGTGTAGAAGCCGCCGTAGCTGATGCCCATGATGCCAACGCGACCGTTGTTGTTCGGCACGTTCTTCAGCAGCCAATCAACCGTGTCGGACATATCGGTCGACTCATCAATGCCCTTGCCATCATGCGACGGCGTCATCTCCTGCCACGTGCCTTCGCTGGCCCAGCGGCCGCGCACATCTTCGCAGACAAGGATGTAGCCCGAGCGGAGCAGCGCCGGGTTCGCAGTGACATGAGGAATCTCCTTCGTGCCACCGTAGTCGCCACAGCTGTACGGCGTCTTCGTGATGAGGATCGGATAAGGGCCCTTGTCCGTGAAGCCATCCTTCGGCGCCCATACCTTCACATACATCTTCGCGCCGTCGCGCATCGGAATGCGGTACTCGTGTTTGTCCGCATGCGCGCTGAAAAACGTCACCGCTTCGCGCGCAGGATCGCTCGCCGGCTGCTGCGCCATCCCCATAGAACTCACTGCCACTAACGCCAATCCGCCACGCCACAAACGCATCCGCTTCGTTCTCCTCAGAACCGCTTTCATTTGCGATACTAATCGCGTGAAGCGCGCCCTCTGCAAACTGTTTTTCCTGCTGGCCACCTCTGCGCCAGCCTTTGCGCAGGCCGAGGATCCCGGCTACACACTGCACGTCTACACCGACCGCATCCAGTTCGCTGCGTTGATCCTCGATAAGGACGCGCAGCCGCTGGAACATCTGCGGCGGGAAGACATCGATCTCTCGCTCGACTCCGGCAAGTCGTTTCATCCCACCGACCTGCGAGTGGAGGGTGACGATCCGATGGAACTTGCGGTGCTGCTGGAAGATGCCAACTCGCAAACTCCCTTCCTCAACGCCTTCATCGAGCAGTTCGCAGCACTTGCTCCCACGCTGCTGAAGCCTCAGGACAGCCTGCGCATCTTCGCGGTCGACTGCTCCGTCTTTGAGACACAACCGTCGTTCAGCAACCCCACCGCAGCGCAGATCAATAGCCTGATCGGCCAGCTTCGACACCGCGAAGGGTTTCACCCCGCGAACGGCAAACGCGACTGCCACGCTCGCTTGCCTCTCCGCGACGCAGAGCTGACAATCGCCTCCTGGCTTCAACACCAGCCGGGTCGTCGCGTTCTGCTTGTCGTCTCTCAGGGCGACGATGGCCGGAGCAAATCCGATGCATCCACCGTGCGGGACTTCTTAGCCACCAGCGGAATCGCCGTCGTCGGCGTTCGCGATCGCGTTCACTTCTGGATGAACAACCGTGGGCTGCCGTTCTCGCTGCAGACCCTGAACGCGCCGCATGCCTACGCTACCGACGGGATGAACGATGAGCTCGATCAGCTTGCTGCCGGCACGGGCGGGTTCGTCATGGCGAGCGAACCGGACGTCCTCGGCGCCGACATCAGCGAGATCTTCCGCCTGCTCCGCGCACGCTACATCGTCAGCTATCCCCGGCCACATCGCGACGTCGCCGGCGTGCACCACATCGAGATCGCGACACGTGGCGGCTATACGGTTCGCATCACCGGCGCCACGGCGCCGCTCGTCACTAAAGAGCAACTCGAAGACCCGAACGCCGTACCCAGCGCAGACTCTCCCGCGATCTACGGTAAGCGCAAACCTCTGCGCTAAGCCCATCGCGCAGGATGCTCGTTGCTACGCTTCGACAGCGATCGCTCGCTCACGCCCTACCAGACGTAGGATCAAGCGTTCAAGCACAAGGCGCTTGTCAGGGGGGCTCGAACGCAACTCGATGTCCGCCTTCGCAATCCAGCGCAGGCCGCGACGCAACTCCGCGCGGTCACGATAACGCCTCGCCTGTGCGATCAACTGGTCGGCAGCGAACGGAGCGACACGGAAGCCCGGCCACAGCACCTGCCACATCGCACGCTGGTCCGTCACGCGATTCTCATTCAACACCAGCATCTGCCGGTACGTCTTCGCGAGCGTGAACACGTGCCCGATGGCCGCATCATCACCGCCTTCCGAAGCATTCAACAGGCCATGCAGCAACGCCAGAGCGCGCGGAGCATCCTTCTGGCTGATCGCATCGGTGAGTTCGTATACGCCGCGCTGCTTGGCCGCCGACACCATCTCCTCAATGTCCGGCACGTCCAGCTTCTGCTTGCCCTGCGCGCCGGCAAACAGCGTCAGCTTCTCCACCTCGCTCTCGATCGCGAGCATGTCTGCGCCCAGCGAATCGACAAGCTCATGCGCAGCGTCTGCGCTGAACTCCACACCCTTCGCCTGCGACGCGCGCTGCACCCAGGTCGTTGCATCTTCAGCGCTCACGCGCTGCAACTCGATCACGCCACAACCGTCGCCGAGCGTCTCGCGGATCTTCTCCGCGCGCTCCTTCTCGGTCATGTCCATGCGGCGCAGATCCTGCGGCAACGAAATATGGTCCGCCACAAACACAAGGAGAGCGCCGGGGTTCGGCCTGCGGAAGTATTCGTCCAACGCCTTGAACTCTTCCTTCTTCTGCCCACGCCCGTAAAGTGACTTCAAGTTGCGAATGAACAGCACCTGAAACGGAGCCATCAGCGACGGCGTCTGTGCCAGATCCAGCGCATCGAAGATCGTCATCTCGCTGGAAAGATCGATGTCATGCAGCGAGAACTCGCGCTGCTCGCGTGGCAGCAACGCGTCCAGCAAGCCGCGGCGCGCGCGCTGCTGCAGATACGCCTCATCGCCGAGCAACACATAACCCGCGCGGCGCGCATCGCCAGCCACCTCTGCCAGGAAGCGGTCTACCGCCGCAAAACTCTTGAGGCCCTTTGTAATCTCCATCGTCACAACCCTTACTTGAAGCTCTCGAGCAAGTCGCTTACGAGCGCCTGCGCAAAATCATGTCCAATGCGTCGCACCGCCGCCGAGTCTTCCTGCACGAAGCTCGAAAGATCCTGCGTCGATTGATACTGCTCGTGCCAACCGAACGCGTTGTTGCGATAGAGCACATGACCATCGCGCCCTTTCACCTCCACACTCGCCACGATCGTCACAAGATAACTCGACGTCTGTCCGCTGTTCGGGTCATACGTCAGTGGGGCCACGGTCTCCTGCTCAATCGTCCCACGCAGCACTGCGTCGCCCTCTGCACCGTCGAAGGTGCCATCACCGCTCGAGGTCAACACGCGATAACGTGTGCGTGTGTTCAGCTCGCGCACAACAGCCTCAGTAAACACGCTCTCCGTGCGATAAGACTGCACCTTCGTGCGAAACACCGGCACCGCGATCGTCTGCACGCCCGCAGGCAAACGCGTCGCCGCGCCTACCTGGTGATAGCCGCATCCGGTGATCATCAGCAGCGCCGCTCCAACCGCTGCAAGAAGACTCTTCTTCGCCACGCTTACTCCTTCACCACGTTCACGTAGTACTCGTCCGTATCTACGCCAAACGCGTCCTTGCTCTTCGTCCAAGGCATGGACTTCCACTCACCCGCCACCGGCGTGATCACGTTCCAATGCGCGGCATCGCCCACCTTGATCGGCATAGCGAACTTCGCTTCTTCTGCCTTATAGCGATAGCTCACCTTGCCGTCAGCAAACTTCAACTCCAACGCAGGCGCAGCCGCGTGGCGCAGGTACTCCGCGAAGAACGGCTTCAACTCCATGCCCGTGCGCTTCGACCACCACGCCACTACATCGTCCGTCGTGATCTGCTGATATTTGAACTGCTGATAGAAGTCGTGAATGTCGGCGAACCACTTCGCGTCATCGCCCACCATCGAGCGCAGCGTGTTGATCATCAATGCGCCTTTGAAGTACTGGTCCTGCGGAGGCTCCGCGTTCACGCCGCACGGCGGAATGATCGGCCGCTCGTTATGCACCTTCGGCTTCAGGCCGCCCGCATACTTCAGCATGTCAGCCTCGCCCCAGCGATACTCCACGTAGAGCAACTCGAGGTACGTTGTCCATCCTTCATGGATCCACATGTCGCACTTGTCGGCGGCCGTGATCGCGTTGCCGAACCACTCGTGTCCGCTCTCGTGGATGATGATGAAGTCGAACTTCGGCGAGATGCCGACGCCCGTCCAATCGCGCTCGTAGTAGCCGTTCGCATAGTGGTTGCCGTATGCCACCGCGCTCTGGTGCTCCATACCCGCATACGGCACATCGACGAGCTTGTAGCCGTCCTTCGCAAACGGATACTCGCCAAAGTAATGCTCATACGCATCGAGCATCTCGGGTACCTGCGCGAACTGCACCTTACTCTTCTCGAGGTTCTCGGGCAGCACGTAGAAGTCGAGTGCGGTGTTGCCGTGCTTCGGCATCGACCAGTGCACATACTCGCCAATGTTCAGCGCAACATCGTAGTTGTTGATGCCGTAGCTTACCTTCCAACGCCACTCGGTGTAGCCATCGCCGAGGTCCTTCGAGCCCACGAAGTGGCCATTGGACACATCCATCAGCCCGTTCGGCACCGCGACGTTGATCTCCATGCCTTCCTGCGGCTCATCGCGCCACTGGTCCTTGTTGGGCCACCAGGTGCTTGCACCCTCTTCTTCGCAAGCGGTCGTGATCCACGGCTTGCCCGCCTTGTCTTTGTCGAAGGAGAAGCAGCCGAAGCGCCCCTGCGTCACCGGGTGCCCGCTCCACGCGAGGGCAATGCTGTAGACCTTACCGCCCTGCAGCGTCGTCGGCGAGTCGATCCACACCTCACGCTCGTCGCGCGTCACCTTCAGCGGCTTGCCGTCCATCGTCGCGCTGTCGATCGCGAGTTGCGGCGTTAGTTCAAGCTGCACGCGCGTCGCGTCCTTCAACATACGGAAGCGCACCGTGTTCGTACCCTTGATGAACTTGTCCGTGGGATCCACGCGCAGATCGAGCCTGTAGCTCAGCAGATCGTTGTTCGCGCGAAACTCGCCGTACGGTCCACGCAGCGTGTCATCCTTCGTCGGCGGCGCCAGCGTGTCGAGCTTGCGCGCACGCTGCGCTGCCTGTGCCGAACCCGGTGTCGTGTTCGTACTGGAACCGGTCTGCGCGGCGAGCGGCAACGCGAGCGCAACGCACAAGGATGCGGAGACGAGTGAACGATTCATCTCCTCCATTGTCGTTCATTCGCACGCCTATCTTTCACCAATAAAATGCACGCCTGAGGCTCCGCCGTTGAAATCCTGCGCGTACACCACCACAGCATAGCCGCCGGCCTCTAAGGTATCGACCCCACCGTCCTGCACGAGAACAGGCCGTGGAGTTGTATCGTTCTTGAAGCGCGTTCCGACGAGCCAAACGCCGCTTCCGTCAGCAGCCTGACCGGTTGTGCTGGCAGTGATAATGTAGCCCTTCGCAGCCAGTCCTTTCACCGCGTCCGAGACGGTGCCAAGCGTCGCTGTAATCACGTCGGTTTCGTACTGGCCGGTTGCGTCTCCCGCCCACGCATACGCGAAGTAGGTCACGTTAGAACCCACGAGATAGAACGCTGTGATCACGCGGCCATTCAGTGCCTCTTGCGCTGCCGCCATGGGAAACGCTGACAGGCTGACTGTCTGCTCCGATCGTGTATACGGTGCCCCCTGCGAATCATAGCGATAGCTGTAAGCGGCAAAAGAGCTGTAGGTCGACGGGACCTGAACCGACGACACGATCGCGTGAGAATCCGTCGCTGCGGGCAGCGTGGCACCAAAGGGATCCGAAAGAGTCGCGTCAAGTTGTGCGAGTGCAGCCACGCTGTACACAGTGCGCACCGTGCTCGAAAGCCCCATCAGTTGATACGCCCACGTGCATGCGTTATTGCCGATTTGAAGGGGCGTGCCGAAGCCACCGTAGCTGTAAGCGATGGCGCCTCCTCCAGGCACAGGACAGCCAATCGGAAGTGGGACGCCACCTGCAGCCACGGAATACCCATTCACAGTCTCCGCCGACCCCACCGAGCCAAACCGAAGATCACCCGCAGCAGGCGCTCGTGCCGTGACGTGGAGGTGAGCAACGTTACTTGTGAGGCTGGTGTTCCCTCCGCTTACCTGCACTGAGAAGCTGCCACCATCATCTGCATAAGCCGTAACAGGGGTGGAGTAGCTGCTCGACGTTGCGCCAGCTATAGCGACTCCAGCCTTCATCCACTGATATTGAAAGGGAGACTGACCTCCGGCAACGACCGTAAAGGTGGCGGGCAGCCCCATCGGAACGCTGACATCCGCTGGCTGCTTCGTGATCACCAGCTGCAACGCCGGGTCGGACGCGCCAGAGGATGCGCTTCCCCCACAGCCAGCGAGGACAAGCGGTACCGCAAGCAGATAGAAAAGCCGCCAGCAAGCTCTTGGGCGCGTCAACATCGTTCCTCCTGAGGGAACCGTCGTAGACCAACTATGCCACAACCGCGTTGCCACAAAAAGAAGAAAGGCGATCCGAAGATCGCCTTTGCTTCCTATGCTTCCGGCCTGCGTTTATGCAGGATTGTGTGCACTCTCACCGAAGCCCGGCGTGCGTCCGCCGCCACCTGGCTTCAGCACTTCCTGCGTATCGTTGTCGCCGCCTGCAGAGGCCAGAGCCGACTTCACCGGCGGCAGTTCCTTGCCAGCGATGATCAACTCGATCTCGTGCGCGTCCAACGTCTCGCGGTCCAGCAGGGCGTTCGACATGCGGTGCATGATGTCGTGGTTCGAGTTCAGGATGTCGTAAGCGCTCTTGTACGCTTCATCCACAAACCGCTTCACCTCGGCATCGATCTGGCGTGCCGTCTCGTCCGAGAAGTCGCGCGACTGGCCGATATCGCGGCCCAGGAACACTTCCTGCTCGCCCTTCTTGCCGAACGACATCGGGCCGAGTGCGCTCATGCCCCACTCGCAAACCATCGCACGTGCCAGAGACGTGGCGCGCTCGATATCGCTGCTCGCGCCGGTCGTCATTTGGTTGAGGAAGATCTCCTCAGCGATGCGGCCGCCCATCATCATGGCAAGGCGCGTCTCCAGCTGATCGCGCGTCACCTGATGCTGGTCGTCCTCAGGCAGGTGCACGGTAACGCCGAGCGCCATGCCACGCGGAATGATCGTCACCTTGTGCAGCGGATGCGAATGATCGCGCAGCGCGCCGACAAGCGTATGGCCAGCTTCGTGGTACGCCGTGGTCTTCAGTTCGTCAGCGCTGCGGATCATGCTCTTGCGCTCCGCACCCATCAGCACCTTGTCCTTGGCGACCTCAAAGTCATACATGTGGACGCTCTTGCGGTTGAAGCGAGCTGCCGTCAACGCGGCCTCGTTCACCATATTCGCCAGATCAGCACCCGAGAAGCCCGGTGTGCCGCGAGCAAGAATCGGCAGGTCGACATCTTCCGACAGCGGAACCTTCTTCGCATGCACGCGCAGCACTTCTTCGCGGCCACGGATGTCCGGACGATCAACGATCACGCGGCGATCGAAACGGCCCGGGCGCAGCAGCGCAGGGTCGAGCACGTCGGGACGGTTGGTTGCGGCAATCAGGATGACGCCATCGTTCGACTCAAAGCCATCCATCTCCACCAGGAGCTGGTTCAGCGTCTGCTCGCGCTCGTCGTGTCCACCGCCGAGGCCAGCGCCACGGTGACGACCGACTGCATCGATTTCGTCGATGAAGATGATGCACGGAGCGTTCTTCTTGCCCTGCTCGAACAAGTCGCGCACGCGGCTTGCGCCGACGCCGACGAACATTTCGACGAAGTCAGAACCGGAGATCGAGAAGAACGGAACATTCGCTTCGCCAGCAACAGCGCGTGCCAGCAAGGTCTTGCCCGTGCCCGGAGGTCCGACCATCAGCACGCCCTTGGGAATGCGTCCGCCGAGGCGCTGGAACTTCTGCGCTTCACGCAGGAATTCGATGATTTCCTTCAGCTCTTCCTTGGCTTCGCTCACGCCGGCAACGTCCTTGAACGTCACCTTCTTCTGCTGCATCGAGAGCAGACGAGCGCGGTTCTTGCCAAAGCTCATCGCCTTGTTTCCGCCCGACTGCATCTGGCGCATCATAAAGAGGAACAGCGCGAGGATCACAGCGATCGGCGCGATGTTCAGTAGAACGCCCACCCACAGGTTGCCGCTCTGGTCCTTGATCGTGACGTTGACGCCGTGCTGCTGCAGGTCCTTATAAAGGTCAGGGTAGTTGGCAGGAATGGTCGTCGTGAAGGCGCCCTTGTTGTCCTTGTACTTGCCGTTGACCTCGGTGCCGTTCACGGTAACTTCCGCGATCTTGTTGGCGTCTGCGTCGGCCTGCAGAGTCGTCAGGCTGATGGCCTGGCTGCGTCCCGCGCTAATGTTCTTGGAAACGAACTGCCACACCACCAGAAGGCAAGTGACCGTAAGTACCCAGATCAGCAGATGTTTGACTGTTGAATTCAACCCGTTCCTCATTTCCCTGCTCGCGAAACCGCTGCCCTTCCGGCGCGGGTCTCGCTGGCTCCGCACTCTAGTTAGACGCCGACTGACGACGAACGGTGCGGAGGTGCAAGTCCCATCATTCTACGCCTGTCGCGTCGGCAAAATCCCGGAATTTGATGCCGCTTGCGGGGGATAAAGCGCCTCCCCCGTTCGTTTTCCGTCTGCTTCCCTCTCTGAAGACGCTGCTGCTGCCGAAATATTGTCTCGCTAACCCTGACGGCTGATCTGCAACTCTCGCGCGGAGCGCTCCACCCGCAACCCCTCACGCAACTCCAGCCTGGAGCCGATTTTGCCGAGCACGCCGGGATAGCCGCCAAATCCCGCCAGCGCGAGGATCTTCGCCGTCTCCTCCGCCGTCAGCCGATGGCCGAGCCCGCGCACCGCCGCGCGCAGCACCCGGCGACGCATCGCCGCGGGCAGTGCCTTCAGCCGCTCAATCTCCAGCGCACAGCTCGCCGAACCCACTGCGGTCGAGCTGGCCCGGCCGCCGCCGCGCACCGGTTTGCCTGGCAGCACCATCTGCCGCAGCAGCGGAGGAAGCTGATCCTGCCAGTACGCTTCCTCGTCGCGCGCCACGTCGGCCATGCCCGCCAGCAGCGCGTCGATCTGCGGGTTGAACTGCCGCAGCACCGGTAGCAAGTCATGCCGCACGCGGTTGCGCGTCAGCGATAGATCGCGGTTCGTGGAGTCCTCCCGCCAAGCCTGCCCACGCGCTTCGAGGAACTCCAAGATCTCCGCCTTGCGTACGCGCAGCAGCGGGCGGATCGTCCTCGGGCCATCGGCCTGCACTTCAGGCGCGATGCCCGCCAGCCCCTCAGTCCACGCGCCGCGCAGCAGCTTCATCAGCACGGTCTCGGCCTGATCATCAAGATGATGCGCCGTCGCGATCGCATCCACGGGCAAACCACGCAGCGCTTCATAGCGCAGATTCCGCGCCGCCTCTTCGAGGCCCTCACCCTCGTCCGCCATACGCGCAGGCGTATCGACATGCACCAGAGTCAGCGGCACACCGAGCCGCTGACAAAGCTCGCGCACAAACGCCTCATCCGCATCGGCCTCCGCGCCGCGCAACCCATGATGCACATGCGCCGCGCTCAGCTCGATGCCCAGCGACTCCTTGCGTGCGTTTGCCTCCACCATCGCCAGCAGCATTGCCGTAGAGTCCGCCCCACCCGACACCGCACAGCAAACCCGCTCGCCCTTACGCAACAACGCCGCATCCAGCGGCAGCATGATCGTTCCCTTAGCCATCGCTATCAGGGTATCGCCTTGCACGCGTTCTGAACGCCAATGAGTGGTAGCCTCCATGCCAGGAGAAAAGTGTGCGACTCGTAGTCAGTGGACTCAAGACGGCGAATTATCCTTTCGGAGCGATATGGGGACGCTACGTTCGCGACTTCGATCCGAGTGAACATTGCCAAAAGTGTTTAATCGGTAGCGCCGAGCCAAAAATCCACCGCACTCTCGAAGACGAGGCTCCTATTGATCTACGAGGTGACTTCCCGTACTTCTATCTTTTTGCCTGGGGCAACGGAGATCGCTCAATTTCCAACGTCCACCTACCCGTCCGCGCGCACGCAGGCGCGGTTGCAAGCATCGGTTCGATCTACGGCGTCACCTTCACGCTCTACGATGCTATTGCTCTGCGCGTGGATAGGCTCCCTGATGGCTGGAAGGGAATGAACGCCAAGTACACGAGTTGCAGAAACTTTCAGTTTGGGGTGCATGCCTTCCCGGCCAGAGTCATGGGCGAATTCAAACCAGCGCAGAAGTCTTTGCTCCAGCCAGAAGGCTGAGTTCTGCTGCCGATCAACGAGCGTCGCGCCGATATCATAAAGCGATGCCGACTCTCCGCCGCGCGACCGTAGACGATGCCTCCCTCATCACCCAGCACCGCCACCTCATGTTCGCGGACAATGACTTCACGACCGAAGAGCGCCTCAACGAGATGGACCACGCCTTCGAGCCGTGGGTGCGCGCAGCGTTGGCCGATGGCACCTACGTTGGGCTGTTCCTCGAGGAAGACAGCCGCGTGCTCTCCGGCGGCGGCGTCTATCTCATGCCCTTCCCGCCGCACTGGATGCACGATGAGCCGTTCCGCGCCTATCTGCTGAACTTCTATACCGCTCCTGAAGCGCGTGGGCGCGGACTTGCGAAGCAAATCCTGCAAGCCGCCGTCGATGCCGCGCACGAACTCGGTGCAAGCGTTATCACCTTGCATGCGTCGCGATTCGGCCAGCCCATCTACGAGAAATTCGGCTTCAAGCACTCAGTCGAGATGATGCTGCGGAAACAGTAGAACCCTGTTCCCTACTCCCTAAACCCTGTACCCTGCGCTACACTGGCTCTCCCATGAGCGTTTTCGTCATTCTCCCCGCCGCCGGTATCGGCACCCGCATGGCCTCCGCAGGCAATGCGCCGAAGCAGTTCCTCACCATCAAGGGTCTGCCGATCCTCGTGCACTCCGTGAAGGCATTTCTCGCCGTGCCGCGCGTCTCGGGCGTCTACCTCGCCGTGCGCGAGAGTGAGAAGCCACGCATGAACGAACTGCTCACCGAGCACGGCCTCACCGACCGCGTCCACGTCGTCACCGGCGGGGACACGCGTCAGGATTCGGTCGCCAACGCGCTCGCCGCGCTGCCCTCGAGCTCGGACGACGACATCGTGCTCGTGCATGATGCGGTGCGTCCGCTGATCGATGCTGCTACGGTCACCAAGACGATCGAAGCGATCGAAAAGCACGGCGCGGCGATCGTCGGCATGCCCGCGATCGACACGATCAAGCAGGTGGAGAAGACAGCCGACGGCGCGCTCATCACCGCGACCATTCCGCGCGAAATTATCGTCCATGCGCAAACGCCGCAGGGCGCGCGTGTGCCGCTCATGCGCAAGGCGTTCGACGAAGCCGCACGCGATGAATTCCAAGGCACGGACGAGTCATCGCTGCTCGAGCGCGCTGGCGTATCGGTGATGGTCGTGCCGGGCTCCTCTCGCAATTTCAAAGTCACGCAGCCGGGCGATCTTGAGGTGGCTGAGTTTTATCTCGCGGGGTAAAGCGAGGGTTTAGGCAAAGGGATTAGCCGACTCGTCAGGGTCGGCTTCCTTTTTGCACTGTCATCCTGAGCATCGCGAGGGATCTGCTTGTCGCTTGTTTCGGTACGCCCGCAAGTGAGGCACGGCAGCCGTAGCGTCCCTTCGCGTCCTTCGCGCTCTTTGCGTCGAAGCTCTTCGCTTGAGATCTCCTCCACTGCACGGAGAAAGCCCTGACGCAAAGAGCGCGAAGGACGCCATGATCACGCCACGGCATACTCATCCCACGATCGTCCTCGCAACTGCCATCGACAAGCAGATCCTTCACTTACGTTCAGGATGACAACTCGCGATAGGCGAACCACAAAGAAAAGAGGCAGACCGAAACGGCCTGCCTCTGCACTTACAACGTAGAACTTACAACGTACAACTACGTTACTCGACGTGATAATTCGGCGCCTCGCGCGTGATGACGACGTCATGCACATGCGACTCACGCAGACCAGCGCCGGAGATGCGGATGAAGCGCGCATTCTTCTGCAGCTCTTCGATCGTCGCGCAACCGAGGTAGCCCATGCCCGAGCGGAGACCGCCGACAAGCTGGTACACCATCGACTCCAGCGGTCCGCGGTGCGGCACGCGGCCTTCAATGCCTTCCGGCACGAACTTCGCGAGGCGGTTGCCGCCCGGCGTGCCTTCCTTCGAGGTCAGCGAGACACGCTCGCCGGTGTTCATATCTTCCTTGCCCTGGAAGTAGCGCTCGCCCGAGCCCTGCGCCATCGCGCTCAGCGAACCCATGCCGCGATACGCCTTGAACGAGCGGCCCTGGTACAAAATCGTTTCGCCTGGTGACTCGTCCACACCCGCAAACAGCGAGCCCATCATCACGATGCTCGCGCCCGCGCCGATGGCCTTGGTGATGTCGCCCGAATACTTGATACCGCCGTCCGCGATGACCGCCACGTTGTGCTTCGAAGCCGCCTTGTACGCCTCTGAAATCGCGGTGATCTGCGGCATACCTGCACCGGTCACCATGCGCGTTGTGCAGATCGAACCTGGGCCGATGCCGACCTTGATCGCATCCGCACCCGCGTCAATCAGCGCCATCGTGCCGTCGTAGGTGGCCACGTTGCCCGCAAGCAGCGTGATCTCCGGGAAGCGCTTCTTCACCTCGCTCACCGCTTCGAGCACGCGCGATGAGTGGCCGTGCGCCGAGTCGATCGCCAGCGCATCCGCGCGCATCTCCACCAGCGCTGCAGCGCGCTCGAGGAAGTCGCCGGTCGCGCCAATCGCACCCGCCACCAACAAGCGACCCTGCGCGTCCTTCGACGCGTTCGGGTACTTCAACTTCTTCTGAATGTCCTTGACCGTGATGAGGCCCTTGAGCTCATACGAGTCGTTGACCACCAGCAGTTTCTCGACGCGGTGCTGATGCAGAATCTCTTCCGCCTGCTCAAGCGTCGTGCCCACCGGAACGGTGATCAGGTTCTCCTTGGTCATCACCTCGGAGATCGGAATGTCCGTGCGCGAGACGAAGCGAAGATCGCGGTTGGTGAGGATGCCGACGAGCTTGCCGCTCTTCGTCACCGGCACGCCGGAGATCTTGTAACGGCGCATCATCTCAAGCGCAGCCGAGATCTGCTGCTCGGGCTCGATCGTGATCGGGTCAACGATCATGCCCGACTCCGAGCGCTTCACCTTGTCGATCTCCACGGCCTGCTGCTCGATGGTGAGGTTGCGGTGCACCACGCCCATGCCGCCTTGCTGCGCGATGGCAATCGCCATGCGCGACTCCGTGACCGTGTCCATAGCGGCGGACATAAGGGGTGTGGTCAGGGTGATGTTCTTGCTGAGGCGGGCGGCTGTACTTACTTGCGTCGGCACAACATCCGAATACGCAGGAACAAGGAGTACATCGTCAAACGTGAGAGCTTCCACTACCGGGAATTCGATCATGATTGAAAGTTGATCTTAAGCCTGTTTGCGAGGCGAAGCAAATAAGGTTGCCAAATCCCGGTGCAGAACGCGGTACGGAACTCGCCGGATTGATCGAATCTTCACGCATGGCACTGCCCCCGTGGCGTGTCTCTGCGACCGTAGCGCTCTTTGCGTCGAGGCTTCTCTGAGCGTCACGAACTCGGCCGGAAGACGAGACTCGACGCAAAGGGCGCGAAGGTTCGCCACGGTTTTCGTGCCCCGTCAGGTGATTCTTAAGAGCGAGAACCTTCGATCTCGGATTCGCGATAGACGAGCACTCTCCGCTAAACTTTCCGCACGCATCAATCGTCTTCTCCTGCACCACCATTTTTCCGAGGACCCTCTGCATGAAGCCCAAGCATCTTGCACTCGCGGCTGCAGCCATCGCTGCCTCCGCCGCCGTCGCGCAAACGGCCATCAAGTACCAGAAGCCGCCCGAAGCCATCGAAAAGCTCGTCGGCGCACAGCCGATCCCGACCGCGTCGCTCTCGCCGGACCGCAAGCTGCTGCTCATCGGCCTGCCGGACGGCTACCCAACCATCGCCGAGGTCGCCGAGCCGCGCATGCGCCTGGCCGGTCTGCGCTTCAACCCGACGACCTACAGCCCCTCGGTCGATAGCTACCGTACCGCGCTCAGCTTCCAGCCGCTCGACGGCGGCCCCGCGCGCAAGATCGCCGGCCTGCCCACGCCGCTGAAGGTCACCGACGTGCTCTGGTCCCCGGACTCCAAGCACATTGCCATCGTGCAGCGTTTTGAAAAGACCGCGAAGACCGCGCCCGGCTTGAAGCTCTACATCGTCGACGTCGCCTCCGCGACCGCGCATCCGCTCGCCGCAACGCTCAAGCTGAACTCTGTATTGAACGGCTCGCCGTGTGAATGGATGCCCGCGAGCACCGGTCTGCTCTGCAAGACCGTGCCGACCGCGCGCCCCGCCGCGCCCAAGCCGAGTGAGGTCCCCACCGGCCCGCACGTCAGCGAAAACCTCGGCAAGGCCACGCCTGCGCCGACCTACGAAGACATGCTCGCCACGCCGGATGACGAGGACCAGTTCGAGTACTACGCTACCGCGCAGCTTACCGAAATCCCGCTCAGCGGCGCGCCGAAGACGATCCTCAAGTCCGCCGTGCTGGACAACGTCGAGGTCTCGCCGGACGGCAAGTACGCGCTCGTCAGCATCGTGCATCGCCCGTTCAGCTACACCGTGCCGTACGAACGTTTCCCTATGCTCACCGAGCTTGTGGAGCTGAAGACCGGCAAGACGATCCACCTCAACGACCGCCCTGTGATCGACAACCTGCCCATCGTCCGCGATGCCGTGCCGACCGGCCCGCGCAGCTACGAGTGGCGCTCTGACGCCCCCGCAACGCTCGTCTGGGACGAGGCCGCCGACGGTGGCGACCCTCGCACCAAGGTCGAGATTCGCGACCGCATCATGAAGCTCGACGCGCCCTTCGTGGCCCAGCCCACCGTGCTGCTTGAGCTGCCCATGCGCCCCGCACGCCGCATCGTCTGGGGCAACGATCACCTCGCGCTCATCGCCGTTTCGCGCTGGGCCGACCGCAAAGCCGCGATGCTCTCGTTCGATCCCTCCACCAACGGCACAGCGAAGACCAAAACGCTTTGGGAAGGCTCCTCGCAGGACCGCTACCACTCGCCCGGCATGCCGGTGACGGTGCCGAACGCCGCTGGCAAGCGCGTGCTCGCGCTGACGCCGGACGCTTCGGCGATCTACTTCTTCTCACCCGGCGCCAGCCCCAAGGGCGACTACCCCTTCGTCGCCACTCTGCCGGTCGATGGCGGCAAGCCGACGATCCTGAGCCGCGCTGCCGATCCATACTTCACCGAGCCCATTGCCCTGCTCGGCGACGACCGCGTGCTCGTCCGCCGCGAATCGCAGACCGAGCCGCCGAACTACTTCGTGCAGACGATGAAGGGCCGCGTCGCCCCCATCGCCGTCACGCACTTCCCCTCGCCCTACGCGGGCATCGCCATGCCGACGCGCCAGTTGCTGCACTACAAGCGCGCCGACGGCGTCGACCTCTCCGCCGTACTGTGGACACCGGCGGGCTACGACAAATCCCAGGGCGCGCTGCCTACGCTGCTTGAGGCCTATCCGGCCGAGTTCAAGACGCGCGCCGCAGCCTCGCAGGTCTCCGGCTCGACCAATCGCTTCGTCACCTTCGGCTGGGGCACGCCGGTGTTCTTCACTCAGACCGGCTATGCCGTGCTGCAGAACACCTCCATTCCCATCATCGGCGAAGGCGACGCGCTGCCGAACGACACTTATGTCGAGCAACTCGTCGCCAGCGCGAAGGCTGCGATCGACTACTCCAGCTCGCTCGGCGTGGTGGACCCGACGCGCGTCGGCGTCATGGGTCACAGCTACGGCGCGTTCATGACAGCGAACCTGCTCGCGCACTCGAACCTCTTCCGCGCCGGCATCGCCCGCTCGGGAGCCTACAACCGCACGCTCACCCCCTACGGCTTCCAGAACGAAGACCGCACCTACTGGCAGGCCCCGCAGGTGTACTTCAATATGTCGCCGTTCTCCTTCGCGGACAAGATCAAGACACCGATCCTGCTCATCCACGGCGAGGCCGACGACAACACCGGCACCTTCCCCATCCAGAGCGAGCGCTTCTACGCCGCGCTGAAGGGCCAGGGCGCCACGGTGCGCCTCGTCTTCCTTCCGCTGGAGCCGCACCACTACGGCGCCAAGGAAAGCGTCGACCACATGCTCTGGGAGATGGAGCGCTGGCTCGACACGTATGTGAAGCCGAAGGAGCCGGTCGCGGCAGCGAAGTAGGCAACGCAACAACCGCGAACGGCGCAGAGTTCACGCTCTGCGCCGTTTTGCTTCTAGAGCATTTCGACCCGGCTGCGATAAGACTCTGGCGTTTCAATGACAAACGCCGTTTGCCCCGCGAGGGCTAACAGGTCGCTGTCGCCGCTCACGAGCAGTTCCGCATGCGCCGTGTGCGCGAGATCGAGGAATGGCTGATCCTTCACATCACGGCAGTGGATGGGACAAGAGCTGACCTCTGCCACTACCTCGCAAAACGGCAGATACTGCGCCAACAACTCGCGTTGATCCTCTGCCGACAGCCTGAACTTGGGATACGCCAGCACTCGCGTGAGCTCCGCCGCCGTAGCCGTTGCAACAAGCGGCACGCAATCGCCTGACTCCCAATGCGCCAGCAACCAAGCGAGTCGGCCCCCGCGAAACAGCAGCGCAGACACGACGGTTGTGGTGTCGAAGACGACGCGGCGCGGCATGTTTACTCGCGCGCCCACATCACGGCGTCAGCGACATCGGACTCCGTGATGCCAAGCTGCTCGAGCTTTGCCTTCACCTCATCCAGACGGCTGGGGCGCATCGGCTTCAGCACGATGGACTCGCCATCCGTGCTCACCTCGAAGTACTCGACCTTGCCGAAGCGCGCGATAACAGCTTTGGGGAGCGTGATCTGGTTCTTGATCGTCTTCTTCGCGAGCATCCGTTGCCTCCGGAGGAAAGTAAGGAAACAAGGAAATGATACTCCGAGCTGTCGCAATCGATCTTGCCTTCCCCCACAAACCGGCCTACACTAAATACAGCAGATGATTCCTTTCTGCCCTGACCGTGAGCGCACCGGCAGTCGGCGGAAGTGGAGTGGGCGAAAGCCCACTTTTTTATTTGCCCTGAACTGGCCTCAGCGCATCACGCCCCGGCCCATAACCGCATCAAAAGTCGAGTCTGACGTTATGGCAATTTCGCTGGAATCAATTCGCGCCACCGCAGAACGAGTCGCGACTTCGCACGGCCTGGAGGTCGTCGAAGTTGAGTTCGCGGGCGGTGGCAAGCATCGCACTCTGCGTGTTTTCGTCGAAAAGGACGAGGCCGGTCGCGCAGCTCTGCGCGCGCAGGCCGAGGATCCCGAACAGGCCGAACTATTGCCCAAGGGCGTGCCGCTCGAAGTTCTCTCCGGCACCACGCATGAGGATTGCGCGGCCTTCGCGCAGGACTTCGGCACCGTGCTCGATGTCGAGGAGCTCATCCCCGGCACGACCGAGTACACCCTCGAAGTCAGCTCCCCGGGTCTTGAGCGCAAGCTGCTCAAGCCCGCCGACTGGACCCGCTTCAACGGCCAGATCGTGAAGCTGCAAACCTTTACTCCTGTCGAGGCTAACCGCCACTTCACCGGCCGACTCACCGCCTTCGACGGCACCGACCTTACGCTGGACCTTTCTGCCGTAAAGCAGAAGGGGAAGGCCAAGAAATCCAGCACCTCGCAGACGGTATCCATCGCTCTGCACAACGTGGAAAAGGCGCACCTCGTCGCCGAAATCTAAGAAAGGCAAGGGTCCAGGTTCCAGGGCCCAGGGTCCAGCGAGTACATCGCGTTCCCTCACCCCTGGCCCCTGAGCCCTGAACCCTCGAAAATGGCAAGCCCTCTTTATCAGTCCATCGAATTGCTTTCGCGCGAAAAAGGCATCGACCCGGAGATCGTGGTCGGGGCCGTGGAAGACGCCATCGCGTTGGCGACGCGCAAGTTCTACAAGACCACCGAGAACATGCGCGGTGAGTTCGACCGCGAGACCGGCGAAATCCGCGCCTATGTCTACAAGACCGTCGTCGAAGGCGAAGAGCAGGTAGAAGAACCCGAGAACCAGTTGACGCTCGACGCCGCGCGCGAAATCGCGCCCGAGGTCGAAGTCGGCGGCGAACTGCGCTTCTATAAGGACACCTCCCCGCTCGGCCGCATCGCCGCGCAGATGGCCAAGCAGGTCATCTTCCAGAAGGTGCGCGAAGCAGAGCGCGACACCGTATTCCTCGAATATGGCGACAAGTCCGGCGAAATCATCAATGCGACCGTCAAGCGCCTCGAGCCGATGGACGTGATCTTCGACCTCGGCAAGGCGGAAGCCCGTATGCCGAAGCGTGAGCAGAGCCGCCTTGAGCAGTTCGCCGTCGGCGAGCGCGTTCGCGTCGTACTGCTTCGCGTGGACCGCGCCGCCAAGGGCCCGCAGGTCATCGTGAGCCGCGCCGCTCCTGCGCTGGTGCAGAGCCTCTTCCAGTCCGAAGTGCCGGAAATCTACGACGGCACCGTGGCCGTGAAGGCGATCGCCCGCGAAGCCGGCGAGCGCACCAAGATCGCCGTACAGAGCCGCGATAAGGACGTCGACCCCGTCGGCGCCTGCGTCGGCATGAAGGGCATGCGCGTGCAGTCGATCATCCGCGAACTCCGCGGCGAAAAGATCGACATCATCGAGTACTCGGACGAGATCACGACCTTTGCCGAGAAGGCTTTGCAGCCGGCCAAGGCATCGCGCGTTTCGATCACCGATCTGGCGGAAAAGCAGCTTGAAGTCATCGTGGACGACACGCAGCTTTCGCTCGCCATCGGCAAGAAGGGCCAGAACGTCCGCCTCGCGGCGAAGCTCCTGGGCTGGAAGATCGACATCAAGAGCGAGGAAGAGAAGCGCCAGGAAGTCGAACAGCAGATGCAGGCGATGAGCGGCGGTCCGTCGACGCCGATCGAGCAGGTGACCGAACTCGACCACGCCATCATGGAAAAGCTGATCGCCGCTGGCATCACGACCGTGGAAGCCGTGGCCGACATGACCGAGGAAGAGCTCGGCGAGGTTCCGGGCATTGGCGAGAAGTCGGTGACCAAGATCGCAACCGCCGTGCGCCACTACTTCGGACACTACGAAGAAGGCGAAGCGAGGCCTGAAGTCGCCGCGGAAGAGCGTCCGGCGACTCCGGTTGCCGCAGTTGCATCCAACGAGGTCGAGGAGACATCTATGTCACAGACCCCTGAAGAGATCCTGGCCGCTGAAGGCGCTGAAAACGGTTCGGTAGAAGAAGTAGACACGGTTTCAACCGAAGAGATCGCCGACGCAGAGGATCAGGCTTCGCGCCTCGATGCCAATGACGACGCGGATGCTCGCGAAGCCGAAATTGAACTGAATAACGACACCATAGATCAGCTTGTCGACGACGCTCAGGAGAATTCGAGCGAAGGAATCGATGAGTAAAGTTCCACAAAATCGGGCAGCGAAGACGCAATCTTCGCTGCCCGATAAAACAGGCACTAACAAATTTGCAACGTTCGCGCGATAATGTAAGCAGAGGCGAGCGTTGTTTGTGACCAACGCCACCTCGACACTCTTCAACGACAAGGTTTTCTATGACCAGCTAGCGCCGAAGAGTCGGCCCACGGTGAACCGCGCGGCCCAACAAGGATTGAATGAGCAAAGTTCGTATCAATGATCTCGCCCGTGAGCTTGAAGTCAAGAGCAAGTCGATTCTCGACGCCTTGACCGCCGTTGGCGTTACCGAAAAGAAGACCCACTCCTCGTCCATTGAGGAAGACGAAGCCGAAAAGGTCCGTGGCTATCTGACCCGCGGCTCGCGTCCGGCTGCAGCGAAAACCGCTGCTCCTGCGAACGATAAGGGCTTCGACCTCTCGAAAGTTTCCAAGCCCGGCGACGCGCTGAAGGCGATCCTGGAGCGCAAGCAGGCCGAACAGGCCGCGAAGAATGCGCCCCCGGTGGCTCCGCGTCCGGCTGTGGCTGTTGCTCCCCCGGCTCGTCCGGTGGTGGCAGCTCCCCCCGCTGGCGTCGTGCGTCCCGCCGTGGCGGTGGCTCCTCCGGCAGCGCCTGTGGTGGCCGCTCCGGCAGCGCCTGCGCCCGTCGTGAACGCGGCTCCTGCTGCGCCCGCAGCACCGGCCGCACCTGTGCGCCGCGTGGTGATGCCGCAGACCCGTCGCGAGGGACCGAACATCATCTCCCCAGCACCGGCAATCGCGAGCAAGCAGCCCGCAAACCCGGTCGTGGTCGTGCGTCCGGCAGCCGTTCCGGCTGCGCCCGCAGCGGCGACTCCGGCGGCAGCGGCTCCCCGTCCCGCAGCACCGGCAGCGCCCGTAGTGGCAGCGCCGCCCGCTGCGCCTGCGGTGGAAGCACCGACCGCGCCCGTGGAAGCTCCGGCAGCCGCAGCAGCGCCTGAGGCACCGGCGGCTCCTGCAGCCCCGGCTACACCGGTTCGTCGCGTGATCATGCCGCAGACCGGCCCGCGCCCCACCTACACGGCCGCTCCTGGAGCAGCCGCGGCGGTGCGTCGCCCCATCTTTGAGCGTCCGCGCCCCGGCGCAGGCGGCCCTGGCGGTCCCGGAGGCAACTTCCCTCCCGGCTCGCGTCCGCCGCTCGCACCTGGCGCACGTCGCCCGATGCACCCGACGCGTTCGTTCCCGGGTGGTCCCGGAGGCCCTGGCGGCCCCGGCGGCCGTCCTGGCTTCCCGCCGCGTCCTGGCTTTGGCAATCGCCCCGGCTTCGGTGGCCCGCGCGCAGGCGTAGGCCCCGGTGGCATGTTGCCGCCAGCGGATGCCCCGGCAGCACCGGGAGCCAATCGTCCCGGAGCTCGTCCTGCTGGACGTGGCCGTGCGGGCGGACAACGCTACGAGAAGAACAAGGAAGTCGCTCTCAAGGGCTACCAGCCGCGCTCCGGCGCAGCTCAGATCCCCATGGGCCAGGTGCCGATCACCAAGCAGATCACGGTGACGGAAGGTATCTCGGTAAAGGACCTCGCTGAAAAGCTCGACATTCGCGGTAAGGACCTCATCGCCACGCTGCTCATGCGCGGCGTCATGGTGACCGTGAACCAGTCGCTCGACGGCGAACTCGTCAAGGACGTAGCGCGCCAGTTTGGTGCGGACGCCACCGTCATCTCGGTGGAAGAGCAGCTGGAGAACGAAGCGCTCGAGACCCTGATCGAGAACACCGAAGGCCTTGTCGAAATCACGCGCGCCCCGGTCGTCACGATCATGGGCCACGTCGATCACGGTAAGACCTCGCTGCTCGACGCGATCCGCTCGACGGACGTGGCGGCTGGCGAAGCCGGCGGCATCACGCAGCACATCGGTGCGTACAAGGTGCACGTCACCAAGCCCGATTCGCCGGCGTTCGGTCGCGAGATCGTCTTCCTCGATACCCCGGGCCACGAAGCCTTCACCCGCATGCGTGCTCGCGGTGCGAAGATCACCGACATCGTCGTCGTGGTCGTCGCGGCCGATGACGGCGTGATGCCCCAGACACTCGAAGCCATCGATCACGCCCGCGCGGCGAAGGTTCCGATGATCGTGGCGGTCAACAAGATCGATAAGCCCGAAGCCGATCCCTCGAAGGTCATGCAGCAGCTTGCTGCGCGTGGCGTTCAGGCGACCAGCATGGGTGGAGACATCGAATTCGTTGAAGTTTCGGCCAAGAAGCGCCTGAACCTCGACGGCCTCGAAGAAATGATCTGCCTGGTCGCAGACACGAACGAGCAAAAGGCCACGCCGGACCGCCCCGCAGTGGGTACGGTCATCGAAGCCAAGCTCGATCGCGGTCGCGGTGCGGTGGCATCGATCCTCGTGCAGAACGGTACGCTGAAGTCGGGCGACAGCTTCATCGTCGGCAACACCTTCGGCAAGATCCGCGCCATGTTCGATGATCGTGGTCGCGCTATCGACGAAGCCGGTCCTTCGACCCCGGTCGAAATCCTCGGCCTCGAGTCGATCCCGGATGCGGGCGACACCTTCCTCGTCATGGCCGATCGCGACCGTGCCAAGGAAATCGCCAAGTACCGCTCGATGAAGGAGCGCGAAGCTCAGCTTGCGAAGTCCTCGCGCGTCTCGCTCGAAGGCCTCTCCGAGCAAATCAAGATGGCGGGCGTCAAGGACCTCAACCTTATCCTCAAGGGCGACGTGCAGGGCTCGGTGGAAGTACTCGCCGACAGCCTCAGCCGCATGTCGACCGAGAAGGTGCGCGTCAAGGTGCTGCACTCCGGCGTCGGTGCCATCACCGAATCCGATGTGCTGCTCGCGACGGCGTCGAACGCCATCATCATCGGCTTCAACGTGCGCCCCGAGCGCAAGGCACAGGACCTCGCCGATCAGGAAAAGGTCGAGATTCGCCTGCACTCGATCATCTACGAGCTCCAGGACGAGATGACGAAGGCGATGCTCGGCTTGCTCGACACCGTCTACAAGGAGAACTACGAAGGCCGCGCCGAAGTGCTCAACGTCTTCAAGATCACCAAGGTCGGTCAGATCGCCGGTTCGGTCGTGCGCGATGGTCTCATCAAGCGCGACATGGGCGTCCGCGTACTGCGCGACGGCACCGAGGTCTGGAAGGGCAAGTTCGCTTCCCTCAAGCGCTTCAAGGATGACGTCTCCGAAGTCCGCCAGGGCGTCGAGTGCGGTATCGATCTCGCCGGCTTCAAGGACATCAAGGTGGGCGACATCATCGAGGCCTTCACGACCGAGAAGATGGCCGCCGATCTGGGCCACAACGTTGCTGACCTCAAGAAGCAGCAGATGGCCGAGCTCGCCAAGGCGAAGGAAGCTGAAGACGAAGCCAAGAAGGCAGAAGCCAGCGTCTAATTCACGAACCATTACAAAACAAAAACGCCGCGAGCCATCGCGGCGTTTTTCTTGCGCGTTAGCATAGAGACAGGAGTTCCCCCTTGCCGTTGCAACGCCGAGATTGCCTTACCTGCATTGCCCGCGGGCCGGATTGCTTTTGCCATCTGCCGCACGAAGCCCTGCGCGATCTGCAGGGGCTGGGACGCAACGTGGTGCTTAGCAAAGGTCAGCAGTTGATGCACGAAGGCGATGAGGCTGAGCAGGTATACATGGTCTGTGCGGGGCACCTGAAGCTCTATGCGTCTTCTGCCGACGGCAAGGTGCTGCTGCTGCGTATGGCTGGCCCCGGGGATGTGCTCGGTCTGGCATCGGCGATCCGCGGCACACAGCAGAAGCTCACGGTGGAAGCGCTCGAGCCTTGCGAAGTAAAGTCCGTCCGCAAGCCGGAGTTCCTGCGCTTTGCGGAGAAGTATCGCGAGGCGGGCAAGAACATCGCCAACGCCACGGCGAAGGAGTACGAGACAGCACTCGTCAGCGCGCGACGTCTTGCGTTGTCTGGCTCGGCGAGCGCCAAGCTGGCCAGCCTACTCTTCGAGCTGGCGCAGCTCAACGGCCACGACACGAAGGCAAACGCGGTTGAGATCCCCATGCCGCTCACGCACGAGGAACTCGGCTCGATGTGCGGGATCTCGCGCGAAACCGTCACGCGTACACTCACTCGTTTTGCGGCGGAAGGTTCGGTCGAGCAGCTGCCCGGTCGCCTTGTAGTTCGTGATCTTCCAGCTCTTGAAGCGCATTTCAGCTAACAGCTTTCCACTCTAAGACAAAAAATACAGGGGAGGTTTCCCTCCCCTGCTTGGGCTAACCGACGAGATCGTGGTCCGGTTGCGGCGCGTACTCGTAGTCGTACGCTTCGTGCACCACGATCGGAATCTCCTTGAAGTTCTCCACCGGCGGAGGCGAAGGCACGGTCCACTCGAGTCCATACGCTCCCCATGGATTCGCCGATGCCTTCTTGCCGTACTTCAGCGACCAGCAGAGATAGCAGAGTGTGAGCAGGTATCCCATGCCCATCACCGACGCCCCTGCGGTCGAGAAGACATTCAGCACCTGCCACTCCGGCGGATACATGCCATAGCGCCGCGGCATGCCCAGGTAGCCGACGATGAAGAGCGGACCGAAGGTGAAGAAGAAGCCGATGAAGATAATGATCGCGGCGACCTTTGCCAGCGGTTCCGAATACATGCGCCCGGTCATCTTGGGCCACCAAAAATGGAGCCCCCCGAGGTAACCCATGATGACCGAGCCCACCATCACGAAGTGAAAGTGCGCGACGACGAAGTAGGTCTCCGTCAGGTGCACATCCATTCCCAGCGACCCAAGAAATACGCCCGTGCATCCACCGATAACGAACAAACCGAGGAAGCACAACGCATAGACCAGAGGCGCGCTGAACGTGATGGAGCCTTTATAAAGAGTCGCCAGCCAGTTGAAGGTCTTGATGGCCGAAGGCACCGCAACCAGCATCGTGAGCAGCGAAAAGACGAGCGCCGAGTACTGGCTGACGCCCATGATGAACATGTGGTGCTCCCACACCAGGAAGCCGAAGACGGCGATCGCAACTGAAGAGAACGCCACAGCGGTGTAGCCGAAGATGCGCTTGCGCGTGAAGCAGGCGATGATCTCCGAGATCACGGCCATCGACGGCAGCAGCATCACATACACCGCCGGGTGCGAGTAGAACCAGAACAAGTGCTGGAATAGCAGAGGGTCGCCACCGATCGCAGGATCGAAGATGCCGATACCGACCAGGCGTTCCAGGGCGACGAGCACGATGGCAATCGCCACCACCGGCGTGCCGAGCACCATGATGATCGACGCCGCGTAGTGCGACCACACGAAGAGCGGCAGACGGAACCATGTAAGCCCCGGTGCTCTCATACGATGCACCGTCACGATGAAGTTCAAGCCGGTGAAGATCGACGAGAAGCCCGCGACGAACGCTGCCAGGCCTGCAGAGATCACGTTCGTGTTCACGAAGCGTGTCGAGAGCGGCGCTGTGAAGGTCCAGCCCGTATCCACACCGCCCGCAGCCACAGTGCCCAGCAACAGCAACCCTGCGACGAGGAAGCAGTACCAGCTCAGCAGGTTGATGCGCGGAAACGCGAGGTCTCTTGCGCCCAGCATCAGCGGCAGGATGAAGTTGCCGATCACCGCAGGGATCGCAGGGATGAGCACGAAGAAGACCATCACCACGCCGTGCATGGTGAACACCTTGTTGAAGGTGTCGAGCGACATCATGTCCGGCTGCGGCGTCAGCAGTTCAAGGCGAAGCATGAAGGCCAACAGGCCACCGATGATGAAGAAGAACGTGACGCCCATCAGGTACAGCCACGCGATGCGCTTGTGGTCCTGCGTGAGCAACCAGCTCTTCACGCCGTGCGAGGCGTTCAGGTAATTCAGCTCGGCCTCGGCCGGCTCATTCCGATCGACAGTAAGGGGGGCGGTGACTGCTGCGGAACTCATGAATACACACTCCTTGCGCTGGAGCCGAACGCGGGCAACGTAGCTGCTGCCAGCGCTCGCAGCGCCTGCTCGGCGACAGCGAAGACGATCATCGGCGGGCATGCCTCCGAGGTGCCGTAGCCCGCGCAGGGCGCGTCCTTCGGGCAAACGACCGCGCGACGCAAAGCGTTCTTGCATCCCGGGCAGTTCCCTTTGCAGGACGATTCTTTGCCAGCCGACTTCTTTTGCAGAATGTTGAACGACATCGCTGTTCTCCGTGACCTAAGCATCGCGCTGCCTGGCGCGCGGCGCTGTGATGGCCGTCACAGGGTTTGTCGTTGGTGTGTAAAAGTGCTGTCGCGAGTCGTCAGCGAAAAGAGAACGACACCTTCCCTGACATACTCGTCACTGAATCACTGACACGCTGGAAAGATCGCTTCCACCTCAACGATCCGCGAATCCCGCCGGAACTCTGGACATGCGGATCCCTGGCACTCTGATGTGCGCGACACCATGCCACCCGGGATGAAAACGCGAGATACTGAACACGCTATGAATCTCGACGCTTTGCAAACGGCTCTTCGCGACAACAACCTCGACGGCTGGCTCTTCTACGACCACCATCACCGCGACCCCATCGCCTACCGCATCCTCGGACTGGATGCGAACAGCTTCGTATCGCGTCGCTGGTTCTATTTCGTGCCTGCGTACGGTCAGCCGAAGAAGCTCGTGCATCGCATCGAACCCGGCAAGCTCGACACGCTGCCCGGCGCAAAGGAAGAGTATTCGTCGTGGCAGGAGCTTGAGGCCAAGCTCGCTGCAATGCTCGGAGGTGCGCGCACCGTGGCGATGCAATACTCGCCGCGCAACGCCATCATGTACGTCGCGATGGTCGATGCAGGCACGGTCGAACTCGTGCGCTCCTTCGGCAAGGACGTGCGCTCGTCCGCGGACCTCGTCAGCGTCTTCGAAGCAGTGCTCACCGAAGAGCAGATCGCCACACACTACGTCGCGCAACAGCGACTCGATGGCGTGCTGCAAGCTGCATGGAAGAAGATCGGAGACGACGTGCGCGCAGGCCGCGCCATCGGCGAGATCGACGTCGTGAACTTCCTGCTTGAGGGCATCGCTCGCGAAGGCCTCTTCACCGACCACGGCCCCAACTGTTCGGCAGGACCGAACTCCGCAGACTCGCACTACGAGCCGACGCGCGATAGCTCACGCCTGATCCAGCGCGGAGACTTCGTGCTGATTGACGTATGGGCGAAGCTGGCGAATGATCCGAGCGCGATCTGGTACGACATCACGTGGACCGGCGTCGTCGATCGCGAACCCACTGAGCGCGAAACGCTCATCTTCAACACCGTGCGCGATGCTCGCGATGCTTCGATCGCAGCGGTTGAAAAAGCTTACGCGGAAGGCCGCAGCATCGCAGGCTGGGAAGCCGACGATGCCTCCCGCAACGTGATTCGCGAGGCAGGCTTCGGCCAGTGGTTCACGCACCGTACCGGCCACAATATCGCCATCGAACTGCACGGCAACGGCGCGCACCTCGACAACCTCGAGACACACGACGAACGCCTGCTGCTGCCGAACACCTGCTTCTCCGTCGAGCCGGGCATTTACTTCCCCGGCGAGTTCGGCGTGCGCAGCGAGGTAAACATGATCACGCGGCCCGGCAAGGCCGTCGTGACCGGGCCGCGACAAACGGAACTTGTGCGGATCTAAAACTCGGTAAAACGGGTGCCCCACATCTCGATTTCTCAGATGTGAGTCTGCAGGATTCCCGCGAGCAGAGCTTCCGCGAGCTGAACATCAGCGCTCTCCCACATCTGCAGCAAGCGCAGATGTGGGGCACCCGACGTCCTTGCCGATCAGCGCGATCGCTTCATCACCTCAAGCGTCGCCTCGACGACCGCGTCCGGCTCTTCGTACGGTGGACAGTGTCCGACCTTGCGCAGCAGCACGCGTTCATACGGGCCGACAAACTGCGCTTCCAATCCTTCGGTCGTGTACAGCGGATAGAGCGGATCATCGTCGCCCGTGAGCACGATCGTGGGCACAGCGATCCTGGGCTTGCTCCGGAGCTTCGCCTCCATCTCTTCCAACGAGGGGTCGCCTGCGATCATCGCCGTGCGCCAGCGATACTGCTGCAACGTCGTTGCCATCCAGTCCGCATTGCCGAAGCTCTCCGCCGCGTCCGCGAATGTGCCATCAGAGAACTTCCAGTTGGGCGACCACATCTCCCAGCACTGCTTGGTGAACTCCACGCGCCGCTCCTGCAGCACGGTTTCGCCCAGCGGCAACTGCATCACATGCCGATACCACTGCTGCGCCAACTCCTCCATCGTGCGCGGCAGCTTCGTCGCCAGCGTCTGCGGATCCAGCACGGTATAACCGTTCATCGAGATCAGCGCACGCACGCGCTCAGGCCAAAGCGACGCCACGACACATGCCGCGCGGCCGCCCCAGTCATAGCCCACCAAGGTAGCCCGCTCGATCTGCAACGCGTCCATCAACTCGACGATGTCCGCGCCGAGCCGCGACTGTTGCGCGTTCCGCGCAATGGTGGCGTCGCGATACTTCGTCGGCCCGAAACCTCGCAAATAGGGCACGATCACACGCAGTCCCTGCTTGGCGAGCGGCTTGGCCACCTTGTCGAACGAGCGCGGATCGTACGGCCAGCCATGCAGCAGCAACACCACATCGGCGTTCTCCGCGCCATACTCCTCGTAGGCGAACTCCAGCTCGCTCGTTACCACGGTCTTCACCTCAGGCCTGCCGAATCCAAACATCGTCGATCTCCTTTAGCAAGTTCGATGCTAACTGCTAGAATCCTAGCGATGGCCACTGAATCGCAGCAGATCGCTCAACGTATTCCGGGCGAAAAATCCTCGCTTCCCACGCTTGCCCTGATCGCGGGCTGGCTGATCCCCGGCGCAGGACACCTCGTCGTTCGCAAGCCGATTCGCGCGGCGCTGCTCTTCGTCTCCATTCTCGGCATGTTCGTCGTGGGGCTCTCGCTACAAGGCAAGGTCTACTCGTTCGGCACGGACTCCATCATCGATAAGCTCTGCTTCGTCGCACAGCTTGGGCTCGGCGTGCTCTTTGGCATTGCCAAGGGTGCGGGCTGGGGAGCTTCCTCGGCTGTGAATACGATGGCTGACTACGGCGGCAAGTTCCTCATTGCCGGTGGTCTGCTGAACGTGATCGCCGCCGTAGACGCTCTTTCGCTGGCCAACGGAAGGAAGGCGTCCTAATGCACAGCCACTTCTCTGCGGTCCTGCTCTTCGCACTTTTCACGTCGGTGGTCTTCGGCATCACGCAGCGCTCCGAGCCGAAGATGATGATCCGCTTCGGTGCGTTCTGCTTTGTGCTTTTTGTCGGCGGCGTGGTCCTTGCCAGCTGGCTGATGTTCGCCATCAAGCACTAGCTCGTCCCTACGCACTGTCATCCTGAACGCAATGAAAGCTCTGCTGGCTCGTCCGGCAGAGCTTTACTGCTGTGTGCTGCCTGTGCTGGAGCCGCTGCCGAAGCTGCCGGACGAGCCGCCGAAAGAACTGCCTGAAGGCGTTCCGAAGGTGCTTGTGCCGAAGGCCGATCCCGTCGAGCCGGTGCTGCCGGTGGAACCGCTGCTGCCGCCAAAGCCGGTCGCAGACTGCGAGCTCATGCCGCCGCCGAGAATGCTCACCTTGGCCTTCAGCAGCTCGATGCGCGGGTCATACCAGAACTCCCACGTCTCGTAGGTCTCCTGCGCGTTGGGCGTCAGGATGGACGATCCGGAACGCGAGGTGCCCACGCCGACGATGACGCCGCCCGTACTGTCGCCGAACATGCCCCCGCCGCTGCCAGAGCTTCCAGAAGCACCGCTGGGGCCCGTCGAGCCGCTGCTCCCGCCGATGGTCGCTTGATCAAAGCCGCCCGCCAAGCCACCCGCGCTGATTGTCGAGGAACTTGTACCCGCGCTCGTGGCGCCAGAGGTCATTCCTGCCGCCGAGCCAAGGCCGCCGCCACCGCCTCCGATGCTGCTCAGGTCCTTGCCGAAGAAGCTCTTGATCGTCGTCTTCTGCTCGCCCTGGTGGATGAGCCGATAGTCGGCCTTGCCCGTCAACGGGTCGATGTACTTCTGGCGCAGGTAGCGGATGTTGTTATTGTTCTCGAGCGCTTTGATCGAAGCGGGATAGCCGTTGTTCTTGCGGTAGTAAAGCTGGATCGCGCGCACATACTGCTGCGCGCGATGCTCGCTTTCCACTTCCTTATCGCGGCGGAGGTCCTTCGCCACGATCGGTGCGGCGACCGCCAGCGTGATCAGCATGATCGCCGCCACGACGATCACCGCGAGCAGCAGAAAGCCAGACTCCGCATCCGCGGGGCGTGCGCGCTGCGCGAGTTGGCGTTCAGTCAGCATGAGAACGTTTAGTGTTGCAGCGGAATCGACTGCGTGTTCTTGTTTACCAGGTCTTCGATCATCGACTGGCTCGAGCCTACGCTCTTCACCTTGTACTTGCGTGCGATGATCTCGCCCTCGAGCGCCATGTAGACGTCGTCGCCGCTGGTATAGAAGCCCAGCATCCGGCCCTGCGCGTCCTTCTCCGTACCGAAGAACTTCAGGTTGATCGGCGGGCACGTCGGCGGGCAAGTCGGCGGCGGTGGCGGAGGAGCCAGTGGCGGCGGAGGAGGCAGCTTCACCTTCTTCGGTCGAGCCGCCGGAACGTCCGTCGGCAACGCTTCCACCATCGCGTTCAGCGAGAAGATATTGCGGCCCGAACCGGAGTAGACGAGCGACTCCGTGCGCAGCATCGCCTCTTCGTCCAGCGAGGGGTCGAGCCCCTTGCTGCTGCTCGCGAGCTTCTCTGCAGGAACGCCCGCAGCTACCGGTGCGCCGGTATTGTTGCCGCGCGCGGCAGAGGCGCTGCTGCTGCTCGTGGAAGTCGTAGTCGCTGCTGGCTTCGCCGGTGTAATCGTTGGCGGCGGTGTCGGCGCAGGCGTGCTGCCGCCGAACAACTGCGTGTACGCGTAGATCATGCACACCAGCGCCAGTGCGCCGAGGCCGCCTGCGGCGATCGTCTTCTTGCGGTTTTCTGCGCCCTGCTTCACTGCGCACCTCCCGCATTCGGCTTCGCTTCGTTGCCCGGAATCACCAGTTCGCGCGTCGACTCATCCACGGTCGAAGGACGCAGGTACGTCATCAGGCGGATGCGAAGATTCACCTGCCCCGTCTGCTGGCCCGTCAGGTTGATGCCACTGATCACAAAGAACGTGTGGTCACGCTCCAGCGCGTTGAGAAACTGCACCACCGGGCGGTAGTCGCCGCTCACGCTTGCGTCCATGCGGACTTCGGTGAGCGCATACTTGCCCGAGAGCTGCGGCAGTTGGCTGTACTGCACACGCGTCAGGCGTACACCGGACTTCTTCGCCAGTGCGCCAAGCTCCGCCGCCACCTGCGAGTAGGCGTACGGCAGACGCGCGCCGTAGAACGCATCCGCGTCCTCGGTCGAGCGGTCCACCTTGGAATCGAGACCGCGCAATGGCTGCGCTGCGATCTCTGCGGCCTTGCTCTGCGCCCGCGCGGCGGAGAGTGCCGTTTCGCTGTTCTGGTCCAGCGCATTCCAAAGCACGAAGAGGTGGATGATCAGGTAAAGCACGATCACCAGCAACGCGGCAACGCCAGCGTAGTGCAGGTTCACGGCCGTCAGCAGCGCCTTGGCGCGCTCGGTCAGCTTGGGCAGGCGCCCTGCCAGCGAAGAACTATTCGGCGGCAGCGTCGGAGTCGAAGAACTCATCGCGCACCTCCCTGCACCGGTCGTGCCGGCGGAACGAACGGCTTCAGCACGATGCCATCGCGGTGATTGCCCACATGACGCGTCGGCCCATGGCCCGCAGCGACCGGGACATCCGTTACGCCCGGCGTGCTGCTATCAGTCTTCGCCTTCGTAAAGCGGAAAGGCTCATTCGTCGGCAACGGATTGTAGTTGGCGAGGATGTCGAACTCGACGCCCGCAGGCACGGCCGGGTTCACCGGCGCACCGCTGCGTCCAGCTTCCTTCGACTGCGTCGCTTCACCGCTCAGACGCGGCTGCAGGAAGCGCTTCGAGCGTTCGAGGTTACGGACGAGCAGTACCGCGCGGTCGCGGTCACCCGCCACGCGCAGGCGGATGATCACATCGCCTTCCTGCGAAACCTGCGGCTCGATCGCCGTCACCTGCACCCCGGTCGGCAACACGGTTTCCAGGTCCATCATCACCGCGGTCCAGGAGAAGCTCTTGCGGAGGAAAAGCTGATTGAGGAAGTGCGCGCGGTCGAGCACCGCAGCGTTCTGCGGCAGCTTCATGCGGTTCTCCGCCGCGACCTTTTCGCTCTGCACCTTGTTCGTCGAGGCCTGCACCGCGGCGATCTGCTGCTCGGCGCGCTGCAGCTTCTTCGACTGCACATGCGCCCAGATACCCAGCGCGATCACCAGCACGCCGAGCGCGCCCATGACGATGCGCAGGCGCAGAAAGAATGGCCGCAGCTCAACAAACGGACGTGTTGCGAGATTGACTTGAACCTTCATCCGCGCAACGCTCCTCGCACTCCGGCCAGCGATCCGCGGCTCACACGTGCTGATACCGCATCAGCGCCGATCGCGTCTGCAGTGACCAGCTCCTGCACGCGCAGCCCATCCGTACTTGCGACGCCCTGCGCTTCCAGCACGCGCTGCAACGCTGACGCGCTCAACATACCCACGCTCAGAATCGTCTCCGCTACGGCGGTCAACGTGTCCTCGTAATACGCAGCCGCCACGTTCACGGCTTGCGCCACTTCCAGCGCGAACGCCTCAGCGGGCAGAGCCTCGGCCGAGTGGGACTCATGCAGCGCCACCACCGGTTCATGCACGACGGCGGGCACAGACACAGGCGGCACCTGCAAGATCGCGTTGTGCAACTCCGCGTTCAGATCAGCCA
The DNA here is from genome assembly GCF_025685575.1 of Granulicella cerasi. NCBI lineage: Bacteria > Pseudomonadati > Acidobacteriota > Terriglobia > Terriglobales > Acidobacteriaceae > Granulicella > Granulicella cerasi. Next base: position 900,831 of record NZ_JAGSYD010000002.1, read on the forward strand.
GCGCGCTCGGTTCGGCGTACGGCGAAGCCTGCACAGGCGCAGGCTCCTGCGCATAAGGATTGCGGCCATGCTCCGGCAGCGGCTGCTGCGCGGCCCATTCTTCCTGCGTGTCTTCGAGCGAAACCAGCGGCAGCGCCACGAGGTTCTCGTCAGCGACTGGCACCGGCGGAATCGGCACGCCCACAGGCTCGGCATGGAGGTCCACCGTGCGATGCAGCAGCAGAATGCCCTCGCGCGAAATCGCAGTAGTGACGCTCAAGCCGCTGACATTCACCACGAGAGATGTCTGTCCCGGCTCCAGCCCCGCCAGCGACGCCAGCGTGCTGGGCAACACTGCGCCCGGCTCGAAGCCGGCTTCGCGGACAACGCCTTCATACTCGCCGAGCACATCGCGCGGGATTGCCACAGCCAGCACGCGAACGAGTTGCTTGGTGTGGCTCAACACCTGGAAGCTCACCATCGCATCATCGGCGTCAAACGGCACCAGCTTCTTCAAGCGGAACCGCACGAGCGGAAGCGCTTCGCTCAGCTTCGTGGGGAGCGCTTCAAACTCCAGCAGCAGCACGCGGCAAGCGCCATCGGGAATCACCACGGTAACGTCAGCGTTGCGCGTGTTCGGCTTCGCGCCCACGGCGTCAAACGCCTTGCGCAGAGCGGCTACCACGGCCACGCGATCGACGAGATTTCCGGGCTTCAGCGACGGTGTTACGGCACCGCGCTCGAGCTTCACCGAAGTGATCGCTGCCAGCGGTGCTGTCACGGACTCGGACCGTGCGGCGGTCACGCCCTGCGGCGCAATTTCACATGCCGCGCGCGGTCGCGTTCCTGAGGCTTTGGGCAAAAAATTCATCAAGGCTCTGTCTAGTGTACCGGCCAAAAGCTGATTTTGTTCGGGCTCTTGTCCGTTGGACGCAGTGGAAGAAGAGACGTTATTTCATCCGCTTGGAAAACTTGCGGCGCTTCCTCCACGGCACCGGTACAGGCTATCGTCCAGCCTCGACGAAGGTCACCTTGTTGATCTCTTTCAGCGTCGTGATGCCGTCACGCACGCGCTCCAGCGCCGAGTCACGCAGGAAGGCCATGCCCTTGGCCTTGGCCTTCTTGCGGATCTCCGAGCCGGGACGCTTTTCGAGCAGCATCTCGCGAATTTCGTCGTCGAGTTCCAGCAGTTCGTGGATCGCTGATCGGCCACGATACCCCGTGCCGCCGCACTCGATGCAGCCCGGGCCTTCTTTGAAGACGACGTCGCGCCACTCGGCCGGGTCAAGCCCGTTCTCGATCAATTCTTCATCCGTGTAATGCACCGGGCGCACACAGAACTCGCAGATCTGACGCACGAGTCGCTGCGCCAGAATGCAGTTCAACGCGGAGACGAAGTTGTACGGCTCCACGCCCATGTTCAGGAATCGGCCAAGCACGTCGACCACGTTGTTCGCGTGCACCGTGGTGAACACAAGGTGGCCGGTGAGCGCTGAGTTGATGGCGATCTGCGCCGTCTCCGCGTCACGGATTTCGCCGACCAGAATCTTGTCCGGGTCGTGACGCAGAATCGAACGCAGACCACGCGCAAACGTGAGGCCCTTTTTCTCGTTGACCGGAATCTGCGTGATGCCGCGGATCTGGTACTCAACCGGGTCTTCGATGGTGATGATCTTGTCTTCTTCGCTCTTGATCTCGTTCAGCGCCGCGTAAAGCGTCGTCGTCTTACCGGAACCCGTCGGGCCGGTGACGAGCACCATGCCGTACGGCTCCTTGATGTACTTGCGGAAGCGCGAAAGGTCCTTCTCCGCAAAGCCCACCACGTCGAGCGAGAGCTTCGTGAACTTCTCCGACATCGACTCCTTGTCGAGCACACGGAGTACGCAGTTTTCGCCGTGCACCGTCGGCATGATCGACACACGAAAATCGATGAGGCGGCCCTTGTAGCGCACGCGGAAACGACCGTCCTGCGGCACGCGGCGCTCGGCGATGTCGAGCTCGCTCATGACCTTGATACGCGACAGAATCGTCTGGTGATGCTCGCGCGCGATGGGCGCCATCGCCTGTTGCAGCACACCGTCGATGCGGTACTTCACCAGCAACGAGTCGTCGTAGGTTTCGAGATGAATATCCGAAGCGCGGCGCTCAAGTGCGGTGAAGATCGTCGTGTCGACGAGGCGGATGATCGGCGAAATGTCGTCGTCGGCCGTCAGCTTTTCGATCGAGATCGACTCGTCCGCGTTCTCTTCGCTCGAGAGCACATCGAAGGCCAGACCTTCGCTGGCTTCGTCGAGCACACGCTGCGACTGCTCGGTCTTCTTCAGCAGATCGGCGATCTGCGAGTTCGTTGCGACGCGCGTGACGATGCGGCGACCCAGCAGACCAGCGATTTCGTCGAAGACCATCAGGCGCGAGGGGTCAGAAACCGCGATCGCGAGATGGTTATCGTTCTGCTCCAGCGGAACGAAGTTGTAGCGGAACATCAAGTCAACGGGCACGCTCTTAAAGAGTTCGTGCTCGATCTTGAAGTTCTTCAGGTCGATGAACTCCGCGTGGTAGCGGCGCGCGAGTCGCTGCGCACGCTCCGGCTCGGTGAGCATATCGTTGTCGTAAAGCTGCGGGATTGGAGGAGCTGCGGCCATGGTGTTTGGACTCCTGTCCATAAGTTCCGGTGAGCGCGACGGCTAGCTGCCGCCGCCCACACCGTTCAAGCTGAAGATCGGCAGATACAGCGCGATCAAAATCACAACGACGACGACGCCCATCACGATCAGAATCGCCGGTTCAATCAGGCTCATGATCGCGGCCAGCGAGGTCTGCACGTCTTCCTCGAAGAACTCGGCGACGGAGTTGAGCATCTGCGGCAACGCGCCGGTAGACTCGCCGACTTCGATCATTTCAATCGAGAGCGCCGGGAAAACGCCGGTGTTTGCAAGGCTGATCGACAACCCCTTGCCCTCGCGCACGTTCTCAACCGAGGAGTATACGGCCTTCTGCACAGAGCGTGAATCGATGGAGCGCGCCGCGGTCTCAAGGCTGGGTACCAGCGGCAGGCCGCCCTGCAGCAGTGTGGAAAGCGTTCGCGAGAAGAGGCCGACCTGATACTTCAGCCACACCTGCCCGATCACCGGCAGGTTCACGCGCACGCGATCGATCAGCGTGGCACCGCCCTCGGTCTTCGTCCAGCGGATGATGCCGTAGACAATCAGCGCGACCACCGCACCGATGTAGATGCCGTAATGCTGTGCGCCCTGGCCGATCTCGAGCAGCAGCAGCGTGAGGCCGGGCAGCTTGGTGCCGAGCTGATCATAGAGCTGCGCGAAGCGCGGCACTACGAACGTGACCAGGAAGATGAAAAGACCGATCACCATCAGGATCAGGAAGGTCGGATAGATCAGCGACGCCTTCAGCTTCTTGCGGAAGGTCAGCGACACTCGCTGGAAGTCGAGGAATCGCTGGAGCACCTCTTCAAGGTTGCCGGAGCGCTCGCCCGCCTGCAGGGTTACGGTGTAGACCAGCGGAAAAGAGCCCTGCGCGTCGAACGCCTGCGAGATGGCCTCTCCGGTTTTCACGCGGGTGGCCACGTCGCCAAGCTGCGCGGCGAAGCTCTCGTCCTTTTGGCGTTTGGCCAGCAGGTCGATAGAGCCGAGGATCGGCAGGCCCGCTCGGATCAGCGTCAGGAACTGCTGGTTGAAGATCAGGAAGGTGTCGAGCTTGACCTTCTTTTTCTGTGCGATGCCGAGCGTCGACCGTGGCTTGACCGAGTAAACGAGGTAGCCGGCTTGCGTGAAGCGAGCGCGCAGCTCGTCGGCCGTTGCGGCGGCGTGGGTCTGCTCAAGGATGCGGCCGCGCTCGTCGGCGATTTTTACGATGAATTCGGTCATTGCTTGGAAGCGATTGCTAGTTCCAGTTTAGACGGAGCAGAAATGAAAATGGCCCCGCGTCCGCGGAGCCATTCTCTTGAAATCTTGTTTTCAATTAGACGCTGAAGCTCGAACCGCAACCGCAGGTCGACTTCACCTGGGGGTTCTCGAACTTGAAGCCAGCGGCCTCGAGCGTTTCGACATAATCCACCGTGCAGCCGTTCAGGTACATCGCGCTGGTCGCGTCGACGAAAACCTTCAGGTCGCCCACGTTGACGATCTTGTCCATCATGCCGGCGCCGTTCTCGAAGCTCATCGAGTACTGGAAGCCCGAGCATCCGCCACCGACCACGCCGATGCGCAGACCAGCCGGGATCGGGTCCTGCGTCGCCATGATTTCCTTGACCTTCGCGACCGCCGAGTCCGTGAGAACCACAGGGCCCTTCGCAGGAGCGCCGGTTACGACTTCGGGTGCGGTTACCACTTCAGGAGTCACAGATGCAGTCGACATAGGGAAAAACCTCCAAAAACCTTCTTTTCAAGTCTACCGCTGCGCTCGTAGCGCGGCAAGCGGACTTTTGATCTCGTTTATCGGATGCGCGAGATTCCCGATGGATGCACGACAGGACTAAACTGCGAACACCATGCAATTCCTCGACTTTCTGGCCTCCGCGTTCATCAATACCTTCGGCATCACGCAGCCGACGGAGAAGACGCGTCGCCACGCGTCGTACTTCATTCTGTCGCTGCTGGTGCTGACCGGGGTGGTGATGATCGTCGCCGCCGTCACGTACTTCCGCGTTCTCCGCAGTTAGTCCCTGGGTCTACCGGGCGACCGACTGAAATCACTTTCGTGACATCGCAACGCGGTGATTTGCATCACTGTGCAACTTTTGTGCGGGGGCGTAGTCTTCACCTAGTAGTAAAGGCCCGCCTTACCTCCCGAGCCCGGTTCTCGGACTCGCCTGGTATCCCGGACCAGAACGCTTCGCTTCTGGGGGACCACCATGGATTTCATGCAAATCGCTACAGCCCTTTGGGCAATCGCCCTCGCCGCCTTCACGGTCGCGATGGTTTACCGTGCCCACCTTACTCAGCATGAGGTGGACGAGCTCTTCCTTTCCGACGAAGACGGCAGCAATCTCCATCATCAGGAGCAGGAAGAGATCGTTCGTCGTGTGAATTGGATCCACCCGTTTTGCCGCGGTGCAGGCGCTGCCACTGCTGCTTTGACCCTGCTGATTGTAGGTGTCACCGTAGCGCGCGCGCTGCCGTATGTGCACTTCCACTAGGCTGCGAGATTTTTTGCAAAAAGTCGTGACACGCGGAGGAAGTGCGGCGTATGCTTCCCCCGCTTCACGGCCCAGCCTACCTCGCGCGCCGAACTTCTGACGCACCCGGTATCCCGGCCAGACTTCGCTCTGTGGGGATCTTCCGATGCAAACCTTCGCTTATTCGATCTGGGGTATTTCGATCGCGGCATTCGTCATTCTGATGGTGTACCGCGCCAACCTCACCAATCACGAAACTGATCAGCTCTTCCTCGGCGACGAGGACGGCACGAACTACCACCACCAGGAACAGGCAGAGATTGTGCGTCGCGTTGACCGCGTGACCACGTACTGCCGTGGCGTGGGTGGAGTCGCTGCGCTCACGACCATCGCCGTGGTCGGTCTGGTCGTTCACAACATCGTGCACACGGCGTTCTAAGCTTTTGCGTCGTGCTGCCGTCCGTGGCCAAGGCCTGTCCTCGGGGAGGGTGGCAGGTCTTGGCCATCCCCACGCGCCTGCTAGGACTCGGCCGCTCGATAGCGGCCGATCTCCTTGACCATGGCCGAATGCTCACGCAGCGAAGCCAGCGCGGCTTCCGCAACGTCAGCGCCATCAAAGCGGAAGTCCACGTAGAAGACGTACTCCCACGGCTTGCCAGGCACCGGGCGCGACTCGATCTTCGTCAGGTTCGCACCCGTCGCCGCAAGTCCCTGCAAAGCATCGACCAGCGAACCGGGACGATGCTCAATCGCAAAAGCCGCAGTCACCTTGTTCGCTTCGCCATCAAGCAGCACTTCATCTTCTGCACGACGCACCAGATGAAAACGCGTGTAGTTCTCTGCGTGATCTTCCACGCCGGGCACGAGAATCTCTGCGTCGTAGACCTGAGCGGCCAGTGCGGGAGCAATGCCCGCGGTATCGAGAAGCCCCTGCTCCATCACATGCTTCACGCTGCCGGCGGTGTCATAGAACGAAGCGGCGCGCGCCTGCTTCTGCTCAGAAAGAAAGCGACGGCACTGCGAGAGCGCTACGGGATGCGAGAGGATGGTGTGAATGTCTTCGAGCTTCACACCCGGCGCAGCGATCAGGTTATGCACGATGCGCATCGAGATTTCGCGGTCAGGCCGCACAGGATGCGTGAGGAAGAGATCATAGTGTTCGGCGACCGAACCATGCAGGCTATTCTCGATCGGCAGCACCGCCCCGTCGACGTCACCCTGCAGTACAGCGGCGATCACATCTGCCGAGACCTGGCACGGCACTACCTCGACGTCAGAGCCCAACATCGTCAGCGTTGCCATGTGGCTGTTCGAGCCTAATTCGCCCTGTATGGCGACGCGTTTTAGTTGCCCAGCACTCACTCTTTTTCTTCTCTCCAAAACGCAAAGAAATCCTTGCGCTACAAGGACAACCTCGCACCTGCTATCGGCAACTTACCATAGCGAACGCCAATGCGCGGAGCAAGCGCACACGGCGGACAAATTTCAAAGCGCGAGCTACAGGGCCAACAACGCGCGACATTAGGAGAACACTTATGCTTTGGACAATCACGATCATCCTCGTCGTTCTTTGGCTTCTCGGCTTCGTCGGCTTTCACGTTCTCGGCAGCTGGATCCATCTGCTGCTCATCCTCGCGATCATCGTGCTGATCTTCAACCTGCTTTCGGGTCGTCGAGGAATCTAAAAGGCTTACGCGAGCGTTGCCTGTCTTGGACTGGGAACGCTCCTCAACAGCGCCGCGGCAGCAGAGTGCGTTGTCGCGGCGCTTCAAACTTCAGAGCACTGGAAGGAGTCGGGTCATGAGCATTTCGGATAGCACTGTAAAGGGCAAGTTCGACGAAGTCGCAGGCAAGGTGAAGCAGGCCTTCGGCGAGGGCACTGACAACCAGAAGGTTGCCAACGAAGGCGCGGCACAGGAAGTGAAGGGCCACGCAGAACAGGCATGGGGCGGCGTTAAGGAAGCCACGCAGGACAAGGTGGACGACTACAAGGCTCGCCATGCAGGCGAAGCCGAACAGCACGGCCATGACATCCGCGAGAAGATCACCTCCACGGCGCAGAATGTGAAGGACTCTGTCCTCCATGCAGTGAAGGGCGACGATAGGGCCGCATAAGCTTTCCAGTAGAAAAAGAAACGGCCTGCCGCGCGAGCGTCAGGCCGTTTCTCTTATGCTCGAATTTATCGATGCAGGCGACGAACGAAGACGTCCACAGCGACAGCCACGAAGAAGACCATCGAGATCACACCATTCAGCGTGAAGAATGCGGCGTTCATCCGGCGCAGATCTCGCGGTGAGATGATCGAGTGCTCATAGGCGAGTAGGAGGATCACCGCGACATCGCCCGCAAGCGCGATCGGTCCCAGCGCAAAGGCGTGCCACATGACGAAGAGCAGCGCAGCCATTCCGAGATGCATGACACGCGCGATCCAGAATGCGCCTTCGAGGCCGAACGCTGCGGGAATGCTGTTGAGCCCCGCGCCGCGATCATGCTCGAAGTCCTGGCAGGCGTAGAGCACGTCGAAGCCGCCGACCCAAAGCAAGACAATCGCCGTCAGCAGGATGATGCGCGGGTCAAGCGAACCGCGCACAGCGATCCATGCGGCGGCCGGTGCGATACCGAGAGCAAGACCCAGCACCACGTGCGACCATCGCGTGATGCGCTTCATGTAGCTGTAGGCCAGCACTACCAGCAGCGCCACAGGCGAGAGCAGCAGCGTGAGGTGGTTCAGCAGAGCGGCCCCCAGCACGAAGAGCGCGGCGGCCACTATGGTGAACGCAAGCACAAAGCTTTTGGAGAGTTGTCCGGCGGGGATCGCGCGGATCTTCGTGCGCGGGTTCTCAGCGTCGAGCTCTGCATCGGCCCAGCGGTTGAAGCCCATCGCTGCTGAGCGCGCCATCACCATACACCACACGATGAGCAGCAGCACACGCAGCGACGGCCAGCCATCGGCCGCGAGCACGGTTGCCGTAAGAGCGAAGGGCAACGCGAAGATCGAGTGTTCCCACTTGATCATTTCGAGCGTTACCCGCGTATTGCGAAGCACAGATTCCATCACTTCCTATTGTAGAAGCTGTGCCCCGCTTATCTGTACCGCTTGCGGATCTTGTAGACGATCGAGAAGACGCCCGACTCGTCGCGCGTTGCGACGATGGAGACGTTATCGTTCACCTGGTACTGCACCTGTATGAGTTGTTGAGCGCTCTGGTTGACGTTCGTCGCGAAGGTCAGCGTAATCTGCTTCGTGATCGGCTCTACCACCGTGATGCGCGCCGCAGAGTTACCAAGCGTGCCCATGAACGCCGGATCGATCTTCACCGAGCCACCGCCGAAGAGCTTGTTCACACGGCTCGAAACCGTCGCGTTCAGCGCGCCACCGAGCAGTGAGTTCGTTGTCGGATCAGTACCCGACTGCGTCTGCTGCTGCGAGTAGAGCGATGATTCTTCCTGCGTACGGCCCAGCGCCAGCAAGCTGAAGATGTCCTGCTGCGTCAGCGGCGGCGAGGAGCGATACGTCGGCTGCAAGTTGCTCGTCGTTCCGTGCACGCCGATGGTGATGTCGTAATTCTCGACACGGGTCGACACATCGAGGTCAATCGTCGGATCAATGCGCACGGGGTTCGAGAAGTAGATGACTCCGCGATCAAGTTGATACCTCGTGCCAGCGAAGGTCGCCGATCCATCGGTGATCGTGATGCGTCCAAGCACGCTTGGCACAGCAGCGGTTCCGCGAACCGTCAGGTCCACCGAACCCGCGAGCTTCGCGTAAGAGTTCTGGAAGTCGAGCTGTGGCGAACTCTGAATGTGAACATCGAGTCGCAGCTTGTTCGACGCGGCGGTCGGATCCGGCGGCAACTGCACGCCACCTGTACCGGAGAACGCCGCGAAGTCCACGTCAGCACCTACGTTGAAGCGCGTGATCAGCACATTGCCGCGCAGGATCAGTGCATTCGGTCCGCCCTGCAGCTTCAGGTCGGCATTCGCCGTAGCGCTTAGTCCGCCGTAGCGAATACGCACGGTGTCCGCCTTCGCAGTAAGGTCCGCAAAGAGGCCCTTCTGATAAAGGATCGAACCGCCCAGCGTGATCTTGCCGCCGCCACTCACCGCGGTGAGGTTCTCCACATCGAGGCGGCCTTCGGTGAAGACCATCGTGCCGTTCATCTGGCTCAGGCCATTCGGGACACCCGCCATCGCAGCGGCCACGTTGTCGAACTTCACGTGGCCTGTGAGCCCGGGCTTCTTCATGCGACCATCTGCTGCAACCTCGAAGGACACCTTGCCCGAGGTCACATAATCCGCATCGATGAGATGCACGATGCCCATGTTGATCGAGCCGCTCGACTTCAGGTCGATCTTGCCGCCGTTGGGGTCGTTGTCACCGAAGACCTGCGCGGTGCCCGACGCCTGCAAGTCTGTATCCTGGCCGACGATATGGAGTTGATCCAGCGACGCAACGCCGTTCCTCAACGAGAGGCGAAGCGGCTCGGCAGTCTTCAGTTCAATGCCCTGCAGCGTTACAGAGAACTGCGTGAACTCAGCGTTGCCCGCGAGCTTCATCGGGTTCTTCGCAGGCCCCGACACGGTAACATAGCCGTTGATCTTCGACGACGCCTTGATCGATCCCGGCGAGAACGCGTTGATGATGTTGGCAACATCGACGTTCGCCACCGTCAGCTTGGCGTCTGTCTGGTATTCACCCAGCAGCGAAGTCTTGCCGGTCGCATTCAACTGCGAGCCGAGCGCATTCGCGTTCAGCGAATAGCTCACGAGCGAGCCCGCGCTGGATGCATTCAGATCAAGCTGGCCGATCTGCTGGCCCTGCACTGTGATGTTGGCGACCTTCACCTGCGCCTTAAGATTCGGCTCTGTCGGCGTGCCATCCACCTGTGCGTGTAGTGTCACGACACCGTCGACATTCGCATTCGCGGCCTTCACAGTATCGAGCTTCGACAGCGTGATGTTATTGCCGTTGAGGTCCGCCTTGATGTGCTTGGACTGCAGGTTATAGCCGCCCGAACCGGTAACTTGCATTCCGTGCGCTTGCACCAGCAGGTTCGTAGCGTCAACCTCCTGGCCCTGCATGGCGAGGTCCACGCTCACCTGCTGGAAATTCTCTCCATAAGCTGCGCCATCCGTCACGCGAACGTTACCGCCGCCGTGGAAGTTATCCAACTGCCCGGCTACATGCGCATCCACGTTGATCGTTCCGGTCACCGGCACGGCACTCTTTTGGCCAGCCATGTCGAGCAGGTCCGCCACCTGAGCGTTGGCCAGCTTAACGCCAGCGTCGACGGTCATGTGGTTGTCCCACGCGTACGTCACCCCGCCGCGACGGGAGACGATGCGATGCGGGAAGACCTTGCCCGTAACGTTGAGGACCGCCGTACCGCGCTTGATCGTCGATGTCGCCACAGCAAGTCCGGCGTTCGGCGAGTACTCCGCATCCGCCACCACGGAGTCAATGTGGACATCCGCCTGCGACCCCATCTTCACCGCAAGATTATCCGCGTCGAGATGCCCCTTTACGTCGAGGTTCGCGATCGCTCCGCGCGCGGTGCCGTTGAAGTTCAACGCACCATGCAACACCACAGGAATCGCCGCAGTACCCTTCTTGCCATTGGCATCGAGGCCGAGCGTCTTGAACAGTTGGTCGAACTCGCCCAGATCGTGTGCAGCAAGATTGACGCGCAGATTGGTCTGCGGATCACCCGCCGCGACGCCGAGAATGCCGCTGGCATCGAGCGTCGTCGCCGGAGTTTGGATGTTCAGCGTCTGTACACGCACGACCTCGGTTGCGCCGTCGTAGTGTCCAATAATGGCTCCGCTCAGCGGAATGTTCGACGGGTATCCACGCCCACGCTGGCCCGTCGGCTTCAGCTTGAGGTCTGCCTGCACCTGCACGGAGTCGGAGATGTTCTTGACCGGGCCACCCCACTCCACCTTCACAGGCCCCGTGATCGACGTGTCGAAGCCGAGGTCGCCATAGTGTTCCGGCGCGGTGATCTCCATGATGGTGCGCAGCGAGATGTCCGCCACTGTCACGGTGAGATACGCGTGTGCATGGTTCACAGGCACATCGGTCATGTTCAACGACTGGATCGGAGCCTTGGCGTTGATGCCCTTCGCTGCAGTGTTCGCTGTCTGCGCGGCAGCCACGGCCGTCGATGAAGCGTTCGGTGCGTCGCTCGGCACTTCGCCGAGCCAGTTCTCAATCTTCAGATCACCGCCGATACGACCGCCGCCAGGCAGCGTGCTCGTGATGCTTGTGAAGAGTAGTTCGGTGGGCGTCACACGCAACTGTGCTGCAAGGTCGACGTCATGCGCGCGCACGTTCGGAATGTTGTAGGTGACGCCGTGCGCCTTGATGTTGCCCGCCAGCAAATAGCCCGCTTTGCAATCGGGATCTGGCGGCAGCATCTTCATGTCCGGCGGGAGCGGCTTCTTCTTGTGACGTTGCCAGAAGTGGGGGTTCTGCTGCGCGACCTGCGGCTCCACCACGCAGTTGCGACCATGAACATCGAGGTTCACAAGGCCCGCTTTGAAGCCTTCGAGGTTCACGAGATAACCGAGTTGCTTCAGCTCAAGCGCGCCACCGAGATCCACCTGCCATTCTGGCTTAGCGAAGTGTGTCACCTTCGCATTGGCACTGAGGTGCGTCTTCTCGCCGGTCTGGTAGTCGAAGCTGTCAAGCGACATCATGTCGCGGCCGATCTGCGCGGTCAGATGCAGCTTCGATGAAACCTCAGGCTGCGGACCCATCTTCGTGCGCAGGTTGGCGAGATCCACGGTCGCGCCGTAACGATCGTCCTTGCTGATGTAGTGAACCTCGGCGTTGAGGTTCTGCGCCGCCATATCAAACGGGATCGCCTTATCGTTCACGACCGCGAGGCCGTCGGCAAGTTCAACCTGGCCGGCCTGCAGATCAAGCAGCGTGTCCTGCACCGGCTCCGTGCTCGTCGAAGGCGTCTTGGGCACCGGCTGGTTGGTGTTGCCATCCTTGTCGATGATCAGGTGGAACTTCGGCTGCTCGACGCGCAGGAAGCTGAGACCGACGTGCGACTGCGGCCCCTTGCCCACGGTGTGCGAGAGGAAGGTATTGATCTTGACGCGCAGGAAAATCTTCGCCGCAGAGAGATACGGCAGCTCGGTCGGCGCTTCCTTGCCGTGAATGACGAGCCCATCCACCTCGATAGCGAGATGCCACAGGCTGAACGCAATGTGGCCGATGTCGACGCGTCCGCCGGTAGCGTCTTCGAGCACCGACTTCACTTCTTTGCCGACACGGCGCTGGAAGTCGTCCGTCGTGGTGTACCAGCTGAGCCCGCCGATCAGCAGTGCGATGAGCACCACGAACGAAGCGAAGCTCCATCCGAGCCAGCGCAGCCAACGGCGCCGCTTCACGACGCGCGGTGTGTTTACAGACGAGGGCGTACCCTGCGACAGGTTCTTATCGTCGCTCATGGCGCGGCCTCCCCTGGGTGAACCACAACCACTTGTCCTTGCGCACGCAAGCTCTTCAGCCAGTCGCCGAGCAGCGCCGAGACCTGCTGCTCCAGTAGCACTTCGGCAATGCGATCATGCACAGCGGCGAGCTTCGGAGGCGTGCCACCGGTCTTGCGATACTGCGGCGCGAAGGTGTTGTTGTAGTAGTTCGCGATATCAGTGTCGGAGATGCGGATGCCCTGCTTGAAGCGCTCTTCCACGAAGGCAAGCACTTGCATCCGCTCCTTCCAGAGCGTGGTGAAGTCAGCCTCATTGAAGCCATTCTTGGCAAGGAAGCGGTCCCACCCGGCCTGCGTCTCGCAAGCGTATTGCTTACATGCGGGAAGGCTCTTGCGGACCTCGTCAAGGCTCTTCTTCACGTCGTCATCGCTGATGTCGATGTCTGCCTGCAGCTTTGCCTGTTGCAGGATCAGCTCACGATTGATGAGTCGCTGAATGATGCGCTCGCGCGTGGCGTTGTCTGGCTCGCGAACAGTGAGAAAGGCCGAGAAGCGACGCTCCTCATCCACATCGGAGTCCAGCACGAGATCGTTGTTCACGATCGCCACCACGCGGTCGATCGTCTCGCCCGGCGAGGTCGGCATCTCCGGCGCCGCATCCTGCTTCACGGTCGGTTTGTCCTGCGTCCGATCGCCCTGGGCGTTCGCCGCGAACGAGTGGAAGCCCACGCAAAGAGCCAGCGGGAGCAGCGCTGCGACGGTGATTCGATCGAGTTGGAAGAGTCGCTTCATCATGCCGCTAGAACGCCTGACCAATCGAAAAGAAGAAGTTGAAGTGGCTGCCGTGACCGACGTACGGCCCGTTCGTCGTGTAATCCGTAAAGACCGGATACACCGGCGGATTCAGGTTGTAGCTGAAGTCCAGACGGATGGGGCCGACGGGCGTCTTGTAGCGCGCGCCGAGACCGACCGCGTGCGAGTAATAGTTGAACGAGCAGTTGCCCGCGAACTGGCCGTAGTAGTCCGTGTTGGATTCACCGGGCTGACGTGCGGGCGCGCCTGCAGGCAGGCTCAGGTCCGAGCAGGTGGACTCGTTCGGCTGATGGAAGTTCTTGATGCTCGAGAACATGTCCCGCGGGCTGCGGAAGACGTTGCCCATATCGTGGAAGAGCACGAAGGAAACACTCTGTCCCACGAACGGCAGCGTCGGTGGCGGCATACGCAGTTCGATGCTGTTCACTACGGCGCCGGAACCGCCGACCGGATAACCGGTAGTGAGGTCGCGCGGGCCCGCTTGATTGATGCCGAAGCCACGATGGGATGTGGCGCCGCCGGCATAAAGACGCTCTGGCAGCGGAATCGGGTTGCAGGTTGCGTTCCGATTCAGCAGGCTGTTCGCGTCGGACTGATCACCGCTGCAATTCGCAATCTGGTTGATCTGCGAGAGATCGCTGACTCCGCTCGAGCCACCGAAGTAATTCTCAAAAGCCACGCGCGTGTTTCGAGCGATCGTGTACTTGTGCTTCCCGAAGGTGTAGTAGCTCGAGTGCGACAGGTCCGTGCGGCTGAAGTTCGACTCCGCGCCAAAGTATCCGTAGGAGAAGAACTCCTGCACCGAGTAGTACACGCCCTTCTGCGCGTCGAGCGGGCTGGGGTCTCGCGTGTCGTGGAAGTACGTGAAGCCGGGGCCGCCTACCGTTACAGGCTGCGCAAACTGTCCCACAAGGTTCGGCGTGATCTCGAGACTGTTCGAGTTCACCGACGTACGGCGATATTGGAAGTCGTAGATAAACGTGTCTGCCTTGCCGTACTTCTGAGACACGCGGAAGTCACCCTGCAGCGTCGAGGCCTGGAAGGTCGTGATGTTCTGCACGTTGGAGTAGCCGCCGCTTACGGACGCGGTCAAAGTCGGCTTGCCCAGAAACTGCGGATTGTTCAGGCTTAGCGTGGCGACCTTTTCCAGCAGGCCGTAGGTCGTATGCAACGTGAGCGACTTCTGCGTGCCGAACAGGTTGATGCGTGAGATGTCGGCAGACACTCGCGGGCTGACGCCGGCCTGGCCGTTCTGCGCCGCCGTTACGCGACGGCCTGTCTGCGTGGGGCCGAACTGCGGAGTGCCCGTCTGCGCTTCGAAGCCGAAGCCGTACGTCACATCCCATCGTTTGGCTTCGGTCAGCTGAATCAGCACGTTCTTCTCCGGCGCGCGGCCGGTCGGGTTCTGCACGGCCGCATTCACTTCGTTGAAGAGCGCGAGGTTGTAGAGGTTGCGCTGCGTCTGCAACAACGCGGACTGATCGAGGGGCTGGCCTTCATGCACCAGCACCTGCTTGTCCACGAGCGACTGCTTGGTGTAACGACGGCCTGAAAGCAGCACCTTGTCGATGAACACCTGACGACCTTCCGTGACGTTCATCGTCACATCGGTCGCAGTAGGATCGTCCGCCTGCGGCTGTTGATCGAACTCGATGCGCGCGTGCTCGAAGCCATTCGCGAGGTAGTAACTGAGGATCGCATCGCGATCGCCGGAGAGCGTGATCAGCGAGAACGGCTGGCCTTCTTCCGTGCTCAACAGCGAATGCACGACCTTCTCGCGCGAAGCGTCGACGCCCGCGAGCTTCACTTCGCCGAACTTCTGCTGATCGCCTTCAACCACCGTGAAGAGCACCTTGATCGTTGCGATCTTCAACGCATTTCCCGCGGGGTCCTTGTCCCGTTCGGCGACGGATGAACTCACCTTGACGCGCGTAAATCCGCTGGCCCGATAGAGCGATTCGATCGAAGCGACATCGGCATTCACCAGCTGTGTCGAATACACACCGGAACGCTGATACAGATCGCCCTTCTTCACGCGCAGACGCTCCTGAATCGTGTCCATGCTGAAGTACTTGTTGCCCTTGATGCTGACGTCGATGACCTTATGCTTCTGACCTTTGTCCACGTCATACTGCACAGTCTCAGCGTTGGGACCGTTCTGGGTGCGCTTCACTTCATCGCGCGCGTTGAAGTAACCCTGCTGCTGCATATAGTCGCGGATGTTGAAGGCGCCTTCATTCAGCAGATCGATATCGACGGCGCCTTCCTCGTAGATCGGCACCAGCAGCTTCTTGCGCGAGTTAGAGATCTTCGCGCCGTTGATCACGACCTTCACCGACGGCCCCTGGTTGGCGAGGAAGGTAAAGTCCAGCTGCTTGCGAGCCGCCACGTAATCCTGCTTCTGCAGGCTGATCGTGCCTTCCAGGCGGTCACGCTTCTGGTAATAGCCGCGCACACCGCTCAGGGCTGTGCTCGCGGTATCGCGCGTCACCTTGGGCGTGCAGGCATGGTTGAAGAGCCGCGAGAGGCGGCCGCAGTTCAGCGAACCCTTCTTGCGGAAATCCTCCACGCTGATGCCAGGGTCGTTGCCATCCACGGCAACCTTACCTACGCGCGCCTGCGGCCCCACATTGACGACGAAGGTCGCATTCACCTGCGCGCCGACATCGTCCGTCGTGGTGCGGACATCCACCAGCGGCTCGAAGTATCCGTTCTCCGCCAGCGACGCCATGATGCTGTTCACCGCCGCAGGAATCTGAGACTCGGTGTAGGCCGTGCCGGGATCGAGCTTCGTCGCGAAAGTCTCGAGCGACGCAAGACGCTCGGAAGAGATACCGTTCACCTCGACGCGACCGACGTAGTAGCGCGCCGTGCCCGTATAGATGAGCGTGATTGAGCCGTCCGCGTTCTGCTTCGCGTTCGCATTGATGTCGCGGTAGCGCCCCGAGCGGAAGAGCAGACGAAGGTCTGTACGCACATCGTCGGGGTTCAGAGTCGTTCCGGGCTTCTGCTTCAGCTCACCGCGAATCTTGTCGGCCTCGCTGAAGGAAACACCATCGAACTGGATCGCCGAGACGCGCTTGCCGCCCTGCGACCAGACGCTGTGGTCCAGTGCAGGAAGCACGTTGGTGATCGCTCCGTTGCTACCTACGTTCTTCGTGGAAGCATCACTCTGCGTAGGAGTCGTGACGTCCGCCTGCGGCACTTGCGCAGGTACTTGCGGCGAGGTCTGTGCGTTCGGCACAGCAGGAGGGTTCGGGTCAGCGGAAGGAGTTGAGGGCACCACGCCCGTCTGCTGCGCCGAGGCCTGAACCGCAGCAACGAGCAGCCACGCGATTACGGCAGCGAATGCGACCCAGCGCATCGCTTCGCCCACACGTCCACTCTCGCTTGCGCGATACCCGACTCGACCCACTTGCTGCACCCGCTCTTCCGTTTCCCTTCTCTGCGGCAATAGAACCAGATCGCACGGTAGCAAAGATCACGTCGTGAAGCTACCCGACCCGATATTCAAGTGCGCTGACGCAGGTAGCGAAACTCTCCACCAATAGTTCTCTGTATGGATGCAACTTTTTTTCCTCGGGCTGCCAAGCCAACGCACTTCCTTCCA
Source organism: Granulicella cerasi (assembly GCF_025685575.1). Lineage (NCBI taxonomy): Bacteria > Pseudomonadati > Acidobacteriota > Terriglobia > Terriglobales > Acidobacteriaceae > Granulicella > Granulicella cerasi. The sequence goes on from NZ_JAGSYD010000002.1 coordinate 917,810, forward strand.
CGGACAGCGATCACCGGACGGTTCGTATACTGAAGAAGATGCCTGCCTCGCCCGCCAACGACCTGCAAGACCGCTACTCCCGACAGATTCTCTTCCCGGGCATCGGCCAGGGCGGCCAGCAGCGATTGCGCGAAGCCCGCGCCGCGGTGATCGGCGTCGGCGCGACCGGTGCGGCCACCGCACAACTGCTCGCCCGCGCAGGCGTCGGCCAGCTCACCCTCATCGATCGCGACTTCGTTGAGCCCTCGAACCTGCAGCGGCAGGTTCTCTTCGATGAGGAAGACGCACGCGATGCGCTGCCCAAGGCGATCGCCGCGCAACGGAAGCTCGCAGGCATCAACTCCGACTGCAAAGTCATAGCGCACGTCGCCGATCTCGTGCCGGGCAATATCGACGAACTGCTGCGCGACGCCGACCTCGTGCTCGACTGCACGGACAACTTCGAAACGCGCTACCTGCTCAACGACTACGCGGTCTCCACCGGTAAGCCGTGGATCTACGCCGCCGCCGTCGGCGGTTATGCGGCGACGATGAACATCCTGCCGCGCCGCGAGGCCGACCAAGCCGCACCCTATGAGCCGACCGCCTGCCTCGCCTGCATCTTCCCCGCCCCACCCACCGGTCCAGTCGAGACCTGCGACACCGCCGGCATCCTCTCCACTGCGGTGAACCTCGCCGCCAGCCTGCAAACCACCGAGGCGCTGAAGTTTCTCACCGGCCAGCCGCAGCTCATGCGCCGCACGCTGGTTTCCTACGACCTTTGGACCGGCGACTTCGCCGAGGTGAAGACAACCAGGCCCCGCACGAGCTGCGAGATCTGCGCCGCGCGCGACTTCCGCTATCTGGCGGGCGAATCGCGCCCCCACATCACGCTCTGCGGGCGCAACTCCGTACAGATCCACGAGCACCACCGCCCGCTGGAGCTGGCCTCGCTCGCCGAACGCCTGAAGCCGCTCGGCCCTGTGCGTTCTAACGATCTGCTGCTGCGTTTCAGCTACGGGGAATACACCTTGACCGTGTTCCCCGACGGTCGTGCGCTCATTCAGGGCACCACGGACACCGCCCTGGCCCGCTCGCTCTACGCCAGATTCATCGGCAGCTAGCTGGCCCCGAGCGACCGGGCAACCTTTCCCCGCCGACCGGCCTCTCAAACTCCAGGACAACCTTTTCACCGCATCTGCTGTACGCTGGAAGCGCTGCTCGCATCCAGACTGGCAAGATCGCACACCCACCTGGATGGCACCCGATGCAAGCACAAGGCCAAAGCAGAATGTCGACTGAAAAACCGAATCCCGGCATGTTCAAGCGGAACCCGCCGATCGCCGGAGAAGCAGACGCTATCGAGCGCGCCAAGAATGGCGACGCCGACGCGTTCTCCAAGCTCTACGCGCTGCACAAGCGCCGCGTTTACACCCTCTGCCTCCGCATGCTCGGCAACGTCACTGAAGCCGAGGACATGACGCAGGAAGCGTTCCTGCACCTCTATCGCAAGCTCGGCAGCTTCCGCGGCGAGTCGGCCTTCTCCACCTGGCTGCACCGCCTCACGGTGAACCTCGTGCTGATGCACCTGCGTAAGAAGGGCTTGCAGCTCGTTTCGCTCGAAGAGACCATCAACCCGAGCGAAGATGATGCACCGAAGCGCGATTTCGGCTCCAAGGACCTGAATCTTTCAGGCTCCGTGGACCGCGTCACGCTGGAGCGCGCAGTGGCTTCGCTGCCCCCGGGCTACCGCATGGTCTTCGTCCTGCACGACGTCGAAGGCTTCGAACACAACGAGATCGCGACGATGCTCGAGTGCTCCACCGGCAACTCCAAGTCGCAGCTCCATAAGGCACGCCTGAAGCTGCGTGACCTGCTGCGCAACCCCGAACAGCTTGCCACGGTGCCTGCCCGCAGCAAGGAGGTAGTGCACTAATGGATCTCAACGCTGTGAACTTCGACAACATGACTCCGTCGGAGTTTTCTAACTACCTGCCCGAACTGATCGCCTCGGCCGACGGCGCAAGCCTGACCGACGATCCGCGTCTCACCAACTTCCTCGCCGCAAACCCCGATGCCGCCGCGCTTGTGCGCGACCTCGAGGCCATTGCCGCCGCCGCGAAGAGCCTCTTCGAGCCCGAAGCCGAGGTCGAACCACCGGACACGCTGTGGTCGAACATCGCTTCGAAGCTCGGTCAACCCGACCCGAGCGAAGCGTAGACAAATCGCACCAAGCAGCGGCGGCCTTCGGGTCGCCGTTTGCTTTGCCCTTCTTCCAGCTCCCTCGCCTTCCCTCCTCCCTCGTCTTCCTCTACCCTTGAACTCGATATGAGTTTTCAGTTCGAACTGCGTCGCGTCATCGAAGGTCACGAACACTTTTCGCTTGAAGAAGCGCGCCTGCTGATGCGCCGCATCCTGGCCGGCGAGGCCTCCGACATCGAGATCGGTGCCCTGCTCGGCGCGTTGGCCGCTCGCGGCGAAACCGCCGAAGAGGTCGCAGGCTTCGCGCTCGCACTGCGCGAGCAGGCCGTGACGCTGCCGCTTACCGAAGACGAGCGCTCCCGCATCGTGGACACCTGTGGCACCGGCGGCGACACCTCCGGCACCTTCAACATTTCGACCGCTTCGGCGCTCGTCGCGGCCGCTGCCGGAGCGTCGGTCGCCAAGCACGGCAACCGTGCGGTCACCTCGAAGAGCGGTTCGGCCGACGTGCTCGAAGCGCTCGGTATACCCACCGACCTCGCGCCCGATGCCGCAGCGGAAGCCCTGCGACGCCATGGCTTCGTCTTCCTGCACGCGCCCTCGCACCACCCCGGCATGAAGGCCGTGATGCCCGTGCGTCGCGCCATCGGCATCCGCACCGTATTCAACGTACTGGGCCCGCTGCTGAACCCCGCTGGCGCGCGCCGCCAGGTGATGGGCGTCTACGCAGAACGCCTCGTACCGCTCGCCGCACAGGCCATGACGCACCTCGGCACCACCCACGCCCTCGTCGTGCACGGCGAAGGCGGCCTCGACGAACTCTCGCTCGCCGGAACCTCTGCGGTCGCCGAAGTGCGCACAGGCCAGCCGGTCGCGCTGCGCAGCGTTGAACCGGAAGACGCGAAGCTTCAACGCGCTCCGCTCGGCGAACTCGTCACGACGAACGTCGAGGACAGCGCCGCCGTTCTGCGAGGCATCTTCGCCGGAGAGCGTGGCCCCCGTCGCGACGTCGTTCTGCTCAACGCCGCAGCCGTGCTGCAGGTCGCCGGGCTCGCCGACACGCTCGCCCAGGGCGTGGAAAAGGCCGCCGCCGCAATTGATGCTGGCCGCGTACAGCAACTCGTCGTATCCTTGCAGCGATCCTAAAGGAGACTGTTCCGATGGCACGTGTGACCGGTATTGGCGGCGTTTTCCTGCGTACTCCCGACCCCAAGCGACTGACAGCCTGGTATGAGAAGCATCTCGGCCTGAAGCCCACGGACTTCGGCATCATGCTGCAGTACGACGACGACATCGCAGCCCAGCCCAAGGGCACGTCCATGACCGTCTGGTCGCCATTTCCGCAGCACACCGAATACTTTGGTCCCGACAATCAAGCCGTCATGATCAACTACCGTGTCGACGACATCGACGCGATCGTCGACGCGCTGACCGAAGCCGGCGAATGGGTCGACCCCAAGCGCATGGACGAAAGCTACGGTCGCTTCGCCTGGGCCAAGGACTGCGACGGCAACCGCATCGAGCTGTGGCAGCCGCTCGGCGACTAAGCCCTTCCGAAGAAACGATAAAAGATCGCACATCCGCACCGATAATCGGAGCGGACTCTTGCAGTGCGTTTCCCGACACCCATACGATGGCAGACGTTACGCCACGCGTAAGAATCCCCGAGGAGCACTCATGAAGATTCACGAGTACCAGGCCAAAGAAATCCTCCGCAAGCACGCTGTGACCGTGCCGGACGGCGAGATGGCCACGACCATCGAAGAAGCCGAACGAGCAGCGAAGAACCTGTTCGACGCAGGCCATAATGTTGTGGTCGTCAAGGCACAGATCCACGCAGGCGGCCGCGGCAAGGGCGGCGGCGTCAAGCTCGCCAAGAGCCTCGAAGAAGCCGTCACCGCGTCCAAGCAGATTCTCGGTATGCAGCTGATCACGCACCAGACCGGTCCGCAAGGCCAGAAGGTGCAGCGTCTGCTGATCGAGTCCGGCTCGGCCATTGATCGCGAGCTCTACCTCGGCCTCGTACTTGACCGCGCTTCGGCGAAGGTCGTCTTCATGGCCTCCAAGTCCGGCGGCATGGAGATTGAAGAAGTCGCTCACGAGAACCCCGACGCGATCTTCAAGGAGTACATCGACCCGGCCGTGGGCTTTGCTCCCTTCCAGGCCCGTAAGCTGGCGTTCAAGCTCGGCCTCACGCCCGCGCAGGTTGGTGAAGCGGTCAAGTTTATGACCGGCCTCTACAACGCGTTCATGGAAACCGACTCGTCGCTGATGGAGATTAACCCTTTCATCACCACGAAGGACGGCAAGCTCGCGGCGCTCGACTGCAAGATCAACTTCGACGACAACGCGCTCTTCCGCCACAAGGACCTGAAGGAACTGCGCGACGTTGCGGAAGAAGATCCGCTCGAAGTGGAAGCCTCGAAGTTCTCGCTCAACTACATCAAGCTCGATGGCAACATCGCCTGCATGGTGAACGGCGCCGGTCTCGCGATGGCGACGATGGACATCATCCAGCACTCCGGCGGCTCGCCCGCGAACTTCCTCGACGTCGGCGGCGGCGCCAACCAGGAGCAGATCGAGAACGCCTTCGGCATTCTCCTCTCTGACCCGAACGTGAAGGCGATCTTCATCAACATCTTCGGCGGCATTCTGCGCGTGGACGTGCTGGCAACAGCAGTCGTGGCAGCGGCGAAGAAGCTGAACGTGCAGATCCCGATCGTCCTGCGCCTCGAAGGCACGAACGTCGAAGAAGGCCGCAAGATCCTCGCCGACTCCGGCCTCAACTTCCAGACCGGCGCAACGATGAAGGAAGCGGCTGATCTGGTCGTGGCGGCAGCGAAGGGATAGCTTCTAGCCTCTAGCTCCTAGCTTCTAGCCCAAACCTGTTGAGTCGTACGAGGTTTGTATATGTCGCAAAAGGTCGAAGACCTGCAGGTTTGGCAGAAAGCTATTCAGCAAAGTGTTGCGGTCTACAAATTGACCGAGCACTTCCCGAGGCAGGAGATGTATGGACTTACCTCGCAGCTTCAACGGGCAGCCGTTTCTGTAGCGAGCAATATTGCCGAGGGACGAGGCCGACTCAACAACGGTGAGTTCCGACAGTTTCTCGGTATGGCACAGGGTTCGAATTACGAAGTACAGACACAGCTCGTCATCGCAAAAGAGCTAGGTCTGGGAAATCAAGATCGCATCCAGCAGGCTCAATCGCTGAACGCAGAGGTGGGACGAATGCTCACCGCATTCATCGCGACTGTTTCAGCGAAGGGCTAGAAGCTAGAAGCTAGGAGCTAGAAGCTTATGTCAGTTTTGGTTGATAAGAATACTCGCCTCATCGTTCAGGGCATCACCGGCCGCGAAGGCACCTTCCACGCGAAGAGTTGCGCGGAATACGCGAAGCAGTTCGGCGTTGACCTCGTCGTCGGCGGCGTAACGCCCGGCAAGGGCGGCACCACGCACGAAGGCTGGCCCGTATTCAACACGGTGGAAGAAGCCGTGCAGGAAACCGGTGCAAACGCCACCGTCATCTTCGTTCCGCCGCCCTTCGCGGCAGACGGCATCCTCGAAGCTGTCGATGCGAAGATTCCGCTGGTCGTCTGCATCACCGAAGGCATTCCGGTGCTCGACATGGTGAAGGTGTGGGACGTGGCGAAGAACTCGTCCTCGCGCCTCATCGGACCGAACTGCCCCGGCGTCATCTCGCCCGGCAAGGCGAAGATCGGCATCATGCCCGGCCGCATTCACAAGGAAGGCAACGTCGGCATCGTCTCGAAGTCCGGCACGCTGACCTATGAGGCCGTGTACCAGCTCACGCAGCGCGGCATCGGCCAGTCGACCGCCATCGGCATCGGTGGCGACCCGATCATCGGCACCACGCACATCGACGCGCTCAAGCTCCTCAACGAGGATCCCGACACCGAAGCGATCATCATGATCGGCGAAATCGGCGGCTCGGCTGAAGAAGCAGCAGCGGAGTACATCAAGCAGCATGTGAAGAAGCCGGTTGTCGGCTTCATCGCCGGCCAGACGGCGCCTCCGGGCCGCCGCATGGGTCACGCTGGCGCGATCATCTCCGGCGGCGAAGGCACCGCAGCCAGCAAGATGGCGGCGATGGAAGCTGCAGGCATCACCGTCGTGCAGACGCCGAGTGAAATCGGCGAAGCCATGGCGCGCGTGCTCGGTAAGGCGTAAGCGACCGCAGAAGCACTGAAAGCCCACCAGCGATGGTGGGCTTTCTTCTTGCGTTCAAGCAGCTTATGCGTCCGTCAGGTAAACTAATCGAAGTGCGTTCAGCGTGCTCTGATGTCGAGCGAACGCCGTATTCACCGCCATTTGCGCGGTCAGGAGATTCCCCCAGTGTCACAGCGTACTTTCAGCATCATCAAGCCGGACGCGGTCAAGAACGGCCACGCCGCAGCCATCCTCGCCGAAATCTCGAAGGCTGGTTTCAAGCTCGTTGCGATCAAGAAGATCGTGCTCACCAAGGAGCAGGCCGCAGGCTTCTACTACGTGCACGCTGCGCGTCCGTTCTTCGGCGAGCTCGTCGACTTCATGAGCTCGGGCGTGATCTACCCGATGGTGCTCGAGAAGGAAAACGCGATTGCCGACCTGCGCACCCTGATGGGCGCCACCGACCCGGCCAAGGCTGACGAAGGCACCATCCGCAAGATGTTCGCCACCTCGATCGGCGAGAACGCCATCCACGGTTCGGACGCGGAAGAAACCGCTGCATTCGAAATCCCCTACTTCTTCGCAGGCTACGAACTCAAGTAGATCGTCTCCGCTGCAACGACAAAGGCCGCGTCTTCGGACGCGGCCTTTGTCGTTGCCAATCATCTTGTGCCCCACCTTTGCGCAAGTGCCGCGCAGAGATGGGAGAGGCAAAGGTCCGCCGAGCTAAGCATCCTGCAAACCCACATCTCATGGAGCCGAGATGTGGGGCACCCGGATCAGCGCACTTCACTTCTGGAGAGGCACTTCAATTCCGGAGAGGACGCGTTAGCGGAAGAGCGTGAGGTCCACCGCATCGGCCATGCGCTGGTAGCCTGCATCGCTCGGGTGCAGGTGATCGCCGAGATCATACGCGGGCAGATACCGCTTCGGATTCGCGGGGTCCTGCGTGGCCTTATCGAAGTCGATCACGGCATCGAAGTGGCCACTCGTGCGAATCCAGGCGTTGATCTGCTCGCGGATCGCCTCGCCGCTCTCCGAGTAATACTTCGCACCCTCGTACGGCGTCAGTGTCGCGCCAAAGATCTTCAGGCCGCGCTCATGCGCGCGGTCGATCATCTGCTGCAGGCCGACGATGAGGTCGATCGCCGTCACGGCCTCGGGCGTTCCCGGCTGCGAGGTCATGCGGCCAATGTCGTTGATGCTTTCGAGCACGATCACATACTTCGCACCCGGCACCGCGAGCACATCGCGATCGAAGCGCGCCAGAGCGTTCGGGCCAGTCTGGTCATGCAATACGCGATTGCCGCCGATGCCCTCATCGACGACCGCGAGATGCTTCAGCTTCGCATCCGCCAGCACGCGCGCGGCGAGGAAGTTTGGGTAACGGTGGTTCGCGTTCAGCGTGGAGCCGTGGCCATCGGTAATGCTGTCGCCAAAGGTCACGACCGTCGCCGCGTCCGACGCGGAGAAGACCTCAACGCCCTTCAGGAAAAACCAGGGTCCAAGCTTCTTCGCATCCGCCATCATCTCGGCGGTGAGCTGATTGCCCGCAGCGCGGAAGTTCTCCTGCGCGGTGTAGTTGTGCGCCGTGCAGATCGTCATCGTCTGCTCGGGGACGTACATACTGACCGCGAGATCAGCCGCCGCGGGAATCTCGAACTCTACGGGATCGCTCACCATCAGCGCGCCTGCGGGGATGACGACCGTCTCGCGTCCGCCAAACTTCACGACCTGCGACGATCCCGGCTTGATCACGCCATTGCCGGCGCTCATTGCCACCGAGACGCCGTTGATCGTCAGCGGCGAGGTGCCGAACTCATTCGTCAACACGATGCGCGTGCCACGGCCGCCCAGCGAGAGATGGACGAAGTTGCGAATCGTCATCTCCTTGAAGGTGTCTGATTTGCTCGGACTCGCGACAGGCGCGGCGGTCCAGCTTGCCACCCAACGTCCCTCCGACTTCTTTTCGGCGTGAAGCATCGACGCGGGCAAGGTCAATGAAACGGCAAGCAAAGCGATCAACGAGCGGCGCACAGCAATCTCCTGAAACGATATTGCTCGCATTCTACTCAGCGCGCTTGAACGCCGTGCAAACAGAAACGCCCTCGCCGCAGCGAGAGCGTCTCAAAACTTCGGGCCAGACTAGCGAAGTTCTTTATCGAGCTTCACGAGTTGCTCGCCGTCAAGCTCATGGCGAATCTGCACGAGGATGTGCGCATTCAGCTTTTCGAGGTCCGCACGCGCCTGCGCCACGCGGTCAATCGCCGCAAAAACCTTCGACTCATCCTGCAGGTCCGGCGTGCTCATCGAGCCTAGCTTCTGCTCTTCGCGCTGCAGGTTGTTGTAGGCCGAAACAAGCTGGCTGCGGTTCGCCGTGAAGATGTCGTCCATGCGCTTCTGCTGATCGGAGCGGATGTTCAGCGAGTGCGAAACTTTCTTGTCGTCCCACCAGCGCCCCGGCGGGCCAAGCATGGGGCCGGAGCGCATACCGCCGCCAGAGAACCCGCTGTTGCCGCCACCGAAGTTGCCGTTAGGCGACGAGTTGTTCATGCCGCCGGGTCCGCCGAGGCCACCATGCATCCCGCCGCCGGGGCCCTGGCCACCGCCACCGGGGCCGCGTTGCGCAAGCGACGTCGCGGCGCTCAGAGAGACGCACGCAGCCAGCGCGAGTTGTAGAAAGCGTCGATGCAAGGCAAGGTCCTTCAGGAACTACAAGGTACTACGGTTGTCGCGGAGATCTTTGGCTAATCTCTCACGAGGTTTTTGTGCGAAGCGCGCGTGCGTTCCGACTGCGGCTCCATCGCGTAGCTGGCGAGCGTCGCATCCTGCGAACCCAGCGCGCGGTCAATGTCCTGCAACATGCGGTTGTCGTTGTCGATCTGCTCGGAAGTTGCGGCCACCGGCGTCACGTTCGCCATGCCCGTGTGGCTGATCGCCGCCATCGTCTCCGGCTGAGCCACAGGAGCAGGCGTCATGCGATCACGCATCACCGGAATCGCCACGCCTACGGCCAACGCTGCGGTTGCAGCCATCGCCCAGCCAAAGCGGTGCGAGGTGCGCGGCCTGGCGAGGATCGCCGCGCTCGCAGGCATCGTCGCCGAGCGGCGCTCCGCCCACGCCAGCGACACATCGCGGAAGCTGGCAAACGGGGCCTCTGCTTCGCGCACGCGCGTCTGGCAGGCCTCACAGCCGGCCACATGCGCCGAGACTTCGGCAGAGGCGTCGCCGATCAGCAGATCATCGAGTTGTTCTTCAGAAAGGTGCATAGTGTTCTTCACTGCGCAGCTCCTACCTGGGCGCGAACGGACTTCAGCGCACGGTGCAGGTGCGTCTTCACGGTATTCACCGGCATTTCCAAGGTTGCCGCGATCTCCGCAAGGTCCATCTCTTCCACAAAGCGTAGTAGGAAGATTTTACGCTGGTTGGGCGAAAGATGCTCCAGCGCCGCCTGTACATGGGATGCCTGTTCACGCGCTAGAATGCGTGATTCCGGCGAAGATTCACCCGACGGAAGGAAGTTCGCCGCCTCCGTCACATCCACCGCCGAGGCCCGCGCCTGACGCCAGAAGCGGAACTTCTGCAGCCGCTGCTGGTCGCGCACCAGGTTCAGCGCAATCGACGTCAGCCAGGTGTTGATCGAGCAGTCACCGCGGAAGCTCTCGCGGCCGCGGTACGCCTTCAGGAAGGTGTCCTGCGTGATCGACTCGGCGAGGTCGGCGTCGCCGATGGAGAAGGTGACAAAACGCAAAATGCGCGGGCGGTACGTGCGGATCAGCGACTCGATATCATCGAGTTCGTTCGCCAACGGCACGGCTTCCGGCAGATCACTCATGGTGCTGGCATGGATGGCGAGCTGCATACTCAAAAGAGACGAGCCGCCCCGAGGAGTAAGGTTACACGTCCGGCAACTAATTTCGCCGGGAACACCTGCGTCAGCCAGCGTTTTTCACATCGAAACGCATCGTATAGCCAAATACTTAGGAGAATTCCCCTGTCCGACGCACACCAGACCGGCGCTCGATCCAACGACGAGCTGCACCCCGAACAGAAGAAGCAGCTTCGCGCCCTCGCCGATGGTGAGGCCCTCGACGAGAGCCCTGACGACGAGGACGCGCCCGACGCGCAGCAAACCCGCACCATTCGCGGACACATCGTCTTCTTCTTCGCGGTGCTGCTGTTCATCCTGCTGGCCTGGCGCCTGCGCCACGCGCTGGGAATCATCTACGTTTCGGCCCTCTTCGCCGTCGTGTTGATGCCGATGGTCGAGCCGATCACAAAGCTGCGCTTCGGCAAGTTCAGCCCCAACCGCACGGTCGGCGTAGCAGTGCTGTTTGTCGGCATCTTCGCGGCGTTGACGGCCTTCGTGCTCGTCGGCCTGCCGCCGGTGCTGCACGACATGCAGGGCTTCGCCTCTGAGGCGCCCGCGCGCATTCCGGAACTGGTGCAGCGTATGCACAAGCTCCCCTTTGCGAACCGCATCGGCATCGACCACATTGCGGCGCAGGCGGAAGGCGCTGCCGGCAACTTCGCGCACTACATTCTCTCCAGCGTGCCGGAGTGGCTCTCCGCGCTGATGGACCTCGTCGAAGCCCTGATTCTCTGCATTTACTTCATGCTTGAGGGCGAGTTCGCGTACTTCTACTTCCTCTCGCTGGTGCCGAAACGCAGCCGCGGACGTCTTGCCAAGACGCTGCTCACCGCCGAACAGCGCATGAGCAAGTGGCTGCTCGGCCAGGGCGCGCTGATGCTGATCCTCGGCGTCAGCTCGACGATCGTCTTCGCCGCGCTGCACGTGCGCTACTTCTTCCTGCTCGGCATGTTGATGGGGCTCTTCAACATCATTCCTGTCGTCGGCGGCATCATCACGATCGTGCTGGCAGCTGGCGTTGCAGCGCTGGACTCCTGGGCAAAGATGGGCGGCGTGTTGCTCTTCTACTTCATCTACATCCAGATCGAAAACGCCTATCTGACGCCGAAGATCATGCGCACGAGCGTCGACCTCATGGGTCTCGGCGTACTCGTCGCGTTGCTCTGTGGCACCACGCTCGCGGGCGTAGTCGGAGCCATGGTCGCGGTGCCGACCGCGGCGCTGGTCGTCGTGCTGATCGATGAATACCTGGTACAGAAAGACGCCGGAGCCGATCTAGCGCAGAAGATCGCGCAGTCCAGCCGTTCTTAGCGCTTCGCCAAACCCAGCCGCTCGATCACATGCGCGACCGTCGTCGTGGGATCGAGCGATGCTGTCTCCAGCACTTCATGCGCGATCGCCCGATAATGCGGCGCGCGGCGATAGAAGCGGGCCTCCGCCTCGTCCTTGTTCGCCAGCACCGGACGCACCGCTGTACCAGCCTGTAACGACTGCGCGATGCAGCGTTCGTACAACTCGGTGAACGGCGCTTCCAGCACGACGACGCGCGTAGCCTCGTCGGCCGCAAGTGCGTTGCGGTTTGCGGCGATCTCCGGAGCTCCGCCGCCGAGTGCGATCACCGTTTGCTCGCGCTCGAGCAAATCACCGAGCGCTGCCGACTCTACCTCGCGAAAGTAAGCTTCGCCGCGCGTGGCGAATGTCTGCGAGATCGTCTCGCCGGTACGCGCTTCAATGGCGTGGTCGAGATCCGCAAACGCCCAGCCCAGTTCCGCGGCCAGCAGAGCGCCGACCGTCGATTTCCCCGAGCCCATAAAGCCCGCCAACACGATGCGTTTTACGTCTTTCACAGGACTTTCAGTGTACGGCAGCCGGGCTCACGCGTTCAGGCTGCGATGCACAGCCCGCGCCAGGTCCTCTTTGCGGAACGGCTTCGTCAGCAGGCTGGGGTTCTCTTCCACAGCCGCATTATTCTGCAGCGCGTTGCGCGTGTAGCCGGACATATACAACACACGCAGGCCAGGCTGCATACGTTGTGCTTCGACGACCAGGTCCGCACCGCTGCGCCCGTTCGGCAACACGACATCGGTGAAGAGCAGGTCCACGGGCGCGTGCTGCGACAACACCTCCAGCGCCGTCTGCGCGTCCGACGCCACCAGTGCGCGATAGCCGAGCATGGTCAGCAACCGCTGCACGAGCCGACGGATCGTTGCATCGTCCTCCACGAGCAAGATCGTCTCTCCGCTCGCCGAGCGCGGCATTACGCCCGTGAGCATGGGCATTGGCTCTACCGGCCGCGCTTCGCCCTGCTGACGCGGCAGCAGCAGTTTCACCGTCGAGCCTTTGCCCACCTCCGAGGTGATCCGCAAATGCCCGCCAGACTGCCGGGCGAAGCCGTAGACCATCGACAGCCCTAAGCCCGTTCCCTTGCCCACGGGCTTGGTGGTGAAGAACGGCTCCAGCACGTGGTCGAGCACCTCGCGCGCCATGCCTACGCCGGAGTCCATCACGGCAATCTGCACATAGTCGCCCGCGACAGCTTCTGGGTGCGCTGCAAGATCGGCGGCCGTGAGCGTCACGTTGCGCGCCTCAATGCCCAGCACACCGCCAGATGGCATCGCGTCGCGCGCGTTCACGGCGAGGTTCAGCAGCGCGTTCTCCAGCTGCGACGCGTCCACCGACACCGGCCATAGCTTGGGCGGCAAGGTGCACTGCACCTGAATGGTTTCGCCTAGAGAACGACGGAAAAGCCCCGTCATGTCCGTGACCATGTGCGCCATATCCACCGACCGAGGCTCCAGCGGCTGCTGCCGCGAGAACGCCAGCAAACGTCGCGTGAGGCTGGCTCCGCGACGCACCGAGGCGAGCGCTTCATACGCCATCGAACGCACTTCGGTGTTCAGCTCAGGCTGCTCCACGATCATCTCGAGGTTGCCCAGCACGATCGTCAGCAGATTGTTGAAGTCATGCGCGATGCCGCCCGTCAGCTGGCCGATCGCTTCCATCTTCTGCGCCTGCCGCAGCTGCTTCTCCACGGCGTTGCGGCTCGTCACGTCGACGACCGCGACCAGCCGCAGCGCGCCCGGCCCCGTACCCATGCCTCGACTGAAGGTATCTACCTCAAAGACGCGCCCGCGCTTGTTACATTGCCGCCAGTTGCGCAGCGTGTAGAACTCCGCGCCGTTCGCATCACCCACCACCTCGCTCAGGCGTGGCTGTTCGTCGCCGGGATGAATGCTGCGCAGCGTCATCGCCAGAAATTCATTGCGCGCATAACCGTAGAGTTGCAGCGCGGCGTCGTTCACCTCGAGCATCCGCAGGTCCGACGGGCTATAGAGATACATCGGTAGCGGATTGCGCTGGAAGAGGTAACGAAACTCCTCGCGCGTGCGCTCTAACTCGGCTTCCACCTCGTTGCGACGCTCCGCCTCCTGCTGCAACTCTGCCGTCCGCTCCTCCAACGCGGTCGTGCGCTCGCCGAGCTCCAGAGTCAGGTTTACAAGGCTGCTTTCGATCGCTTTGCGCGCGCTCAGGTCCACCAACGTCAGCAGGAAGCAGTGGCTCTCGCCGGAAGGCGTGCGCGCCAGCCCCAGCTCCATCGGGAAACGCTCGCCGGTGCGCCGCAACGCGGTCAGTTGAAGATCATCGTTCGCCGAACGCGAGCGCAAGGTGCCGAGATGCTTTGCAGCGAGCCACGGATGATGCGCGCCCGGTCGTCCACCCGACAGACTGGCCAGAGGCACGCCTTCGAGTTCGCGGTCGCCGTAGCGAAACATCTCCTCCGCGAACAGGTTCGCGTAGAGCACATGCGCGGAGTCATCCACGAGCATGGCCGCAATGGGCACGGTGTCCGCGCAGAAGCGCAGCGACTCGAACCCTGCTTCGGATTGTTTGTGAGCAGAAAAACTCGGCGGCGTCACAGTCTCTATGGTTAGCGGGTGCGCCGCCCTCTTGTCGAGGGTGCTAGAGACTTTCGTGCACTCTTCGTCTCCCGAATTGGGACAAGCAGGTTACTTGCTTTGAACAAGTTCCAACTGCTGGCTGCCCACTTCGTCAATGTGCGGCGTGAAGTGCGCGCGGCAACGGGCTTCGTACATGCCCACGGCGCCCACGACGACAAGCTCCTGGGAGGCGCTCAGACGCTGCGTGTGGATCGCCGGCTGGCCACAGGTCATGCAGACCGCCGAAAGCTTCGTCACCTTGTCCGCCATCGCCATCAGCACCGGTACGGGGCCGAAGGGCTCAGCTTCAAAGGTCATATCGAGTCCACCGAGGATGACGCGCTTGCCAAGCGCGATCAGCTCGGCGACCAGCGGAATGATCTCCGGCGAGAGAAACTGCACCTCGTCGATACCCACGACTTCGACCTCGTCGAGGATGGGAAAGAGCACCGCGCGCAGGTCTTCGACGTTGCGCACCGTGCTGGCGTCATGCGTCTGCTGCGAGTGCGAAGCGATCGACGTGCGGTGGTACCGCATGTCGATGTCGGGCTTATAGCAAGCCACACGCTGCCGCGCAATGCGCGCACGCTTCAGGCGACGGATCAACTCCTCGCTCTTGCCCGAGAACATCGGGCCGGTAATCACTTCAAGCACGCCTGGAGGTGTCGTCTGCATCGTCGGTGAAGGCTATCCTAGCGCGTCCGGGGTGTGAAAAAGGCGGACAGAATTATCGGTTTTGACCAGAGGCACGGCACGGCCTCAGCGCCGCTCTTACCGCTTAGTTCGCCGCTTGGCGTCGACCTTCGGCCAGTAGCGGAATTCGTCGGCGAAGAGCTCGCCCGTAAGGTCCGCGACGCGGAGCTGCATCCGAGCCTGCGCGTCGGCGATCGCGCTGTTGTAGATCGCCGGGCCGATCTCCTCGAGGATGTAGTTCAGCAGCAGCCCGGCGGGCATGTCGCCGAGTTCGCGATCGAAGTTCTCCTCGAAATATCGCTGCAACGAGGCGATCGCGTCCTTGCGTGCCACATCCTTCAACTCCACTGCGTCGTTCATGCCGTACACTCCTGTCCCCTACACCCTAAACCCTGCCTGAGGGTGTAGGCTGGTCGAAACCGAGTTTGGGTGGCGCAAGAGCGCAAGGAGACAGGAATGCGAGCGAATTGGAAGAGTGCGGCAATGGCCGTGGCGATGGCTATGACGACAGTTGCCGGAGCGCAGATGGCCAAGTACAAGCCCCTCAAGGTGGAGTTCAAAAAGGCTGACGGCACGCCGGCAGGAACCGCCATCATCAAGCCGCTGCAGAACGGCGGCATCCGCCTCAAGCTCGAGCTCAAGGGCCTTCCCGACGGCGAGCATGGCTTCCACATTCACGAGCATGCTGACTGCACCGGCCCGGACTTCAAGTCGGCTGGCGGCCACTTCAACCCGACCGGCAAGCACCACGGCTTTGAAAACCCCATGGGCCACCACGCGGGCGACACGCCGTCGAACCTCGTTGTGAAGGACGGCAAGGTGAAAACCGAGTTCGACCTGACCGACGTCACGCTCGACCCGCTCTCGCCCAACTCGCTCTTCGCAGGCGGCGGCACCTCGCTGGTGATTCACGGCGGCGTGGATGATGAAAAGTCTGATCCTGCAGGCAATGCCGGTCCCCGCATCGCCTGCGCGGTCATCACGCAGCCTTAACTTTCCCTTTCTGTAAAAATCTATTGGCTTCAAGGGAACCGTCGCCGCCATGCTTGCGTATAGAGCAACATGGCGGCGATGACCATCTCGACAGGTTGGCTCAAAGGACGGAACCAGACGTCCGCGGCCTGGGCTCCCACGGTGGAGGTAAAGCTCCCCGAGGTGATGCCGCAGCGCGAGGTGCGTCGCCCGCAAGCCAGCCGTTTTGAGACGCTTCCAACCAACCCTGATGCGGGCAGGCAGTTGAATCCCGCGAACCGCCCGCTCGGGGAGCAGACAAAGATGTCGTCTCCGGAAGACCCCAACCTCAAGGCTGAGCAGCCGAACGCCGAACGCGCGGCCATGCTCGCCGAGCAGGCCGCCCTGGCCGAGCTTGCAGTGCGCTGCCTCACAGGCGACGCCGAGGCATGGGAGAAGCTGGCGCGCAGCCAGCACCGCCGGGTTTACGCGATCTGCTACCGCTTTACGGGCTCCCAGACCGACGCCGAGGACATGACGCAGGAAGTCTTCCTGAAGATGTACCGCAACCTCGGCAGCTTTGACCCGACCAAGGGCGGATTCACCACCTGGCTCACCACGCTGACCCGTAATCTATTGGTGGACAGCTATCGGCGCAATCGCATGGATCGCGTTTCCGACTCCCTGGACGAACCCATGGGCGAGGACGAAAACGGCCCCAGCCGCGCCGATCGCCTGGCCGACCCGCGCGATAACCAGGAGCGCCATGTTTCCGGTCTGCAACTCCGCGCACAGATTCAGGACGCGCTCAAACAGCTCTCTCCGGAGCTGCGCGAGGCCGTCATCCTCCGCGACCTGGAGGACATGGACTACAAAGACATTGCCGACGTGCTCAGCGTTCCACCGGGCACCGTCAAAAGTCGAATAAGTCGCGGCAGAGCCGAGTTAGCAAGATTGTTGAAACGCTTAGAAAGTGAGGTGATGTGAGCATGAAGGACCAGAGCCAATTCGAAGATCTTCACAACGAATGCGCCGTATGGGAGGCGATGTGCCCGGATGCCGTCGACGGTCTGTTGACCGACGCCGAGCAGGCCGCCTTCGACCGCCACATCGCCGGTTGCGTTCGCTGCTCGGAAGAGTACGAAGCCGCCCAGCGCGGCGCCGCCTGGATGGGGATGCTCAAAGGCCACACGCCCGAGCCGCCCGAAAACATGATGGCGCGTATCCTTGCCGC
The DNA here is from genome assembly GCF_025685575.1 of Granulicella cerasi. Lineage (NCBI taxonomy): Bacteria > Pseudomonadati > Acidobacteriota > Terriglobia > Terriglobales > Acidobacteriaceae > Granulicella > Granulicella cerasi. Next base: position 934,848 of record NZ_JAGSYD010000002.1, read on the forward strand.
CACCAGCGGGAGCGCCGAAGCCTACCAGCCCGCCGAAGCAATGCCGTTTGTGCCGCAGGCCGAGTCCATCTGGACGCGTCCGCGCCCCGAGCCGGTCAAGCAAGGCTGGGCCAGCCTGATCAAGACGAAGTTCGTCGATATGTTCCGCGTCGAGGGCGGCAGCACCGGCTTCCATCCGCACTATGCGATGACCGCCGCGATGGCCTTCTTCTCCGTGGCGCTCAGCCTGAACCTGATGGGCGTACGCCTCACCGATCTGCGCCACCTCGAGCTGAAGCCCGGCTCGATCGGCCGCCAGGTCGCCACGGCCAGCGCCTCAGCCGAGCGCTCGTTCTCGAACCTGCGCGTGGTCTACCAGGTAGAGTCGCGGGTCGACGAGTTCCGCAACAGCGACGACTCCGCGCCGCGCTATCAGCGCAATGACCAGCGCAATGACCAGCACAACGACGACCAGCCGAAGCAGGATGATCGCCGCGAACGTCCGCGTGGCACCAGCGAACTGACGCTGCCGCCCGCAGCAGCTCCGAAATCTGCAACATCATCGCCCGTAAGGAAGGAGGCCTAGCCATGATCGACGAAACGCAAGGCGCAGGCTGGCCACAAGACCCCAACTCTCCCCCACAACCCGCGGCCAGCGCCGCCGAAACCGTCGCTTACTGCCAGGACTGCGGCCGCCCGCTCACCCGTGAGACCATCCGCAACGTCGGCACCGGCGTCTTCTGCGAGCCCTGCCTTGAGATTCGTCTCGGCACCGCAGGCGCGCCCCCGGCGGGCGCAGCGTATACGCCCGGCGCGGTTCCGCCTCCGCCACCGTCGGCTGCCCCCGGTACCATGCCGCCCGTTCCCGGCGAACCGAGCCCTGCACTCGCAGGCTTCCTCGGTCTGATCCCCGGCGTGGGCGCCATGTACAACGGCCAGTTTGCCAAGGGAATCGCCCACATCATCATCTTCGCGGTGCTGTGCTCATTCTCGGACCACGTCTCGGAGTTCTTCGGCTGGCTGGTCGCTGGCTGGGTCTTCTATCAGGTCTTCGACGCGATCCACACCGCCCGCGCACGCCGCGACGGTACGCCGCTGCCCAACATGTTCGGCCTGAACGACATCGGCGAGCGTGTCGGCATTCACAGGAACGCGATGCAACAGCAGCAGCGCGCCGCGCAGAACCCCACGCAGCCGTGGACTCCGCCCACGCCGCCGGTCACCACGCCGCCGCCATCATCGCAGGCGAACTGGGCAGGCTACGTTCCGCCGACGAACTTCGGCGGTGGCTTCACCCAGCCAGCTCCGAGCGCTACGCAGATCGGCAGCCAGGACTTCGGACATACCTTCACCGGCGCAGCGATGCCGCCTGTGCAGCCGAACCCGTACGCCTCTCCCCTGCCCCCGATGCCTCCTCCGCAGCGCACCGGCATCCCCATGGCGGCGATCTGGCTGATCGGCCTCGGCGCCATCTTCCTTATCTCCAATGTCGTCCCGAGCTTCCACGTCACCGAGCGCTGGCTGACGCCAATCATCCTCGCGGTGGTCGCCATCGGCATCTTCATCCGCCGCATGACCGAGCTTGACCGTCTGCGCGACACCACCGGCCAGGAGGTGAACTACTTCACGATCTCCTGCCTCCGCTGGCCGATCATCCTCATGACGCTCTCGATCCTCTTCCTGCTGCAGGCGCTGAACCTCGCGTCCTTCGGTCAGACATGGCCTGTGCTGCTCATCGTTGGCGGTGGCCTGGCGTTCATCCGTCGTGCGACGGCTCCGACGGTCTACCCGGCCCCAGTGTGGCCGCAGCAGCCGGTGGCTCCTGTCGCTCCGGTTACGCCTGTAGCCGACTCCAACGAAGCAGAGAAGGGAGAGTTCTAGCCATGGCCGGATATCCTCCACCGCCTCCGCAGGGGCAGTATCCTCCGCCCTATGACCGCAACTCCGCCCGTGCGCAGCAACAGGCTTTCCGCGCTCAAGCTAAGGCCTTTGCGTACCAGCAAAAGCAGTACGCTCGCGCCATGCGGGACCAGGCCCGCGCACAGCGTCGCGCCATGCGCCGCCGCTCCATTGTTGGCCCGGTGATCCTCATTGCTCTCGGTGTGCTCTTCCTGTTGACGCAGCTCGGCCACCTGCACTGGCCAGAGGTCTTCTTCTGGATGGGTCACTGGTGGCCGCTCGTGCTCATCATCGCGGGCATCGTGATGATCGGCGAGTGGTTCTACCACCGCAGCCGCAGCGAGAATTACTATGCCCCCTCCGTCAACGGCGGCGTGATCTTCCTGCTCATCCTGATCGTTTCCATCGGCGCGAGCGCAGGTTGGATGGATCGCCACTCCGACGAGATCGGCCACGGCTTCTTCGACGCCAATAACGGTTGGAGCCGCATGATGGGCGAGTCGCACGACTTCGACGACTCCCTGACGGAGAGCATCACGCCGGCGCAGACGCTCGTGCTCCGCAACGTGCGCGGCGACCTCACGCTCACCGGTTCGTCGACCGACAACCAGGTGCACCTGGACCTTCACAAGCAGGTCTACGCCTGGCAGGACTCCGACGCGCAGGAGAAGGCCGACCGCCTGAAGCCCGCCGTCACCAACGATAGCGGACAGCTGCTGCTCGCTTTCCCGGATATCGAAGGCGCGACCAACGACCTTACCGTCGAGGTGCCGCACAACGTCACCGTCATCGTCAGCACCGATCGCGGCGACATCAACGTCAGCCAGATTCACGGCTCCGTCAGCGTCACCGCGAAGCGCGGCGGCGTCGACCTCAACGGCATCGCTGGCCCCGTCGACATTCACACCAGCTTCGACGATGCGAACGTCTCCGCGCACAGCATCACCGGCCAGGTGACGCTGCAGGGACGTGCCGGCGATCTCTCCTTCACCGACATCAACGGCGGCCTCTCGCTCGAAGGCGACTTCTTCGGCTCGACCCATGTCGAGCGCGTAAACGGTGTCACTCGCTTCCAGACCAGCCGCACGCAGTTCCAGGTGGCGCGTCTGGACGGCGAGCTCGACCTGAGCGGTGGTGCAGACTTCCGCGCGTCGCAGGTCCTCGGCCCCGTGACGCTCACAACGCGCAACCGTAACATCACGCTCGACCGCGTCGAAGGCCGCATTCAAGTGAATAACCGCAATGGCTCCGTCGACATCGTAAACGCCGCTCCGATCCAAGGCATTTCGGTAACGAACGAGAAGGGCTCGGTCGACATCGGCCTTCCCGACCACGCGGGCTTCACCGCCAGCGTCTCCACCCGCCGCGGCGATGTGGAGAACGACTTCAACCTGCAGCAGCGCGAGACCTCCGGCCTCACGGAGCTGCATGGCCCGGTCAACGGTGGTGGCGCGACGGTCTCGGTAACGACCACGGACGGTGACATCACCCTGCGCAAGGCGTCCGTCGAGCCGCTTCCGCCGACACCTCCAACGGCACCGAAGCTGACGATCGAGCCGCCGCCGCCTCCCACGCCGGAGAAGCCGAAGCAGCCCAGCAAGCCGAAGAAGCCCACCGCACCAGCCGCAACCACGGAGAAATAACTTCGCCACAAACCGGAAAGGCCCGCTCATCGCGGGCCCTTTCTTATGCAGCTTCTTCTTATGCAGCTTCGGGAGAACGCCACCACTGATTCGCAGTGAAAAGGTATCCCATTGCCAGCGTCAGGAACGTCAGATAGAAGTATCCATCGATGAGGATGTTAAGCATGATGAACGCGAGGAAAGCCGTCGTCATGCAAGCGAGGCAGCCCGCCGCCGTCGCACACTTCTTCGCGAATACCGCAACACCAAAGATCGTGACAAGAGCCGCCATCTGCACAGCCTTCAGATGCTCCGGCGTCACCACTTGCGCGGCCCAATGAGCAAGATTCATCGGACGAGCGTCTACCGTATGCATGAAGTTGTAATAGTTGCCGATGATGCCGAAATACACTTCATGCGTATGCTTCCAAAGAAACGGCCCCAGAATGATCACCGCCGTTGCGACAAAGACGAGCGTCGTCTGAACCGCCTTCTTGAGGCTTTCCTTCTGCCACGCATGAAGCAGAAGGAACGGAAATATCGCGAGCGTGAGCTGAGAGAAGTTCAAGGCAACGCCCAAAGCCACAGCAGCCCAGAGCAGGTCTCCTCGACAGATGAAGATCGCCAGCAACGTGAACACCAGCCAATAAGGCTGCAAGTAAAGATCGTGGCGATAAATCAGGTAATTCCCGACAAGGAAGACCGCGAGCACTGAAGTGACAACCCGCTTGCTCTCAGGTCGTGCTGCCCAATAAGCCACCACAGCAATCAACAGCAAATAGAACAGGCTCATCCATCGCGGATCGATCTTCAGCACTACGGCCGGCAAGTACGCTAGGTAGACCGCAGGCAAATACGGCGAGAACACATGCTCGGTCGGCCAGTAGTACCAATGGTATGGATAGTGTCCGTGGAGCAGTTCAGTGCACGCGGCCTGGATCATCGCAAACATGTCCGACCGCTCAATCGCGAGCGGAAAGCTCTTGATCGAGAGGGCCTCAAGCGCCGCGTACGCGCTGCAGACCACCGCGAGTCCCCAGAGAGGAGCTGAGGCTACCCTCGCTTGGCAGAGAAAGAATAGAAGGGCGATCGCCGCACATACCCCCAGCGTCAGTGCTGGGTGCCATTGATAGCCAAACGGTTGATAGTGGTGAGCTTCCTGACGCAGAACAAAGAAGTCCGCGATCACGAGCGCGATCCCATAAAACCAGGCAGTTTTCTCACCGGCAGCGATCGCCAGTTCACCGAACCACGTCGGCTTCAGGAACAAGGCAAACGCGAGCAGGAAGCAGCAGGTAAAGGGCAGGACGAAAATCTGCGCAGGCTTGAGGCCGTGCGGCAAACCATCCATAACCAGATTGATGCAAACCGACATGATGAGAAAGAACAGCAGTCGCACTTGCGTAAGCCGCGAAACCCCGACGAGATTCATCCACTACACTCCAAGAACAGCTACTGAGCTTTGCTCGCCGAACACAACTCCACAGACGATGGAACATTCTTCGCAGCTTGCTGATGTAGTCATCTTACCGCCGAATCTCATGCATCACCTAAACGCACGAAAGCCCACCTTTTGGGTGGGCTTTGCGTTTGATTTTAATGCCGGCGATCACCTAATCTCCCACACACTTGCGCGTGCAGTACCATCGGCCCAACGAGGCTTAACTTCCGTGTTCGAGATGGGAACG